>VGRU01000055.1 GCA_016875255.1 Deltaproteobacteria bacterium
TGTTTTAAATCCTGCCCGGTGGGACAAAATGAAAGCTAACCATTGAAGATGAGAGTTTGTCTTTTTTCCTTTCTCATGATTGGAGTGATGTTGGCGATGGGTGAATTCCCTGCCCTTTCAGTGGAGAAAGATGGAAGGAGGGCGGAGATAAAGAGACTGCTTCCCCTGAAAGTGGGGGACTATAAAGCGGATGGAAAGGATGAATTTTATGATCGCCAAACCGCTTTCCGATATATGGACGGCGCTGCCGAGTTTTATCGCTCTTACGATTTTAAACTTCTCATGGTCCGACGTTATCTGAAAGCAGGCCATCCTTCCTTGTTGGTAGAACTCTTCGATATGGGTTCATCCGAAGATGCCTTTGGAATATTCTCTTACCAAACAGAAGAGGAAGAGGTTGGAATTGGCCAGGGATCGGATTATGGCGGAGGCCTGCTCCGTTTCTGGAAAGGAAAGTATTTTGCCAATGTCTTTGCCGAAAGAGAAACCCCTGCTGCGAGGAAAGACATTCTAACGCTTGGCGAAGCCGTAGCGAAGAATATGAAGCAGGGAGGTTCAAAACCAAAACTGATCCAATTCCTGCCCGAAGAGGGACTCTCTCAGGAAACCATTCGCTACTTCCACCTTCACCAGGTTTTAAATCATCACTACTTCATTTCGCATGAAAACATCCTTAATTTGGGAGCACGAACAAATGCTATTCTTGCCACTTATCCTTTTTCCGGAGAAAAAGGCAAAACCTTTCTTCTCGTGGTTCAATATCCGGGGAAAGACCTGGCACAAAAAGCCTTTCACCGTTTTGCGAAGACTTTCATGCCAGACGCAACCTCTTTGAAAACAGTTAAGACAGAGAATGGAAAATGGACAACCGCAAGGCTTTATCAAAAGTATGTCCTGGTAGTCTTTGATGCACCTTCTATTGAAAAAACAGAACAATTGATTGAGGCGGTCGTGAAGAAAATACACGGAAAATAAAAGTTTAACGGTAAGGGTAACGAGGCCCGTATCGTTAAATTGAAAATGACGTTTGTCGTTGTCGAAGCTCATACCGAGACTCGTGGACTGAATCTGGATGCTCGAACTTCGTTTTTCGAGTCTCTTGCTTCGATACGAGCATCGTCACCCATAACCGTTTGACTATCAAACCAAACGGGCTTCGTCACCGTAACATTAACCGATTAACTCTAAACAAAACTGGCTTCATAGCCCTTACCTTCTAACATTGACCAGGGAGGATAACGATGAAAAAAAACAGAACCATCACCCGAAGGGATTTTCTTCGCGGCACAGCCTATACTGCTTTTGCCGCGGCTCTTGGCTCATCCACCAGTGGAGAAGCGAAGGCCGAAGAAAAAGTGAAAGTCATCCTCATCCGTGACGAGAATGCGATCGATCATCAAGGCAATATCAATCCGAAGATCATCCAGAAGATGCTCGATGCAGGGGTCTGCGAATTATTGAGTGAAGATAAGCCTGTTCAAGCCTGGAGAAGGGTAATCAAGCCGGCTGATGTCGTCGGCATCAAATCGAATTCTTGGTTTCACCTCCCCACCCCTGGAGAATTGGAAGAGGCCATCCAGCAAAGGGTTATGGAAGCTGGAGTTCTCAAAAAGAATATCGGTATTGACGATCGAGGTGTCCTTAATAACTCTATCTTTAAATCCGCTACAGCATTAATCAATGTTAGACCCTTAAGAACCCATCACTGGTCAGGCATCGGGGGATGCATTAAGAATTATATTATGTTCGTTTCCACCCCCTGGCTTTATCATTCCGATGCGTGCTCCCCACTGGCTTCGATATGGAATAAGCCCATTGTCAAAGGTAAGACCCGCCTCAATATTCTGAGTTTAATCCGGACTCAATTTTACAACCGGGGAGCCCATCACTTTGATCGAAGGTTCATCTCCGAATACAAAGGTCTCCTCATCGGAAAGGATCCTGTGGCGCTCGATGCCGTGGGAGCACGTCTGCTTCAACTTCAACGCACTGCTCACTTTGGAGAAGACAAGCCTCTCGACAATCCCCCCACCCACATCTTTGCTGCGGATGAGAAATATAAACTTGGCGTGAGCGACCTTCGGCGCATCGAAGTGGTCAAATTGGGCTTGATGGAAAACTCGCTGATATAAGATCGGGGAAATTTATCGGCTGACCGGCCTGTCAAACCTGACAACAGAAAAACCCATTGCTTTTGCCCCAGCCACCATCACACGATCAGCAGTGGCAAGGACCTCTGCCCGAATCTCCCTTGCAATCATCAGGTGTAGTGCATCGAGGGCTCGAATCGGCAGGTCAGGATGAACGGACAAAAGATACACCGCGCCTGCGGTCAGACCATCGGGCAAGGGGTGGCAAATCAGAAACCTTTGACGAATATCCTCTTCAAATGTTGCAAAGATTTTTATTTCAGTTTTGGGGTCAATATTTCTCACCCTCCTCAGGCGGGCAAGGAGACACCGCATTTCAACTGCCGTCAGGTCGCTTATATCCACCGGACCGTGCTCCTGGATATATTTTTCAACATCATCGGACCCCATTTCGTTTAAATACCATTTCGCCAGGGCGCTTGTATCGAAGTAGATAATTTTCCTCATCTTGCGTTCCTATCTTCACGGACCAGTTTCTCGCTTCTTTTTCGCATCCGTGGCATTCCCTCTCGTAAGTCCCGGTGAGACGGAATGGGCTTCTTCTTTCCTGCCTGAACCAAATGCGCAATGGGTTCGCCGCGCCGTGTAACCATTACTTCCCCCTCAACCTCCAATAAATGATCCAGATGCGTGAGTGATTTTCGAGCCTCCCGTATGGTGAGTTTCTTCATCTTCAATCTCCTTTTATCTTACCAGCAGGTATGGATGTGCCACAATCCTTTAATTTGTAGCACATTCTTTATGCTTTTACAATAATTTCCTTTTTTTGGAACCAAATGCTTCCTGTGTTGTCTTTAATATTAAAAACCCGAGAAGGAGGCCGAGTCGATTGCGGATTGCGGATTTCGGATTTCAGATTGAAAAAACCAAAACAGGAGGGTTCCAAAATGAAAAAGTTAATGATTGTCATCATTCTCATCACTTTCATCTTTTCCATCCAGATAGGTTATGCGGCACCACTCACCAGCACCTTGAAAGATCAGCAGGATGTGGCTATCACCATCTACAATTCGAATATCGGGCTGGTGAAGGATACGCGACTCATCGAGCTTAAGCCGGGAATCCATGAACTGAAATTTATGGATGTAGCCGGAAAGATCGATCCGACCACGGTTCATATCAAGTCCTTGATCAATGGGTCGAGCCTCAATGTCCTGGAGCAGAACTACGAGTACGATCTTCTGAGTCCCCAGAAACTTCTCGAAAAATATGTGGGCCAGAAGGTTCAACTGGCAACATTCAACAACGAAACGAAAAAAGAGGAGATAGTTGAGGCCACCCTCCTTTCTACTCAGGGAGGAAATATCTTCCAGATCGGAGATAAGATTCATATCGGCCATTATGGCCGAATCCTGCTTTCAAAGATCCCTGAGAACCTCATTTCGCAACCCACACTCGTCTGGGTGCTGGAAAGCAGGCTATCCCGGCCCCAGAAAGTGGAAGCCTCTTACCTCACCTCCGGGATTAACTGGAAGGCGGATTATGTGGCGGTCTTAAATAAGCTGGACACAATGACTGACATGACCGGATGGGTCACGATTGACAACCGGAGTGGTGCCACCTATCAGAACGCTTTGCTTAAATTGGTGGCAGGCGATATCCATCGGGTCAAAGGAGAGATGAGGATGGATTATGCTCGGCCCATGGCCGCTGCAAAAGAAGTAAGCCAACAGTTTAAGGAGGAGTCTTTCTTCGAATATCATCTTTACACACTCGACCGCAGGACAACCATCAAAGATAATCAGACCAAGCAGATGTCCCTCCTCGATGCCAATCAGGTTCCTGTTAAAAAGCTCTTTATCTTCTCGGGTCAGCCCCACTACTACTATTCTCGCTATGACCAGAGGACGAATAAGCAGAAAGTCGGGGTCTTTCTCGAACTGGAGAATACAAAAAAGAATAACCTCGGCATTCCCCTCCCGAAAGGAACGATCCGGGTCTATAAAGAGGACAAGGATGGAAGCCTCCAGTTTGTGGGAGAGGACCGGATCGACCATACGCCAAAGGATGAAAAGATTAAGATCAAGATCGGCGAGGCCTTTGATGTGGTAGGAGAGAGGGTTCAGACCGAATACAAACACCTTGGTTACAACCTCTATGAAGTGGCCTTTGAAGTAAGTTTGAGGAATCACAAAAAGGAGGATATCAAGGTTTTAGTGGAAGAGCCGATTCCCGGCGACTGGGAGATGCTTTCGAATACCCACTCGTACGAAAAATTGAGCTCCAACCTGATTCGTTTTGATGTACCCGTGGCGAAAGACAAAGAAGTGAAAGTGAAATACCGGATCAGGTTTAAATACTAAAGTTCGGAGTATTTAGTTCGGAGTTCGGAGTATGGGCTTTTACTCTCCGAACTCTGAACTCAAAACATTAGATGTGAAGATTGGAATTTGACCTTACAAACAAAGTCAACCTCTTTCTTGATTAACCGTTACACAAAGGGCGAAGGCCAATCTCGGTCAGATTTTGTAGATTTCCACTAAAAAGGGAGAATGTCGTCTGGCTGTCTTTTGGCAGAGCAGGGATCACGAGGTTGGTGATGATTCTGTGGTCACGTGGATTTTCGTGTTCTGTCATTAACGGGTGATGGTTGTTTCTCCACGAGTCTCTCTTGTAATCTTTTTGCTTTTTCCCTAACAAATTTAATCTGCTCTTCTACTGAAAGATTTTGGGTTTCCTCAAAGTGCTTATCTCTAATCTTGCGGACCAGCTCAATTGCTTTGACTGCCATGGGTTGTCACCTCCCTTGGTGAATAAATCAAAATTGGTTTATACCCCATCTCGATATTAACGGCGTTGAATTTCTGAATCTTTTCGAAATGGACAACATGCTTGAAATTCCAGCTAACCAATACGTCTACCCCTGCAACCGTTGCGAGTGCGATATGCCGGGCGTCATTACGATAATTCGGTGTTAGAATATCATGGTTGAGATACGCATTGGCCAGTTCAATCACCTCAGCGTTAAGTTCAAGAATCCTATTCGCACAGTTTCTAAATTCAAGGTATTTCTTTCTAACCTCCTTCGGAGCATCCTGAACTTCTGCATCAGAGAGCTCAGAAAGGAACAGCAAGAATTTTCCTGCTTTGATATCGGTAAGAAGCCCGTTTGACCATTCCTGAAACTCCTGGTCATAGCAGCCCCCAATCACTGACGTGTCCACGTATAAGCTGCTTTTCCTCATTCGTACTCCTGGTATTTCTCCCCTCCCTTTTGACTTTATACGTCAGCTTTCTTGCAATGTCAATTGATACCTAATACCTGATACCATTGAACTGTTTTCCCGCTTGTCTTGCTCTTTCACCTACCTCAATATTTCCTTGGATCAACTTTTTAAAGAAAAATGGCGGGGCTCGTCCATTTGTCATGAGAATACATCCCTCATTAAAAATTCAGTGAAGAATATTCTCGATTTGACTCCTCACATAAGGCGGAAATGATTTAACATAATCCTTCAATCTCTTCATGGAAAGTTTTCTGGTGTCTATCTCGTCGAAATCGATGGCCGCCTTCCCTCTTGTCAGGAAATACACCTGATCCAAAAAGGCTTTTTCAGGTGAGGCAATATAGATTCCATTCTTCATTTCAAATCCGAAGAAAAGGTCCCGGGAAATCTGTCTGAATTCGATCTCTTGTTTTCGGAGGAGGGACTTCTTCGTCTTTCTGGGAGTGGCAAAAGTGATGGTATAGGGAACCAAGTTCAGAATCCCATATCCGGCTAAAGCAGATTCGAAGGATAGGTAATTGGGAAGGTAGAGCTGAGCCGCCAAGGTTTCCATTGAAATAAGGCTTCCCATTGGAAGGTAAATGCCCTGAGCAACCCTCTCGATGACGCCCCCTGCCACCCCTCTCTTCAGGGCCACGTAGAGGCTATTTCTTTGAAGGCCTGTGACTTTTTCCAGATCAGCAATCGTGTAGAAGGGTTTATCGATCTTCTGAAGTGCTTTTAAAAGTTCAATCCCTTTCATCTGATAAGCCTTTCAATGGCCGGCCAAAAATCCCTTGGCAAATATTTACGCAGATCACGGATGACATCCTTTCTCTTTACGTCCGTTTTTGGGGGGGCATAAGGAATCCTAAGCCTTTCGGATAAGTACCAGAGGTCAAACAGATCTTTCGGTTTGCCCCTTTCCTTCAGACAGGCCAACTTGTCCTGATAAATCTGTTCCGGAGTTGCCACCTGTGCCATCACCTGCACAACCGTGGCCGAGGAATTCAGAAGTTTCAGCTCCCATTGATAATCTTTTATCTCTCTCTTTGAGATTTCAACTTTGATCCGAAAAGGCAAACGTAAATAACTCTGAGTGACTTTGATTTCTGCCAGGTAAGTATAATATTTTTCCTCAAGGTCTGTTTGAATCAATTCAGGAAAAGGAGAAATGATCTTTTTGATGAGTGGAAGAAATTTGCCTTTCATCACATCTTTGGTCAGTGAAAAATCAAGGTCTTCGGAAAACCTTGGAGAACCGTAGGCTAACCGGAGAGCTGTTCCCCCTTTGAAAATCAGATAGCGACCCTGGGGTGATTCATAAAGCCCTTTCAATATAATGAGCTCCCAGTACTCACGGACCACCTGAGTCCTGTCGATTCCCAATTCACGGGCTTTTTGTTCGGCGATTGATTGTTCCATGATTCTTATCAATTATGTTAAGTAATCAAGAATGATTTGTCAAGAGGTGTTTATGGGCGGAGCATTGATAAATGATCATGTAAAGAGATTTCAGCCGGGTTACTTCTCTCTTCCTTTCTTTAGGGAACCTCTAATAATTCCAGATTCGTCACTCCCGCCCCGTATCAAGTACGGGATAAACTCCAGCGGGAGTCCAGTTATTTCAAGACCTTCTGGATTCCTGCTTTCGCAGGAATGACATTTTTAGAGGTAGCCTTTATTCTTACCATTTGACAATTATCTGGGGGTATGGGATAAGATTTTTATAAAGTTGAAAGGTTGAGTGTGCATCCCATCCAAGAAAAAATCTATCAATCGATGACGCCCGAGAAGAAGCTTCGGATAGCCCTCCAGCTCTATTCCTCTGCACGGCAGTTAAAAACAGCCGCTTTACGGCATGCCCATCCGGATTGGACCGAAAAAGAGCTTCAGGAAAAGGTCCGGGAGTTTTTCCTATATGGGAGAACCTAACCTCTTCCAAATATTTATCAACCGTCTGAACAAGTTGGGGGTCCGATATATGGTCACCGGAGCCGTAGCTGCAATTGTCTATGGCGAGCCCCGTTTAACCCATGACATTGACTTGGTCATCGCATTAAAAACAGAGGACATCGAAAAAGTGCTGGAAAGTTTTTCCCCAAAAGAATTTTACTGTCCACCTCAAGAAAATATCAACCTTGAGATAAAACGCGCTTCTCGGGGCCATTTTAATATCATCCATTCTGAAACAGGGTTTAAGGCTGATTGCTACCTTATGGGGCAGGATGAATTGCATCACTGGGGAATGTTAAATCGAAAAGAATTCATTGTAGAAGGGGAGCCTATCTGGGTGGCACCTCCAGAGTATGTCATTTTGAGAAAACTGGAATATTACAAAGAAGGCAAATCACAGAAGCATCTAATGGATATTGCAAATATGTTGAGAGTTTCCTCCCATCAAATAGATTTCCCTCAGCTTCAGGATAAGATTAGAAGTTGCAGTTTGGAAAGGGAATGGATTGAGGCTAAAGGATTCTCCGGGGAATAATATTCTCTTCAACCTTAAAACCTTCAACTAAAAAACCGGCTTCTGTTTCTCTTCCATCCCTTTCTTTTCATCAACCGTCCACAGGAGGATTCCGCCGACAATAAAGAAAACGAGGACGGAGAGGATGCCTGATTGAACGCTTCCGGTGATGGCGATCAGAATTCCATAGATGAGAGGGCCGAATACAGAGGCGAATTTGCCTGAGACGGCAAAGAAGCCGAAGAACTCGGCGCTGTTCGCATCGGGAGTAAAGATCCCTTGAAGGGAACGGGAGGCGGCCTGACTTCCGCCCAGAACGATGCCTGTTAATACTCCTAATATCCAGTATTCTGTTTTAGGATCCCAGATGATCCCCAATTGAAAAGCCCAGACAACGATAAGAGACCAGATAACCAGAGAGATCATCACCGTTCTCTTGTTTCCTATGGCATCGGCCAGGAAACCGAAGGCCAGGGAGCCGAAAAAGGCGATCCCCTGAACCATCAGGAAGAAGAGGATGATCTCGCCGGTCTCCATACCGATGACTTGGGCGCCAAAGATGGAAGCCATGACGATGACGGTTTCAATCCCTTCGTTATAGATCAAATAGGCCGCCAAAAACTTCGTCAATTCCCTGAAAGTCCTGATCCGGCCAAGGGTATGCCGAAGGCGGATGTAACCTTCTCTGAAATAGCTCTTCCCGGGAGCAAGAGGGACCTTCTGCGCCCTCTCTCTCAGAAGAAAAAAAGTGGGGAGGGAGAAAACGAACCACCACAGGGAAACGGAAAGAAAACAGTCCTGAACGGAAAAAGACCCTTCCTGATACCCAAGGACTCCGGGATATTTTAACATCACCAGGTTAATGGCCAGAAGAGCCCCGCCTCCGATATATCCCAATGCCCAGCCGAAACCTGAGATGCGGCCGATATTTTGATCGTTCGAGATTTCAGGAAGGAAGGCATTGTAATAGACATTGCCTCCTGCAAAACCGATGTTAGCGATGATGAAGAAGATCGCCCCGCGCCAGTAATTTCCTTCCTGAACAAAATAGAGGAGGCCGGTGAAGAGGACAGCGATATAGCAGAAGGCCATCAGAAACCGCTTCTTTGATGCTGAAGCGTCAGCGACCGCCCCTAAGAACGGGGAAAGGATGGCGGAGATAAGCATGCTGAGAGAAACGGAAAAGGTGAAGAAGGAAGCGCCGTGGAGACGGAATCCAAGGAGTTCGACCCCTCTCTCCCCTCCGGCGACCACCGTGGCAAAGTAGTGATTGAAGATGACAGCGAGAATCGTCGTGGCAAAGGCTGAGTTTGCAAAATCATATATCGCCCAGCCGAAGAGCTCACGCTTCCTTACGATGGTGGGGTGATGGGGTGTTGGGGAGATATTTAAACCCACAATGAAAATTGCAAAGTTATCAATGAAAAATTAGCAATGAAAGAAATGGCACATCAATCATTATTCGTTATCTGGAATTGCCCTTGCTAATTGATCATTGCTAATTGGCCATTTTGCAATGATCAGTTACACAGTTCGGATCTCCTGTCTCATGAAAACAAGATAGCAGATTCCGAAGCAGAGAAGAGTGATTGCCACAATCGAAATAAGATGGGGAATGACGATAAAGATGCTCTCCAGAAGGGGAAGAGGGCTCTGGAAGCGACTCATGGAAAACCTTTCCAGGGGGCCCATCAGAATCAATGTCCTCGTGGTCTTTCGCATCGGATCGAGAATGGTCGTCGTGGCTTCACTGTAAAGCGTCATGGGAGAAACCAGGGAGGTGAGCCTCTGAATCCGCTCATGCCGGATCAGCATTTCCGCATCAACCCCGGAAGCGGTCTGGGTGACGGGAGCAACCGCATCAGACAAAACGCTTGCTCCAAGGCTCACAAAGAAAGAGAAGAATATCCAGATGGCCAGCGACGCCAGAGCAGAGGTGGCTGCGCTCTTGAAGATCACGGAGAAGAGGATCGATATCCCCAGCCAGAAGGAGATGTAGAGAAGGCTGATGACGACGTAGATGACCAGACGCGACACCTCTTCCACACCCGGCACCACTCCGACCAACCGGATGCCGAGGCCCGAGATGAGGAGGACAGTGGCGACCAGGATGATCGCGATGATCGCAACACCCGATAGAAATTTGGCATTGATGATCGAGTCGCGAAAGATCGGCTGAGAGACCAGTTTCGACAGAGTCCTTGAAACCCGCTCCCGGTTGATCGAATCAAAGCCTAAAAAGATGCCCAGGAGAGGGCCGAAAAAGCCGATGAACTGAACGAAGGAGAAGAGTTTCCCTGTCGAAGTGAAAAGGAGCAGAAAAATGAGCGAGGGCTTGGCCATCCCTTTCAATTCCTCCTGGATCGCCATCCCTACCATGGATGTGATGATCACACCGACCATCACGATGAGGGCTGAAATGAGGAGAAACCGAAGACTGTTGAAATGGTCCTCCATCTCCTTTCTAAATATCGTTAAGATCCCGTACAATTTAGGCCTCCTTAAAGTACTTCATATAGATCTCTTCGAGCGTATAATCTTGCTGGTCCAATCCCAGCTTCTTCTTTGCCAGTTCCTCAATGGGACCGATCGCCACCAGATTCCCGTTGATCATGATTCCCACCCGGTCACAGATCCTCTGGACCTGATCGAGCAGATGGGAGGAAAGAAAAAGGGTGATATTCTTTTCCCTGCTCAGGGAATGGATGAGGTCGAGCATCCGGTTTGTTCCATCGGGATCGAGTCCAATCGTGGGCTCATCGAGAAAGACGAGCTTCGGCTCCTTGATCAATACTTCGGCGATCCCGAGTCGCTGTCTCATTCCCTTTGAAAAGGTTCCCACTTTCTTGGTTGATTCCTCTGAAAGGCCAACCATCTCCAGCCAGTAGTCAATTCTCTTTTCAGAGACCTCTCCGGAGATCCGGTTTAGCTTCGCAATATACCTGAGGTTCTGCCTCGCATCCATATCATCATAGAAACCGACGTTCTCAGGCAGGTAACCCACTTTCTCCTTCACCTTAAAGGGTTCCCGGGTCGGATCGAATCCGATGACCTTCGCCCTTCCGGAGGTCGGTTCGGTGAGGCCGAGAAACATAAGCAGTGTCGTTGTCTTGCCCGCTCCATTCGGACCGAGGAATCCGAAGACCTCTCCTTCTTCAATTTTGATGTTGAGATGATCCACTGCGGTCCGGGACCCGTATTTCTTCGTCAAATCCTCGGTTTCAACGATAATCTGTCCTTTCACCTTAACGCCTCCCCAACCAGATGAACAGACCACACAGGCCTGCGATGACAAAGATGATGATTCCGATCCCGATCCATCCCCAGGCTGTTGAAGCCCTCACCGTTGTTCTCATCTCCACGGTCTTGCTGCTCCCCTTCTCGCCATCCACCATCAATCCGACGGAGTAATCTCCCACCAGCGCTTCCTTGGCTGGAGTGATGGTGACTTCCACCTGTTTCAGCGCATTGGGTTCCAACGCTTCGATCTTTTCGGGATTGAACTTTACCTCCCAGTTTTCAGGTTTAAAGGAGGTGAAACTGACATTGCGGTTGACAGCGGAGCCTGTATTCTTGACGAAGAGAGAGACAGTCGCCGGTTTTCCCACCATCGTCTCCAGCGACAGGATTCCGGTGGGCGTCCCTGCATCCAGTTTGTAAATGCCGGTGAGCACTACCATCAACTTCGCTTCCGCCTTCTGCTCTCCCGAAGTGATCTTTACCTGGACAGGATATTCTCCTGACTTTGCGTCTCTGGGCGGCGACACCTCGACAGCGACCGTCTGGCTCTGTCCGCCTTTCATCCGGAGGCTCGAAATCTGTTTGGCCTCATAGGCGGGTTTGAAGTTGATCTCCCACTTCTCGGGCCCGATGGCCGCAAGGTTAAAGGCTCGATCGCTCTCGCTCTTATTCAACACTTCGAGGGAAAATTCGAACCGGGCATCGGTCTGGCCTCTCAAGACGGGATATGAGGTGGTGATTTGGATATCATCCGCTCCCGGGACCCTCTCCTGCACATTCACTGTTAACTTATGGGTCGAAGTGAATTTCCCGTCAGCGGTTTGAGCATCAAACTGAAAGACATAACCGCCGGGGCCAATGGTTTTGTCAGGTTCGAGGCTGAGGGCTAAATTTCTCGACTTTCCATTTGCCACATACATCCCGGCCACAAGATAACTCCCGCCCTTCATCGTCGCCTTCCATCCCTTGGGAACCGTTGAGATCTTCACATCGATCGTCTCATCTGCCCGGCCTTTATTTTCGAGGGTCAGATCCATCCGAACGGTCTCCCCCTTTCCAGTGGACACTATTGAAAATTCCGGGTAGACGGTAATCCCCCGCTCCGGCCTCGTGTCCTTCTTCTCCTCCGCAGCAAAGATGAAAGCTGGAGAAAGAAGAGAGAGACACATCACAACGATTAGAAAAAACAAACCCTGCTTCATTCTCATCCGACCCATAACCCTACCTCCTCGGTCTATTCTTAAAGCCTCTTATTTTGGTGGAGATAATTTAACCAGCTATTGAGTAACTGTCAAGTGGCTTGGCAGGCCTGATGACACAGATTTTTGAAAATGATTTCACAGATTTCTCTTCATTCATCAATGACGGTCTCGTAAAAAGTCCTGGTTTGTCGCCCTGAACTTGTTGATTCACATTCGTTCATCACTTCGCGACAGGGTCTCGTAAGTTCTTGATTTTGTTAGATGCTGAACCAAGTTCAGCATGACGTTTCCTTTGTTTTTCGACTTTTTACGAGATTGTCATCAATGAATTTCTAATCTGTGTAATCGGTTTCTAATCAGTGTAATCAGAAATCTTTGGATTTTCCAAAGATTTCTATCTTTTCCACGGCCTTTAACCCTGTTCCCGTCAGACTCGATACGATGACCTCTTTTCTCCCCTTGCTTTTTAAATACTTCTTCAGTCCGGCGATGGTAGCCGCAGAGGTGGGCTCGATGAAGTGGCCTCTTCGGCCCATCTCTCTCAGGGCCGGCATAACCTCTCTCTCGGTCACAGTCAGAATCTCTCCGACAGTCTCCCGGATTGCCTTCAGGATCTGTTTCCCCCTGACAGGCTCAGCAATGGCAATTCCCTCTGCCATCGTCTCCCCCTTTATAATAGACGGGGCCTCCTCTAACTCTTTCACAAAACCCTGATAAAGCGGGGCGCAGGCCGTTGATTGAATTCCCACCAATCTTGGAATTTTTTTAACCTTCCCCGCTTCCTTCAATTCCTTAAACCCGATGTAGGCTCCTAACAAAAGCGTCCCGTGTCCAACAGGAAGGATGAGCGTATCCGGAGATTTCCACCCCATCTGCTCCCATACCTCAAACGCAAAGGTCTTTGTTCCGTGGAGAAAGTAGGGGTTCCAGCTGTGGCTGGCGTAGTAGGTTTTTTTAGCCGCCTCCATCGTCACCTGTGCTGTCTTCTCCCTCGAGCCTTCGATCTTTCTCAAATTCGCCCCGTATGTCTGAATCTGGACCAATTTTCCTGAAGAGGTCGATTGGGGGACATAGATGTCACACCCGATTCCTGCCTTCGCACAGTAAGCCGCAATGGCTGATCCCGCATTGCCTGAAGAGTCCTCAACAACCTTGTTAATCCCAAGCTCCCGGGCCTTGCTGATGAGCACCGCGGCCCCCCGGTCCTTGTAGGAACCTGTCGGAAAGAGGTAATCGATCTTGACCCATACCCTGCGACCGCGAAACTCCATCTCTTCAAGGGGGGTAAACCCTTCTCCCATGGAAAGAATCGATCTGTCTTTCTGTATTGGAATAGCTTCCCTGTACCGCCACAGGTCCGGCCTTCTTTTCAGGATCTTTTCAGTGAAAAACTCCGGCGTGAATTCCAGATCAAGGAAAGAACCGCAGTCGCATCGCCATCGGGTCGTGTTGACGGAATAGGTTCGATGACACTCAGGGCAGTAGAATTTTTCCATCTACGGCTTCAATAATTACAACAAAGTTCGTCATTCCGGCCCCGATTTCCATCGGGATAAACTCCAGCCGGAATCCAGTTATTTCAAGACTTTTTGGATGCCCCCGTATTAAGTACGGGGCAGGCTCCTCAAGTCCGGCATGAAGGAAAAGAAGATTTGTGAACAGGCTCTATTTGAACAATTTTTATTTTTTAACCAGAGGAAACATCACCCGGAAAGTCGTCTGGCCTTCTCCGGATACCATCCCCATCTTCCCTCCCATCCGTTTGACCAGGCGGGTGGTGATGTGGAGTCCCCTGCCCTTTCCTTCGCCTATGAGGTATCGTTCTCTGTCTTCTTCGGAAATCTGGCCGGTATTCGAAATCTCTGCGACCGCCCACTCACCCTCTCGATAAGACCGGATGGAGAGATTTCCTCCCTCTTCGGGGATGGCATTGGAGGCATTGTTGAGGAGATTGTCCAGAACCCTTTCAATGTGGAGGGGATAACATCGAATCCATAAGGGAGACTCTGATTCTCCTTCGTACAACCGGATACTGTCCCGTCTCAACTCGACCAGGGTCTCTTCGTTGATCATTGCCCTCCTCTTCAATTTCTCCGAAAGGTCCACCTCGTCTTCCTTTCCCTCGCCATGGAGGGTCAGGGCCAATTCCTGAATCCGGGATGTCTCTTTCAGGACGATCTCCAGCGCCTGATCAACCTTCCCTTTCTTCACGGGATATTCTCCGTCAGCCAGAATCTTTTGAACCCGTTTGGCAAATCCGGCCGCTGCAATGGCCGGGTTTTTAAAGTCGTGAAGGATGTCATCCATCTTCTCCAGCCTCAGCCCCTTCATCAACTCCTTGCCGAAGAGGGCAAAAATTTCGATCTCCTCATCCGTAAATCCCGGGTGCTGGGCCTGGGCATCGAAGGTTAAAAAATATTGAACTTTTCCGTTAACCTTCAGCGGGATGTAGAGCACGGAATGAATCTGTTGAATTTCGAGAAACCGCTTCAGGTCCGGAGGAAGAAGAGGGCTCCTCTGCGGATTGAGGATATGGAGATAGGTCGGGTAGATCTTCTCATTTTCAAAATCACCGTATGGACCTGTCTGATCGATGATGGTCCGGATATAGGGCACCTTTGCCACTTCGAGGACCTTGCCGATCCCGTGCTGTACTTCCGGAAATCCTGCCTCAAGAACCACCTGCTGGCGGTCCTCCATCACGGAAAAGAGACTGCAACGCTGGATCCGCATGATATCCGCTAATTCGGGGATGACCAGGTTGAAGACCTCCTTCATCTTGACCCCTCCCCGTTTTCCGAGTTTCAGGAAGATCTGCTCCACGATTTTGTCTTTGGTGACACTCAACTTCTGGAGATCCATGATCCGCTTGCGGGCAATGACATAGCTCACCCTTTTCGCCATCATCTCTGCAATCCTGACCTCCAGCGGAGTAAAGACCTTCCCGTCCTCTTTAAAATAGATTTGAAGACAGCCCTCCGTATCCAGATCCTTCAGAGAGAAGCGGGGAATTGAGATGGGAAGAGCCAGCATCGAATGAATGCCATGTTTTTGAACCTTCTCCTTATTCTTATACTTCTCCTCCTTCAAGATGCTGGGGATGAAGTAACTCCTGTGGTTTTTGACCACATCCCCGGCAATCGTATCTTCAAAGGGAATGGCTTCTTCACGATCCTCGTTTCCAGCGGGATAGGACCCGAAGGAGACCATCTCCTTTTTTCTGGGATTATAGATTCGAATGCTGGCCGCTTCCGCACCGAGGAATTCCACGACATTACTGGCCAGAGCCTCAAGGATCTCCTTCTCCTCAAAGTAAGGATTAATATCGAGGATGGCATCGGCCTGATGTATGACTTGATCGATATAATGAAAGAGCGCCTTCTCCTTGATCAGATCGACGACCATGCCTAGCTCTTCATGGGAAAGGTCGCACCCTTTCTCCTTTAATTTGGCGATGATCGATTCGATCAGTTCCTGGTCAATCTGATAAGGGACCATCTTCTCACCGGTTTTTAAAAACCTTCAACAATCGTTTGTAATAGAGCGTCACTATCGAACCATGAAAATCTTTTAGGTTAAGGCTATGGTTAGGAAGCCAGTTTGGGCAAAGTGAAGGGGTAAAGTGAAACCTTTATAACCTATGACCTAACCCTCTGACAAAACCGGCCTCTTAGCCTTAGCCCTCAAACCAACGACTTTTATTTTCTATGCAATATTATATAACTTCTGTCAGAAGTGTCAATCATTGAAGAAAGAGGCAGGATCAAGAAGAACGGGAATCCTCGAACCTCTTGATCAGGATGGCGCTGTTGACCCCACCGAAACCGGCGGAGATGGAGAGC
>VGRU01000056.1 GCA_016875255.1 Deltaproteobacteria bacterium
CAGAGGGACTGGGAAGAGAGGAAGTTGGAAGATCTAATATAACAAATAATGCACACCAAGAAAGAGGGTGGCACAGGCTTCCAGCCTGTGACTTCTTTTAAAATCACCAGAAGAAATCTACCCCACTGGCAGGAGCCTGACAGAGCATATTTTTTGACATGGCGATGCCTGAAAGGGCAAGTATTAGCAGATGAAGAGCGTACAATAACCTTGGACTCTCTGCGCTACTGGGATGGGCAAAAATGGACTCTCTATGCGGCCGTGGTTATGCCTGATCATGTTCATGCTTTGTGTCAGCCTTTGGTTAAAGACGAAGGCGGCACGTATGACTTAGGAGAGATCTTACACAGCGTGAAGAGTTTTAGTGCAGATAGGATTAACCAGCAGAGAGGAACGAAGGGATCGATTTGGCAGGATGAGCGATTCGATCGTATTGTACGTGATGAAAAGGAATTGAGTGAAAAATGGCAATATATTAAGAACAATCCAGTAAAAAATGGGCTTTCAGAAAGACCTGAAAATTACCCCTGGTTTTATGAGATTTCTTTATAGTGTACACAGGCCAGAGGCCTGTGCCACCAATAGTCTAATAGTTTAAAAATAATAACCTATGAACCCAAAGAGAGTCATTATTATCGGCGGAGGTCCAGGCGGTTATGTGGCTGCGATTCGGGCGGCTCAATTAGGAGCCAAAGTGACCCTGATCGAGAAGGATAAAATCGGCGGAACCTGTCTCAATCGTGGGTGTATTCCCACAAAAGCCCTTCTGCACGATGCAAAATTACTTCACTCACTCAAAGGGTCCCCTGTCTTTCAGCTCCTTTCCTTCGACACTTCCGGACTTCTAAACCCAATGATGGAGCGGAAGAAGAAGGTCGTTGAGGAGCTGGTAAAGGGCGTCGAGATATTGCTCGAATCGCATCGGGTGACCATTAAGCATGGTCAGGCTGACCTTTTGAATCCCAATCAAGTGGTTCTGTTGAATGGAGAGAAAGAGATCATTGATGCTGATACAATCATTTTGGCTCCCGGTTCGAAATCGAAGGGACTTCCAAACATCACTCCAGACAGTAACAGGATCATCACCAGTGATGAAGCGCTGGAGATAACACAAATCCCCCGGGAAATGGTCATCCTCGGTGGAGGATACATCGGCGTTGAGTTTGCCACGCTCTTCAATACACTCGGTTCAAGAGTAACGATTGTAGAGATTCTGGAGAATATTCTTCCTGGTCTTGAGGGAGAATTAATCCGGAATCTTCGGAGGTTTTTGGAAAGGGACGGGGTCAAGATTTTAACTCAATCCTCTGTCGAAGAGATTCAATATGGGGAGAATGGGTTAAGGCTTACGGTTAAAACCCCCCAGGGGATCCAGGAGATCATTGCTGAAAAATTACTTATGGCTGTGGGAAGAGGCCCCAACTTAGAACTAAGTTTTTCAAAGGCAGGTATTGAGATTTCCCCTAAAGGGATTAAGGTCAACCGTCGAATGGAAACAACTGTTCCGGGTATCTATGCGATCGGAGATGCCATTGAAGGAATCATGCTTGCTCATGTGGCAATGGAGCAGGGCATGGTAGCAGCGGAGAATGCGATGGGTCTCCATCGAGAATGGAATCCCCTTTTAATCCCCCTTTGCATCTTCAGCCATCCTGAAGTTGCTTCCATTGGCCTCACTGAGAAAGAGGCAAAGACAAAAGGAGAGATAAAGATCGGTCGTTTTCCATTCCGGTCCAATCCGAAGGCCGTGATCTCAGGAGAGACCGATGGACTGATCAAAGTGATTGCGAGTCGCGAGAACGATACCCTCTTAGGTGTTCATATCATCGGGCCTGAAGCAACTGTTCTCATCTCCATTGCATCGACGATGATAGGGGGCAAGCTAAAAGAGTTTGCCAGTTTCATTCAAGCCCATCCCACAGTTCCGGAGGCGCTGAAAGAGGCATGCCTCGATGCGGATGGCTTGGCGATTCATCTTCCCAAGCCACTGCGACCCAAGCCGTAGAACATAGGTAGAAGGTAGGGATCCTTAAAATTCTTAAGATTGTCATTGTCACTAATGAGTCCATTATTGAAAAGATATATTTTGGAAAATCTCCCCTTGCCCCTCTTTGCCAAAGAGGGGAAGTTCCTCCCTTTTGCAAAGGGAGGGAAGGAGGGATTAGAGAGCTGATGCCTGGACAATTATAGACTGGTTTGTAATTGAAAATTGCCAATTGGTCATTGAACATTGAAGACCTTAAAAAAACCTCCCTGGCTTAAAAAGCGGATTCCGCCTTATCAGGATCTTCTTAAAGTGAAGACCCTCCTGGAGGAATCAGGCCTTCACACCGTTTGTGAGGAGGCGCATTGCCCGAACCTCGGGGAGTGTTTTTCACAAGGGACAGCAACCTTTTTAATACTGGGGGATATCTGCACAAGGAATTGCGGATTCTGTGCTGTCCGGCACGGAACTCCTGTCCCTCCTGCGGAAGATGAACCGAATAGAATTGGGAGAGTGGTTGTTGAGATGGGCCTCCATTATGTAGTTATCACCTCTGTGACCCGTGATGACCTCCCCGATGGCGGCGCTTCTTTATTTGCGAGAACGATCGAGGCGATTCGAGAGCAGGATCAAGGGATTAAGATCGAGGTGCTGGTTCCGGATTTCAGGGGAGACCTCTCTTCTCTTGAGATCATCCTTCGTGCGTCACCGGATGTCCTTAATCACAATATCGAAACAATCCCCCGACTTTACTCCGAAGTCAGGCCTCAGGCGAACTACAAAAGATCACTTCATCTACTTAAAGAGTCAAGGAGAAGCTATCCATGGATCCATACCAAATCGGGTTTTATGCTTGGGCTGGGTGAGACGCATGAAGAGGTTTTGGATCTAATGGAAGACCTAAGAGGGGTGGGATGCGATTTATTGACCATCGGCCAATATCTGCAGCCTCGATCCGATCGATTGCCTGTCAAAAGATATATCCCTCCCGAAGAATTCGAAGAGTATCAAAAGATCGGGATGAAGATAGGCTTCAAAGCCGTTGCCTCCGGCCCCTTCGTTCGCAGCTCCTTCCATGCCTCCCAGATGTTTGCGAGCACTTCAAATTGACCTCCTCAACGTGATTTGGTAAACTCATTCATAAGAGGGTCTATCCAGGAGAAAGTCGATGAACCTTAACAGATTGGTTTGCATTTTAACTATTTTTATAGCCATAACCTCCTGCACCCTGAAAGAGACACAGCCTCCTCCAATCATTCCGGAGGCGCCGGTCCAGCCTCCGCCTAAACCCGCGAAGATTGCGCTGGTGCTTGGGGCTGGGGCATCCAAGGGGTTTGCTCATATTGGTGCGCTTAAGATTCTTGAAACGAACAAAATCCCGGTTCATATGATCGTGGGGACGAGTGTGGGCAGTGTCGTCGGAAGCCTTTATGCCTATGGGCTCAATGCTTTTGAGCTTCAGAGATTATCCTTCTCCATCGAACAGAAGGATATTGTGGATATTACCATCCCTGACAATGGGTTCATCAAAGGGGAGAAACTGGAGGAGTTTGTCAATAAGACATTGAAGAATACCCCAATGGAAAAACTGAAGATCCCTTTTTATGCAGTTGCCACAGAAATCCAGAATGGTCAGGAGACCGTCTTCAACAGGGGGAATACAGGGCAGGCGGTGAGGGCAAGCTCCGCCATTCCGGGTGTTTTCAGACCTGTTAAAATAGGGGATAAGATCTATGTCGATGGGGGCGTGGTCAGTCCCGTGGCAGTGGATGCCGCTAAACGATTGGGGGCGGATCTGGTCATTGCCGTGGATATCTCTGCCAGTTCGGAGCGGACTCCTCCCGGAAATACAATTGAGACCCTTCTTCAGTCGATCAATATCATGTATTCGAAACTTGCCGCCATTCAACTCTCACAGGCTGATGTGGTGATTCGGCCCAAGGTGGGCCATATCGGGTCCGCCGATTTTTCAAAGAGACATGAGGCAGTTCTCGAAGGCGAGAAAGCGACCATTGAAGTCATGCCAAGAATCATCGAAATGATTACTCATCTCCGTTTGGAAGGGAGGTTGGAGTAAGAAAGAATAGGAAATCTTTGATGACAGGTTCGTCACCCTCAAACAATGAAAATGTTCCGTGTGTTTGGGTTAAGGTTACGGTGACGAAGCCCCTGCCTACCGGCAGGCAGGCGTTTCGGTGACGGTTACGGTTACGTGGAAAGAATTAAGAGACGATAAACGTAGCCTTTTATGAACGATACGGGCCTCGTTACCTTTACCGTTAGACTCTTTTTTTGACCAATTGGAGATGAGGGGGATAAAACAATGAACCAAGACCAGGAGCATCTTCGGTTGTTATCGATTTTCCATTACATTGTGGGAGGGATTGCCGCTCTATTCTCTTTCTTCCCGGTCATTCATCTTGCCCTGGGAATCCTCTTTCTTGTCGCTCCTCAACGCATGGGAGGAAGTCCTCCGCCCCCGTTTTTGGGATGGATTTTTATCATTATGGGGGGAGGCTTCATGCTTGTAGGCTGGGCATTTGCGGTCTGTGTGATCCTGGCCGGGCGATTTATTGTCAGGCATAAACACTACATCTTCTGTCTTGTCATAGCCAGCCTGAACTGCCTTTTTATGCCCTTCGGGACGATTCTTGGCGTGTTTACCATCGTCGTTTTGGTGCGACCCTCTGTGAAAGCTCTGTTTTATCCGAGCGAGGATTTAGTGCTTGCAGTTTAATGCACCCCTGAAAAGGGAAACTTAAATTTCTATGTCCGGATATAATTTTTTAAAACAGTCCGGACAGATGCCGTGGGTGAATTCTGCTTCGGAACGGTCCCGAATATAGGTCTCGATCTGGCTCCAATAACCTTTGTCATCCCGTATTTTTTTACAGGATGCGCAGATAGGCAATAACCCGCTCAACTGTTTAACTTCGCTAAGAGCCTTTTGAAGCTGTACGATCAATTTCTCCTTCTCTGCTTCTGCCTTCTTTTGTTCATTAAAAAGCTTTGCATTGGCAATGGCGCCTGCTATCTGGTGGCCTACTCTTTCAGACAGACTGAGGTCCAGTTCGGCATAAGCATTCGGTTTCAATGATCGAAAGTGAAGAGCGCCTATCACTTCGTCCTTTGAAATCAAAGGAACGGATATCATCGATCGAAATCCAGCACGAAAGGAATTCAAGAGGTGAGGATAAGCTTTAAACAATTCATTTTCATCTTCCGCATGGATGAGAAGGCCAGATCGCGTAACCACAAGTTCTTCATAAATTGAATGAGCAAGGGAGAAAACATCTCCCTGATTGCGGCCATCAACTTCATTTCCCCAGGCATAAGCCATTGTAACGGTCTGGGCTTCAGAATTAATGATGGCCACCGAAATCCTGTCAAATGGGATCAATTTACGGACTTCTTCAGCGAAAAGGCTATAGACTTCGTCAATATCCAGCGTCGAACTGATAATTTGTCCGATCCTGGCGATGGTTGCATTTTCTTGCGATAATCTATTGGCGGCCTTCTCGCTTCTTATCAGCGCTTGTTCCATCTGGTTACGCTTAGTGACGTCGTGCGCCATACCTCGCACAATGGGCTCAGCCACACCCTCCGTGCGCAGAGTGTTGTTGTATTCCCATAGTCGTTTTTCTCCTGTCCGGGTCTGAACCAACATTAAACCCTTAGCCACCCCATTTTTTTTGATTGTAGCAAGGTAGTCCGCAAACCCCTCTTTGACTTCCGGCAATAAGAAGTCGCGCAAGTTCTTCTGCAATAAAAATTTTGAGTCGTATCCCAAAAGATTTGCGGCTCCTTTATTTACAGAAAGCAATTTACCTCGAAGATCGTGGGTGCAAATTAAGTCTTGACTGAATTCGACCAGGTCCCGATAGCGATCTTCGCTCTCCCGTAGCGCTTCCTCCATCTGTTTGCGCTCTGTGATATCCCGGAAACTCCACACTCTTCCAATGATTTGATCCCCAATCTTCTGGGGTTGTGAATATCGCTCAAAGACCCTGCCGTCTTTGAATTCGAGGACATCATAACTCTCATCCTCGGGAAGATTATACAACTCCCTCACTTTCTTAAGAAAGCCTTCTGGGTCTTTTAACTGGTCCAAGACAAACGCAAGTGCCCGATCATCGTCTTTTGACGCAAGAATGGATTCAGGAATCCTCCACATCTGGACAAATTTTCCGTTAAACCTCTCTATCTTCCCCTCTCTGTCCACTACAAGAATTCCGTCTGCGGTTGACTCCAATGTGGCATTGAGAAGAGACAGGCTATGTTTGATTTCTTCCTCAGCCTTCTTACGTTCTATGATTTTCTGTTGAAGTTGTTCGTTTATCTTTTGAAGTTCAACAGTTAATGGTGGCGTTTTAATATTCATTCCGTTGACCTATGGTATCCATCTCAAAAACTTAATAGCAGATGTTTAACCCCTTTAACACCCCTTTTCAAGTCAATTCACTTTTAGAGCCTCCTTGAAGGCACGGGGCCAGTTCCCTCTTACCGCCCATCCCCGGCATGACTACATCGGTTAAGAGAAGATGGATCGGGTTACTATTCCCTTCTTGAACCAAACGCAATGCTTCTTCTCCACTGGCAGTTTCGAGGACAATGTAACCATTCCTCCTCAGAATGGCACCGGCCACTCTTCGGACGGCCTCTTCATCCTCTGCCAGCAGGATTGTTTCAAAGCCCTGAAGCGATCCCAAAAGGTTACCTTGTGGCTCAATCCAATCGAAGTCTTCTTCGACCCTTGGCAGATAGATCTTAAATGTCGTGCCTTGTCCAGGTTCGCTATAAACCAAAATACTCCCACCCATCTGTTTAATGATGCCGTAAACAGTGGAAAGACCAAGGCCCGTTCCTCTACCCTCCCCCTTCGTGGTGAAGAAGGGTTCAAAGATGTGCTCTTTGATCTCGGGTGACATACCACATCCTGTATCACTTACTGAGAGCATCACATAGGGCCCTGGTGCAACATCAATATGTGTTCGTGCATACTCCTCATCCAATTTCATATTGGTTGTTTCAATAGTAAGCCTTCCTCCTCCCGGCATTGCATCTCTGGCGTTCACTGCCAGGTTGATGATCACTTGCTCGATCTGGCCCGGGTCCACCTTGGTCTTTCCAAGATTCTCAGCCAAACAGGTTACGGGTTCAATATCTCAGGTGAGGTGAATGAAATTTGATACTTTCGACGGCGCCGAACTTCGTCCTTTAGGTCGGGGTGAAAAGCGCCGCTTCCTTCGACAAGCTCAGGACACTAAATCTATCAAAGTGCAGTATCAATCCCTGCCTGCAGCGGGCTGAGCCTTCGGCCTGAGACTTCGGCATGAGCTCAGTCGAACGCTCGGGCTGAAGGTAAACCACGGGCTTTAGATCGGGGGAGTTGAATGGGTTGATTCTATGGCAGGATTTATGTAAAAATATGATATCATATAAAAAGATAGAAGATCTTAACTGGAAAGGGGTTTAAAGAATGCCAAAAAACTTAAAACGAACACCCCTTTATTCATGGCATAAGGAACATGGTGGGCAGATGGTGGAGTTTGCCGGCTGGGAGATGCCGGTCTCTTATAAGGCGGGCATCCTCGAAGAACATCTTGCCACAAGAAGATACGGAGGCCTCTTCGATATTTCCCACATGGGACGTTTCCTGATTTACGGAGAAGAAGCCATTCCCTTTTTACAGCAGGTCCTGACGAATAATGTCCTGGCTTTGGAGCACGGCATGGCCCAGTACACCCTGATCCAGAATGAATGGGGCGAAGCCATTGATGATGCTTATCTTTATCGGCTGGATATAGGAAACCTTCCTTCAGAATCGAGATACCTTCTTGTGGTCAATGCCGCCAATAAAGTGAGAGACTGGAATTGGTTGATCGAGCATCAGAGACGGTTCAGGGGCCTCATCCTCGAAGATAAAAGTGAAGAGATGGGAATGATTGCCCTCCAGGGCCCCGTTACCAAAAGGGTGTTGGAAAAGATCGTCATCGAGAGCCATTCAAAACTACCTGATCCCTGGAGGAATCGTTTGAGGGTTTGCGAGATCGAAGGGACCAGAGTCGCTGTCACCATCTCAAGAACCGGATATACGGGAGAGCCCATCTGCTTCGAACTCTTTTCCGAGAGAGAGAAGATGCGAATGATATGGGAAGCGATTCTTGCCGTTGGAGAGAAAGAGGGTATTGTACCGGTAGGTTTGGGGGCAAGAGATACCCTGAGAACCGAGGCAGGTCTTCCCCTGTATGGCCATGAATTGGGGATGGATCAGGAGGGAAAAGAGATTCCCATCTTTGCGGTTTATTCAGCCGGATTGGCAGTCAGTTTTTCTCCTTTGAAAGGGGATTTTATAGGCAGGGAGGCGCTGCGGAGACAGTTTGAAGAATTGAAAGCAAGGACGGATGGAACTCCTCTCCCCCCCAGAGAGAAGCAGACCATTCCCAGACGGGTTGTTCCCGTTGCGATGATTGGAAGTCAGGGCGGACAGGCGATTGCAAGGCAAGGCTATGAAGTCTTTGTGAACGGAAAACCGGTAGGGCATGTGACCAGTGGAACCATGGTCCCTTACTGGATATTTTCTGACGAGGGAATCCTGTCCAAACCGACCGAAGAAAGAGGGATGAGGGCCATTGCCTTGGCCTATATCGATTCCGATTTTGAAGAGGGGAAGAGGATAGAGATCCAGCAGAGAGGAAAGACGATCGAAGGAATCATCGTAGAAAAGCATTTATCCGGTGAGGCGCCTCCCTATGCCCGGCCCATTCTGGTTCAGGAGAAGATATTAAAAAGGCGTGAGCCTGTCAGGGATTTGAAAGATGCGGCAAAAAAGCTGGTCGAGCGGGCGATCCGGAATACCTACTGGAGGCAGAGAGAGACGATTAACCTTATTCCTTCGGAACAGACGCCGTCCCCGTTGGTAAGACTCCTCACGATCATGGATCCATCGCACCGGTATGCGGAGCACCGTGTCGTCAAGGCCCTTGGAGAGAGGGATGTTTTCTATTATCAGGGAACGAAGTTGATCGAAGAGGTGGAAGTCCTCCTTGCAGATGAGATGCGAAGCTATTTAGGGTGCTCCGAGGTTGAGGCGAGGGTGATCAGCGGGCAGATGGCCAACACGGTTGTCTTCAGCGGTTTGATGGATTTTCTCAACCGGCTCGACCGGAAGAGCGATCCTCGAAGGATCAGGAAGGTGATGAATCATCATCTCGGAAGGGGGGGCCATCTCAGCGCACAACCCATGGGCGCTCTGAGAGATTTTATAGCCATCGATCCTCTGACGGAGAGGCCTTCCGTGGTTCCGTTCCCGGTGCTGAAGGAGGATCTCTATCAGATCGATCTCTCCAAAACAGAAGAACTTCTGGGAATACATAAACCTGAGTTGATCGTTCTTGGCAAGAGCATGATCCTTTATAGGGAACCTCTCAAAGAGGTTGCGCGGATGGCATCCAATATCAAACCCAGGCCGATCATTCTTTATGACATGGCCCATGTATTGGGATTGATCGGGCCCTATTTTCAGGAACCCTTTCAGGAGGGGGCGGATATCGTCACCGGTTCCACTCATAAAACCTTTTTCGGTCCCCAGAGGGGGATCATTGGGAGCAATATGTCAGAAGGGACGTCGTACGAGGACCTCTGGGAAGCCATTGTCCGGAGGGTTTTCCCCGGAAGTGTGAGCAACCATCATCTCGGAACGCTTTTAGGACTGCTCATGGCGGCCTATGAGATGAATCTCTATAAATCAGACTATCAGAAGGCAGTGATCTCCAATGCCAAAGCCTTTGCCCGTTCTTTGAAAGAGAAAGGATTAACCGTGGAGGGAGACTCGCGGCTTGGATATACGGAAACCCATCAGGTGATCGTCAGAGTGGGTTATGGAAAGGGACCGGTCGTGGCCGAACGGCTGGAGGAGAACAACATCATCGTCAACTATCAGGCCGCCCCGGATGACGAGGCCTTCACCGCAGCCAGTTGTCTGAGGATGGGAGTTCAGGAGATGACCCGTTTCGGGATGAAGGAGGAGGATTTTAGGCAATTAGCAGAATATATGAGCGAGGTCATCCTTCATGGCCGATCCGTGGCGAAAGAGGTTTCAGGATTCAGAAAGAGATTTACGGAGATGAGTTACTGTCTGCCTGAGGCAGAGGCCGCCTCGCTGGTCAATGGACTCATTGAAGCGATCCGATAGAGAGATCTGAGAAATTTTAAAGCTCTCTTGATTCGATACCTGCCTACCGCAGGCAGGGATTTTAAAAGAAGATTACAGAGATTTCAGGGCTCTCCCAATCTTAGGGGCGATGGATTTGACAAAAATATTGGTGGTGGTAGAATGTCAGCGGATGACGAATAAGTCAGATTGCTGCTCTAAAGAATGCTCCAGTGGTTGAAAGAGAATAAAACATGAAGGGGGATGACAAATGAATAGTTCAAAGAAGATGCGGTATTGGAGTTTAATGGTACTGGTTTCTTTTTTGATTGTTTCGGGATGCTCCAATACTCCCAAAACACTCGATCGCTCCGTGACCGGCCCGCAGGTCATTGTAAACCCGGAATCGATTCGTCTCGGAGTCGCCAAATTGATGGACACCGTCATCGTCTTTGAGGGCTCCGGGTTTAAACCGGGGGATTCCATGTTTATCACCCTCATCGGGCCCAATGAGACCAAGGCGATTGTGGCAGAAGGGCCTATTAAACCGGATGGAACTTTTAAGGTAGAGTTGGGCAAATCTTCGATAAACAAATTGACCAAAGCCATGGAGATCTTAAAGGCCGATATCGTCCCCAACGAGAAGTTTGAGCCTGTGGTTGTGATCAGTCAGCCTCCCATTCCCAAGGGGGTTTACACGGTAAAGGTCACCAGCATGCTCTCCCCGCTGACCGCCGAGACAAAATTGACCGTCAAAGGACCTACGGTCATCGATAGCGTGATGGATTGGATCGGAGGACTAACCGGAAAGATCAAACACAAAAAATGAAAATAGAAAAATAGGAGGGACGCCTCCAATCAAAAGAGGGAAGCGTCCCTCATCACTTCAAAAAGCCTACAGAAAACGCCAGCATGAATTGACCGATGTAATAGAGTGGCAGGCCGAGGAACCGGTTTCGGTATTCCTCTTTGATGAATCTTTGTCGGGCGACAAAAATGTCTGAAACATAAAAAGAGAGAGCTCCAACCAGGATGAGCGTCCTTCCTTCAACCTGGAAGGAAGATTTCCAGAACACTGCCAATGCCCCAATTGCCATGAACGTAATCACCATGATGTAGAGCAACACGGGGATCAGCATGGCCTTTAAATGAGGACGAAGCCAGAGAAAGATAAGGGCGCTTATGACGACGATGATAAACAACCCCGGTGAAAACCAATAGGAAACTGAGACGAGGGTTGAAAAGCTGAAGATGTAGAGAAAATGCCCAAGTAAAAAAGCGACCAGCCCTACCATAAACGCTTTTTTCTGCGGAAGAGCCAGACACACATCCCCCACGAGACAAAACACCAGACCGATCAAGAGATAATGGAAATAAACCGGAACCGGCCGAGGCTGGAACAGCGCGGTGATGACAAAGAACAACGAAAGAATGGACTTCGTGATCAATAGAGGCTGTCTGTTCTTCTTTTTCTCATAATAAAGCACCCCAAACAGTAAAATGGTCCCTAAAAGGATGATCAAACCATTCATCATGCTCCATCCCCCGCAAACGACTTTATATAAGAGGAGTCTATAAAACCTGTATGGAGGAGTCAATAGGCAACGGGACAGGCAGGCAAGAAGAGCACGGCATAATTTTAAAATCTCCCTCCATCCCCCTTTTGTCAAAGGGGGATAAAAAGAGCTATAAATGAAGGGTTACATGAAAACCTATTTAACTCTTGCAAAATTCATCCGTTCTATATATAAGAGAATCAGTCCTGTTTAAAGGCTTTTCAAAAAAAGAAGACGGAGGGAGAAGAATCCGATGGCGACCCCCCTTGAACACTGGGTTGAAGAACAGGCGAGGTTGACCGAACCGAAGCGCATCTGGTGGTGTGACGGCTCTGAAGAAGAGGCCCACCGGCTGATCGAAACCGGAGTGAATGAGGAAAAAATCGGGAACCACCCGATCTTTCACAGACTGAACCAAACCGCTTATCCCTTTGCTTATCTTCATCGAAGCCACCCCACCGATGTGGCTCGCACCGAACACCTCACCTACGTGTGCCATCCCGAGGCAACCCTTGCCGGGCCTAACAATAACTGGATGGAACCCAAAGAGGCCAAAGAACTCCTCACTGGATTGACCAAAGGGTGTATGAAGGGGCGGACCATGTATGTCCTTCCCTATATGATGGGCCATCCTGATTCTCCCTATGCCAGGGCATGTGTTCAGCTTACGGATGTCTCCTACGTTGCCATCAGCATGAGAATCATGACCCGCATGGGAAAAAAGGTCACTGAAAAGATCGGAAACAGGGAGGATTTTGTTAAAGGACTTCATTCCGTCGGGGATTTCGATCCGAACCGGCGTTTCATCATGCATTTTCCGAACGAACATTTTGTCTGGAGCATCGGTTCAGGCTACGGAGGGAATGCCCTTTTAGGGAAGAAATGTTTCTCTCTCAGGATCGCCTCCTGTCAGGGATTGAAGGAGGGGTGGCTTGCGGAGCATATGGTCATCATCGGGATTGAAGATCCCGAGGGGAAAATCACCTATGTGGCGGCGGCCATGCCTTCGGCCTGTGGAAAGACGAATCTGGCTATGCTGGAATCGACTCTTCCCGGCTACAAGGTCTGGACCCTGGGAGACGATATCGCCTGGCTCAACATTGGACCGGATGGCCGTCTCTGGGCCATCAATCCTGAAATTGGGCTTTTTGGCGTGGCTCCGGGCACATCCATGAAGACCAATCCCAACATGATGAGGTCTTTAACAGCAGGGAAGTTCTTTCCGGTTCTTTTTACAAATGCGGCCTTAAATCTTGATACGAATGAACCCTGGTGGGAAGGGATGGAAGGTCAGATTCCCAAGAACGTCTTCGACTGGCAGGGCCATCCCTGGGAGGATTCGAATGGGAACAAGGCGGCCCATCCGAATTCACGCTTCACGGTCTCCATTGAACATGTTCCCACCCTCTCGAAAGAATTTGAAAACCCGAAGGGAGTGCCCATTTCAGCCATCCTGATCGGAGGGCGAAGGAGTCAGCTAATCCCTCTGGTGGTGGAGGGATTCGACTGGCCGCACGGGGTCTTTTTAGGGGCAAGGAATGGTTCCGAGACAACAGCGGCGGCGCTCCATCAGATAGGGGTGCTCAGAAGAGATCCCATGGCCATGCTTCCTTTCTGCGGATACAATATGGGCCATTATTTCAGCCACTGGCTCCATATGGGAGAAAGGCTGGCCAACCCGCCAAGAATTTTTTCCGTCAACTGGTTCAGGATGGATGAGAACGGCGATTTTATCTGGCCTGGATTCGGAGAGAATATCCGGATATTAAAATGGATCGTGGACAGAGTTAATGGCAGGGCGGGAGCGAGAGAAACGCCTGTCGGCCTTGTCCCTTACTTAAAGGATCTGGAACTGGACGGAGTGAACCTCTCTGAAGAGAGGCTTGAAAAATTGTTTGAAATTCATCCGAGGGCCTGGGATGACGAGATATTAGGAATCGAAAAGTTTTTCGGAGAGTTCAGTCAAACCATGCCTGAAGCGATGTGGGAAGCGTTGCATACCCTGAAGTCCAGCCTGTAAGGATTAACCCCGGGTGAGTTTGAGGCGGGTGATGGCACGGAGAAGTGCGACCCTCGCCCGATCGATATCGATGTCCGAAGGCCTCTCGGCAAGTCTCTTTTCCGCTCTCTCCTTTGCCCTTTGAGCACGGGCTGCGTCGATCTCTTCGGGCCGCTCTGCGGCTTCTGCAAGAAGGATCACTTTTTCACCGTCCGTCATCAGAAAGCCGCTGCTTGTGAAGAGGCTCAGTTTTTCTCCGCCGGGTTTGGTGATCTTTGTGACGCCGACCTGGAGGCTCGAAACAAATGGAGTATGTCCGGCAAGGATGCCGAAGTAACCGACCGTGCCCGGCGCAACCACGGATTCGATCGGCTCACTGAAGACCACCTTCTTTAGAGTCACGACATCAAGAATAAAGGGCTTGGTTTCCATCTCGATAGTTTTCTCTAAATCCGAAATCCGAATATCGAAATCCGAAACAAATTCGAATCTTCAAAATTCGTATCACTTTAGCATTTTGAAAAAAAGAGTTTTACGAGTCAATTGACCAAAAGATTCATCATAAAATCCCCCTTAATCCCCCTTTTCCAAAGGGGGAAACCCTTATCTCCTCCCTTTGGCAAAGGGAGGTCGGGAGGGATTTTACAAAGATTTTCAAACCGCTAAAGTGATACCAAAATTCAAATTTTCTAAACTCTTTTGTTTGAAACATTTAAAATTTGGTCATTTGAGCTTGTTTCGTGCTTCGTATTTCGAATTTTTGTTTTTAATGTGTTCCTTCTCTTAACCGCTTCGCCTTTTCGGTAGCCTCTTCGATCTTTCCTATCATATAGAAGGCCTGCTCCGGCAGGTCGTCGTGTTTTCCTTCGAGGATTTCCTTGAACCCTTTGATCGTGTCGGGCAGGGAAACATATCTTCCCGAAGAGCCGGTGAATTGCTCTGCCACAAAGAAGGGCTGAGAAAGGAATCGTTGAATCCTTCGCGCCCGGTGGACAATCAGTTTGTCCTCCTCTGAAAGTTCCTCCATTCCGAGGATGGCGATGATGTCCTGGAGTTCCTTGTAACGCTGAAGCACCTGTTGGACGCCGCGGGCGACACGGTAATGTTCCTCGCCCACAATGCGCGGGTCGAGAATTCTTGAAGTGGAGTCAAGGGGATCGACTGCCGGATAGATCCCTAACTCCGCTAATTGTCTTGAGAGAACGGTCGTCGCATCGAGATGCGAAAAGGTCGTTGCAGGAGCCGGGTCGGTGAGGTCATCCGCAGGCACATAGATGGCCTGGACCGATGTGATCGATCCTCTTTTGGTTGAGGTGATTCGCTCCTGAAGTTCACCCATCTCGGTTGCAAGGGTAGGCTGGTATCCCACGGCGGAAGGCATTCGGCCCAGCAGGGCCGAAACCTCGGAGCCTGCCTGGACAAAACGGAAGATGTTATCGATGAAGAGGAGCACGTCCTGGCCTTCTTCGTCCCGGAAATATTCTGCCTGGGTGAGAGCGGAAAGACCAATCCGAAGCCTCGCTCCGGGAGGTTCGTTCATCTGGCCGAAGACAAGGACAGTTTTTTCAATAACACCCGATGCCTTCATTTCAAGCCAGAGGTCGTTGCCTTCCCTGGTCCTCTCTCCCACGCCGCCGAAAACAGAAAACCCTCCGTGCTCCGTGGCAATGTTTCGAATCAGTTCCATGATCAAAACGGTCTTTCCCACTCCGGCGCCGCCGAAGAGACCGACCTTTCCGCCTTTGGCGTAGGGTTCGAGGAGATCGATCACCTTGAGGCCTGTTTCAAAGACCTGATTCGACGGGACCTGTTCTTCAAAAGGCGGCGGAGAACGGTGAATCGGATATCGTTTCTTGGTTGGGCAGTCGCCTAATTTATCAATGGGCTCTCCCAGAAGGTTGAAGATCCTTCCCAGCGTCTCTCTTCCCACGGGCATGGTAATCGCTTCACCCGTATCGACTGCATCCATTCCACGGATCAATCCGTCGGTTGTGGACATGGCCACACAACGCACCACGTTCTCACCGAGATATTGGGACACCTCGATGATCAATTTTGTCCCGTCCGGTCTCTCAATTCGGATCGCATTATATAAGGCAGGTAATTCTTCAGCGAAGAATTCCACATCCACTACCGGGCCAATCACCCTCATGACTTTTCCGACTTTCAATGTCCTACCTCCTCAATTGGAATGTGGATCGTAGAGTGTGGTTAGTGGAAAATGAATTTTAAATTCCACCTTCCACCTTCTACCTTCTACTTTCCACCCTCTTATTTCTT
>VGRU01000057.1 GCA_016875255.1 Deltaproteobacteria bacterium
TTCTACAGGCCAAACTGCCCTGTTTTGGTGATCAATCAGTAAAAGGAGACAACGCTGTCTTGAGGCTATTCTTATTCGGCAATTTAGGGGAAGGGTTTAAGGTGAACATGTCATTCTTATCTTTCCTTATTAGAAGAGGATGGTTCTTCAACAAGGCAGTATGGTCATTAAACCTTCTGCTTGTCCGGTTGAGGTTTATTTTTCTGATCTTTTATTACCGATTGCAAAGAAAAGTTCTTAATTTCATGAAGGATGTTACGAGTACATTCTATGACAGATTAAAATTCAAATCTGACTAAACTACTCACCTTCAATCAATAAAAAGGGGCTGGATGATGAAAAAAACCGATCGATCATCAAGGGGAGCATTGCTTATCATGATTGATGAAAATGTTCAGCGAGAAGTTGATCTACGAAGAATGGTTTTACAAATCATTACAGATTATCGGGCCATCACCACCATGGATATCTGGTACGAGTTAGGGGAGGAGGGTAGGCTTGAAGGCAGTATCTCCCTTGATGAAGTCCGTGAAACTCTGTCCCAATTGGAAGGACAGAAGATGATAGCAAGAGGCAATGATGACGAATGGAAAATTTCAGAAGGCGATGGCAGTAAATGAACTGCGCATACCCCCGGTGGGCAGGTTGGCGTCATACAGGCATATTTATTTGAAGAAAAAGGGGTGTTTTTTGAAATGATTGGTGCTGTAATCATCGCGCATTCTTTTGTCGGAAAAGAGTTGATTGCGACAGCAGAGTATATTGTCGGGAAAATTGAAGGCATCACTGCGGTTTCAATCAATGGTGAAACGAATGCCTTTGAAGCGAGGAAGAGAGTTTCGGATGCCATTAAACAAGTGTCTCGAGGAGATGGCGTCCTTCTTCTGACCGATCTTTTCGGAGGTTCTCCATCAAACATCTCATTCTCATTTTTAAACAGTGAAAAAATTGATGTGGTCACAGGAGTCAATCTTCCCATGATCTTAACTTTTTGGAACAAGAGGGAAGACAAGAGTCTGTCGGATTTAGCAAAACTCATCCAACTTTCAGGCACTCGAAATATAGTCATTGCAAAAGAATTATTAAAGGAGAGGGGCGCCTTTGGAAGAAGAATCCTCAAAAGCGACGGACGATTTTCACAAAAATAAGAAAAAGATATTGATCGTCGATGATGACGAAACAATTCTTTACATATTGAAAAGGTTCTTTGTCGGAATGGGATTTCAAGTCTGGGTGGCCAAAGATGGTTTCGAAGCTATGGAGAGGCTGAAAGCAGAAAAGCCCGCTCTGGTCCTTACAGACATAAAGATGCCTTCTTTTTCAGGGATCGATCTGATCAAATTCATCCGCCAAAACATGAAAGACGTTCCCATCATCGTGATGACGGCTTTTCCCCATCTTTATCCTGAAAAAAGGAATGAGAATCAAGTAGAGGCCTACTACGTGAAACCGTTCGATATTGACGAGATGTTTTTATCCATAGAGAAAATTTTAGGAGGCTAAATATCATGCCCTGCACTCTTTATCTGGGTTTGACTTCGGGAAATCCTTTAAAAGTTTGTGGCCCCAAGGAGCGGCTTGGCTTTGCCCCAAGTTCGGCCCATTTAAAAATGTTCTGTCTATCGATTTCTGCATATCAAGAGTGCCCCATGTATAAACTTAAAACATCGAATTGGAAGGAAACGAATTGGTGGCTTCGGTTTTTCAAAAAACTTTTTAGATTTTCCTGATTAAGAAAGGGAAGAAAGTTGGAGCGTCCGATCTGCAGGAATGCTTTTTTTAAGACCAAAGAGATTCTGATGATAGTTGATAGAGGTTTTTATTGCCATCACTGCGGAAACCAGCTCATTTCCTACCCTGATGAAAAAGACGGGCTTGAAGGGGATACGTAATGATGATTTCTAAAATATTGATCATTGCCAGTGCAACAAGGGATGCTTCGGTATCAATTTTGGATGCCTTTCAGCTCATTCAGAAAGACCAGCCGGCCGTAAAGGTCATCTTTGTTTCCTACCTCACCGATCTTTTTAAGGGGCGATTAGGCTTCAATACCCTAACCTATTGGGTGAAAGAGGAAAAAGAATGTTTGGAGAGGGTAAAAAGTTACTTTACCAGAATGGACATTCCTTACGATTTCGAGGTGATCACCATTCCTCCTTGGGAGATGGTTTTTAATGAGATAAAGGATGGGGTTCATCATCTGGTTATTCTTCAGGGTGAATTTCTTAAAATGTGGAGAAAGGATGAGGCAAATTGTGGATTATGTTCTGATGTCATCTCTAAATTGAAGTGTCCCATTTGGGTGATTAATTCTGAGGAGGAAACATCTTGTCCAACCTTCAACCTCCGAAACTCATGATAAATTTATGAATTCAATCCAAATAGATTGGAGAAAGCGGCTGATCCTGTTTTTAGCAATGATGATCGAGGCTCTAACCCATAGAATGGTTCGCTCCCGATGTGGACATTTGATAGAGCCTTCTTCAACGAATAAAATATTTTGTAACCATTTAGTTGTTTGAAATCGTCTTGTAAAATCCCTCCCAACCTCCCTTTTCCAAAGGGAGGAGAAAGGTTTCCCCCTTTTGACAAAGGGGGATGAAGGGGGATTAGATCAGTTTTTTCAAAGCACTAAAGTGTTACAAACAATTAAGGTTAAGTTCTACCGATGTGGTCATATTCTTCTAAAGGGAAAGTCCATAACATAAAGGGGGGATTCGCTTTGAATTCGGATATCTTCGGAAATCTAAGGGAATGGGACAAGGTTCTGGAAGTTCTCAACAGTCTAAAAGAATCGATAAAACTGGATGAGCACCAAACTGGACTGGCAAGGATATTAAGATATGGGCAAAATTGGAAACTCCTTGAAAGAGTCCTGGAGGACGCAAAAGAAATAAGTCAGCCTTCCAATGAATTCCTTTTGGAGGTATCGAGGATCATGACGGACCGAAACGTCCACCTGAATGCGAGAATCCTCGCTTTGGAGACTCTGGAATGTTTGGTTCCTCGGATACCGCAAGATCGTAAACAGGATCACAACCTTAATCCGACTTTAATTGTCCGTAAGATGGCGGATATGTTGAAGTGGCCAGAACCGCCCATTTTTCATGAAGCCGTTACGAAATCATTGAATTCTATCAACGCGAAGTGGGAGATCGAGATCGTCAGAGCAGGTAAAACCTATGGGGGAGAATCAACCCCCAAGTAAACCTCGTTAGAAATTCCAGCGGGCCTTCGCCGCGCCGGTGCGCGAGCATGGCGGGAGTGGCTTCGACCACGCAGGCGGGGCACTCGCCGCGCAAGCGCTGGCGCAGCGGGTTATTTCTAAAGGGGTAAACAGGAACGGAGGTACATGATGAACATTGGAATTCCAAAAGAAATTATGCTCGAGGAGAAAAGGATTGCAGCAATACCTGAAACAGTCCAAAAATTCATCAAGATGGGTTTTAACGTTTTGGTAGAAACATCTGCCGGCGAGGGCATTCACTGTGAAGATCTGGAATATGAAAAAGCCGGCGCGAGGATCATGCCGGACGCTGAATCCTTGTATCAGAATGCAGATGTCATCCTGAAAGTGAAACAGCCCCTGTACAATGAAAAGTCAGGGAGGCATGAAATAGAATTAATGAAAGAGAAAAGCATTCTGATTGCCTTTCTGCACCCGGCAGCTCCCTCGAATCATGAAATGATCCAGAAATTAAGAGACAAAGGGATCACCTCATTCACGATGGATGGCATTCCGCGTATATCCCGTGCCCAGACCATGGATGCCCTCACCTCCATGAGTACAGTAACCGGTTACAAATCCGTCCTCATCGCCGCCAGCTATTTGCCAAAGTTTGTTCCTATGATCACTACTGCCATAGGATCAATAAAACCGGCATATTTTTTGGTAGTCGGTATCGGTGTCGTGGGCCTTCAGGCCTTAGCCACCATCAAAAGACTCGGTGGCATCACGACGGCTGTAGATATTCGTGAAGACGCGAGGAAGGGAGCCATGAGTTTAGGGGCGAAGATCGGGGGTTTTGAGGCACCTGAACAATTGTCTATTGGGAAATGGGGCTATGCCAAAGCTCTTCCCAGCGATTGGTTGGAAAAGGAAAGAGCCGCCCTGAGCCCTTTAGTGCAAGAGGCTGACGTAGTCATCTTAAGCGCCTTAGTGCCGGGTGAAGTCGCCCCCATTCTGGTTACAGAAGAAATGCTTGTCAGGATGAAACCCGGCTCTGTCATTGTGGATGTATCGATTGATCAGGGAGGGAACTGCACATCTACAGAAGCGGGGACTGACATAATTAAGCACGGAGTTTTGATCTGTGGCCTGCAAAATATTCCTGGCAGAATTCCTGTCCATGCCACCTGGCTTTATGCCAATAATATTTTTCATTATGTAAAAAACCTATTTAAAAATGGCTTAAACGATCTCGACCTGGAGGACGAAATCGTTCAAAATTCCCTGGTCACATATCAAGGTAAAATTCTTTATGAAGGCGTTCTCAAGGCTCTGAATGGGCCCACATCGGAACCCTAACAAATCAGCCTTTGAGGTCCAGCAAAATCAAGTCCGATAGATACTATTCAACCGGAGGACGAAGAACCCATGACTATACTGATGATTCTGCTATCCGTTTTTGTCGTTTCATTCCTAATCGGGTACTTCCTAATCTCACGTGTTCCGCCATTATTGCATACTCCATTGATGTCTATGACAAATGCGATCTCGGCGGTAACCATCCTTGGGGCCCTTCTCCTGTTTACTGTTACATCCGACGCCCCTCAGAAAATATTGGGGGCAATAGCCATAGGGATGGCTGTATTCAATGTGGTAGGGGGCTTCGTCATCACTGACCGGATGCTTAAGCTATTCAAAAAAGATTGAAAGAATGTCTTCGATGTTGAGTTGCTCAAGGTCGTAAGAGTGGTTTCCCCGGAGTGGTAACGAAAGGAGAATATTCGATGAATTTCTGGTTCAGTCTCTTAATTGACTTCGCGATCATCCTCATTTTTCTGCTGGGAATTGGTCAGTTCAGAGCCCCCAAGAGCGCACGAAGAGGCAATCTCACGGCAGCCTTGGCATTGGCCTTGGCTGGAATCGCGATTGTCATGAAGCATAGGATTTTCGAACCTCACATTGTGATGATTGCTTTGATGGCTGGTTCCGTGGCGGGCTGGCGAATCGCCATGAGAGTTAATATGATTCAAATTCCGGCAATGGTGGCCTTCCAGCATGGGGCTGGAGGTATTGCGGCTTTTCTGGTTTCATTTGTCGAATTGACAAGGTATGTCACTCCAGGAATATCCATCGGAAAGGTTTCGGGGCTCCTGGGACTGGTCATCGGCGCAATGACCTTCAGTGGAAGTATGATTGCCAGTGGGAAGCTTTCCAATGTGGTGAGGCAAACACCCTGGCTGTTGCCAAACCATAATCGGTGGACCGCCGTCCTCATGGTTTTAATAATTATCTTCTCCGGCACTGCCTCGGCTCACTCTGAAGGACAGGGGGGGATTTATTATCTCGTCATATTGGTCATACTTTCCGCTCTCTTGGGCGTTGTTTTCTCTATTCGAATCGGCGGTGCCGATATGCCGGTTCTGATCTCTTTTCTTAATGCAACGGCAGGTTTAGCTGCGGCCTTCTGTGGCGTAATCATCGAAAGCCGACTCCTTGTCGCCTGTGGTGCGACGGTCGCTGCTTCCGGATCGATTCTCACCCTCGTCATGTGCAGGGCCATGAATCGAAATTTTCTTATGATTCTTGCAGGATCTCAGGGAAAACCGACAAATCAAGATCAAATGATTGTAAAGGACAGGACGCTCCCTGAGCCAGCCACTTTAAAGGTGGACGAGAGATCTCTTTCCAAAGAAGCATTGAAGAAAGATCCATTTTCTGTGGCCATCGAGACCGCTAAGGAAGCAAAGCAAGTGATTATCGTTCCGGGATACGGTATGGCGCTCGCACAGGCCCAGTTTGAGGTTAAGGAGTTAGCTAATCTCCTTGAACAGTCTGGGAAACAGGTCAAGTTTGCCATTCACCCTGTGGCTGGGAGGATGCCGGGACATATGAACGTCTTACTGGCTGAAGCCGAGGTCCCGTACGATAAACTCTATGAAATGAATCAAATCAATGACGAATTCAAGGAGACGGATCTGGTCATTATCATCGGGGCATGTGATGTTGTTAACCCCGCAGCGACCCGTATGGAAGAAACCCCAATCTCAGGAATGCCCATTCTAATGACCCATGAAGCCAAAAACGTCGTGGTCTGCAATTTTGATGATAAGCCTGGATACTCAGGAGTCGAGAATCCTCTTTATACGGAGACCCATGCCATTTTGCTTCTGGGGGATGCAAAAGATACTCTCGGTCGACTGATAAGAGGTCTCTCTGCCGATTCCGGTATAAGTTAATAAATTTATACGACAGGTGGAGTAATCGACATCATATCAGGGGGGGACCTTCCGCCTCGATTTCTTGCAACAGGTTGTCTTATCGAAGACATGAAGCAGAAATAAGCCGGTGAAGCTCCGAAAGAATGTAGAATTCTATCTTTTTCGGCCTTGAGCCTTTCAGGGATGGAGAAATCCATCAGCCCTGTCACCTTCCATTAGTCTGGAAATTCTACCTTGAAACTCCTCGAATGAATCTCATCCTCCTCCTTTCTTTTGTCTGAAATTTAAGATAAAATTATCCTGTCTGTTGAATGAATAAGTCATCTCTCCAGTTGTGGGATGGATACGGTAATATTATCTGCTCTTGAGAGGGCAATCGGGATGAATCGGTCAGAACACCTCCATAGAAATGTTTCCTTCCATAAGTTGGCCAAAGAATTTCAAACACTATCCCATCAAATATTACTTCTTGCCAACCAGGGCTTTCTGCGGCCTGATTTCCAACGGGAAGTCTCCCGAAAGATCCTTGACTTTTCAGGGGCCGATGAGATTGAGCTCTGGCTCAAAGACCACGGCAAGTACTTTCGCAGTACCGTGAAGCGTCAACCCCAGGAACCCTTCCTCTTTAGAATTCGGTCCTCCGCACAAAATGAAGACGGAGAGGTCGTCCCTGGACCGGAGGATGATTTGGACCATATCCGTCTTTGTAACAACATTCTCCGGGGTCAGGTTGACCCTTCTAAATCGATGCTCTCAGAAAGCGGTCATCACCCATCCCTCTTCCTGATCCCCCTCTCCGTCAATCAAAAAAGTATCGGAATGTTGCAGTTGAAAAGCAAAGCTGTCAACTACTTTAAAAAGGATGGGATAGAACTCTATGAAAGCCTCGCCCGGACGCTTGAAATTGCCGCGGCACACCGGGATGCACAGATCGATTTACGCGAGCGCGTCAAAGAATTAACGTGCCTTTACGGTATCGCGCGCCTCGCTTCCAAACCTGAAATAACGCTGGAAGGAATTTTGCGTGGCATTGTCGAGCTTCTTCCTTCTGCCTGGCTCTACCCTGAGATCGCCATCGCCCGAATCGTCATGGACGGACATTCGTATTCAACCCCTCGCTTCCGGGAAGGGAAATGGAAGCAGTCTGCGGATATCGTGGTCCATGAAGAGATACGGGGACGGGTCGAGATTTTCTATGCGGAGGAGAGACCGGAGCTCGATGAAGGCCCTTTCATGAGGGAGGAGCGGAATCTTCTGGATACGGTTGCAAAAGAGGTGGCAATTATTATCGTACGGAGACAGGCGGAGCAGGAAAAATTGGAGCTCCAGGAACAACTGAGGCATGCTGACCGGTTGGCCACCATCGGACAGCTCTCTGCAGGCGTAGCTCATGAACTGAACGAACCTCTTGGAAATATCCTGGGATTTGCACAGCTTGTAAAAAAATGCCCTGGACTGCCCCAACAGGCGGAGTTGGACATTGAAAAGATATTGACGGCTTCTTTGAATGCACGGGAGGTTGTTAAGAAACTTCTGATCTTTGCCCGAAAATTGCCTCCAAGAAAGACGAAGGTAAATTTGAATCAGTTGGTCGAAGAGGGACTCCATTTTTTTGAATCCCGGTGCGCCAAGGAAGGGATTGAACTGGCCGGTTCACTTTCTCCTGACCTGCCGGAGATCCTTGCCGATCCGGCACAGTTGAATCAAGTGATTGTCAATCTGATCATCAATGCGTTGCAGGCAATGAAAACAGGGGACAGGTTGACCATACGGACTCTTGCCGGCGAAGAACATGTCTCGCTCATGATAGAAGATACGGGTATCGGCATGGATGAAGAGGTCATGAAACAGATATTCACTCCTTTTTTTACGACGAAAGACGTTGGCCAGGGAACCGGGTTAGGACTGCCTGTTGTTCATGGAATCGTGACATCGCACGGAGGTTCCATCAAAATTGAGAGCAAACCCAATCAAGGTTCGAGATTCGAGATTCAATTACCCATTACGGGTTCGCCAGAGGTTTAAGTGGGCAAATAAATGGCAGATTCGGTCAAGAAAGAACGGATTCTGATCGTTGATGACACTCCAAACACATTGGAGGTGCTCCAGAGAAATCTCTCATCCCAGGGATACCGGATCTTCATCGCCTCTCAGGCAACAGAAGCCATCAACATCCTTAATCAAACACCCATTGATCTGGTCATTACGGATTTCAAAATGCCGGGGGTCAGCGGTCTCGATTTAATCAGGCATGTCCGGGAAAACTTCAGAGACACGGAAGTGATGATGATCACGGGCTATCCCAGCGTGGGAGGAGCGGTAGAGGCGGTGAAGAAGGGGGCTGAAGAGTACCTTGTCAAACCCTTCACGGATGAGGAGCTTTTCTCTGCTGTCGGACGAACCCTTGACAAACTCCGCCTCCGGATGATCACGATGGCTCCCCTGATGGGAAGGGCTTCAGCCCCTTATGGACTTATCGGCGAGTCAGAGGCCATGGCAAAGGTCAGGGATTCGATTGCAAAGGTGGCCTCCACCTCGGCCACGGTTCTGATCGCCGGAGAAAGCGGCACGGGTAAGGAGCTGGTTGCAAGGGCAATCCATTACAACAGCCCGAGGGCTTCTGCTCCGTTTGTCCCCGTCAATTGCGGAGCCATCCCGAACGAGCTCCTGGAGAGTGAGCTTTTCGGCCATATCAAGGGCGCCTTTACCGGAGCCACCGAATCACGGGCAGGCTTTTTTCAAACGGCTGATGGTGGAAGCATCTTTCTCGATGAGATCAGCGAAACCAGCCTTTCCATGCAGGTAAAGCTGCTCCGGGTCCTCCAGGAGAAGGAGGTCTGCATGGTGGGTTCAAGTCGGCCGAGAAAGGTGGATGTCAGGATTCTCGTCTCCACCAACAAGGATCTTCTCCATCTGGTCAAAAAAGGGGGTTTTCGTGAGGACCTCTTCTTCCGGATCAATGTCATCACCATCGAGCTTCCTCCGTTAAGGGAAAGAGAAAACGATATCCTTCTTCTGATTCGCCATTTTGCAACAAAATTCGCCGAAGAATCCGGTCGGCCCGCACCTCAATTTTCAGAACAGGCCTTGCAGATCCTCCAGCATTATCATTGGCCTGGAAACGTAAGAGAACTGGAGAATGTGATCCAACGGCTCACATTAATGACTGACGGAAATCTCATCGCAGTCCCTGACCTCCCCTCACTGATGCGCTTTTCTGCCCTGCGAGAGACTGGACTCCATCGAACTCTCGCAGAAGTGGAGGCCGAATATATTCGTAATGTACTGGCAAGCGTGGATGGCAACAAGACCCGTGCCGCTCAGATTCTCGGGATCGACCGCAAAACCCTCAGAGAAAAGCTACAAAAAATGAAGAAACCCGCCTGATTCACCCATGGAGAGGGGCAATTCTCCCCGGCGGGTTAAATCTCCCCGTTCATATTCTCTCTTGCTTTGGGACTTAACTTGTCCCTGACTAAAAAATAGGCGCTTAATCTACTGATAACTATTTGTTTTAACTGGTATACTATTCTCCTTCGAATACTCCGTCCTCCTTATTTACATTTCCCGGGTTCCCCGGCAAATGATTTGCATTACCCATATGGTATCTCTTGCTGAAAAGGAGGGTGCAGGATGAAGAAAACCAATGTCGAACATAAAGCAATAAAGGTCAAGCCTTTCACGGAAGTGAAAAAGTATTCGGGGCTATGCTCCTGTTGCAATTTCGCTCCCACCTGCACCTATCCGATACAATCCGGAAGGTCCGTTCTCGAGTGCGATGAGTTTGATGGGATATCCCCCTCTCCGGAACAAGTGATGAGGAAGATAGAAAAGCGTTCTGTCATCCGTTTCTCAGAAATAGTTCCGGACGCTCAAGGCCTGGGTATTTCAACAGGTTTATGCGCTTACTGCGAGAATCTCCATACTTGCACCTATCCGAAACCGGAAGGGGGAGTGTGGCATTGTGAGGAGTATTGCTAAGAAAATAAAAGTGTAACGGTAAGGGTAACGAAGCCCGTATCGTTAATAAAAGGCTACGTTTATCGTCTCTTAATTCTTTACACGTAACCGTAACCTAATGTAGTGCGTCAGTAATCACTTTACAATCCGTATACAGGGAAAAAAATGAACCCAGAGCATATCAGGGAGATCATTGATCATCATGAGGGAGGAAAGAAGGCTGGAATGATCTCCATTCTGGAGGACATCCAGGCTCAATACAGTTACCTCCCGGAAGAAGCCTTAAAGATCGTGGCTGAAAAGACAGGGCGTTCCCTTGTGGATATTTATGGCGTTGCCACCTTCTATAGAGCCTTCAGTCTGAAACCAAGAGGGAAACACCTCATCTCCGTCTGCCTGGGCACAGCCTGCCATGTCCGGGGCGGGCCCCGTATTGCCGAGGAGTTTGAGCGTCAATTGGAGATCAAAACAGGAGAGACCACCCAAGACAGGGAGATCACCCTGGAGACGGTCAACTGTCTCGGAGCCTGCGCGCTTGGGCCCATTGTCACCGTGGACGGGCACTATTTTTTGAATGTCACTTCCCCCAGGGTCAAAGAGATCATTCATAGGGCCAGGGCCGGGCTTGACAGAGTGGATATTCATACGGACGAGCGAATCTTTCCAGTAGAAGTCGCCTGTCCCCGCTGCAATCACAGCCTTATGGATCGCCACTACTATATTGATGGTTATCCTTCGATTCGAGTGACTGTGTCCTTTGAACAGAAACACGGCTGGGTCAGACTCTCCTGTCTCTACGGGAGTTTCTCGGTAGATTCTGAATACAAAATGCCAGATGGAGCCATAACCAATTTCTTCTGCCCTCACTGCCATGCCGAACTCAAGGGAGTCTCTCCCTGTATGAAATGCGGCTCTTCAATGGTCCCTATGGTCGTGCAAGGAGGGGGAATGTTACAGATCTGTTCGTGTCGCGGATGCAAAGGCCACATGCTCGATCTCAGCGAAACACCTCTCTATTAATTGTACAGGGATCATCTCCACGTAGGGGTAATCATCGTATGAAAAGAGTGGAATCTCTCGAAGAATTCAGACGATTTCGAGACTTAGTTGTTAAGAGAAAAGAGCTGGAGGGATTGAAGCCTTGTTTAACCATCTGCGCAGGCACAGGCGGGCAAGCCAGTGGTTCCAATGATATCCTTCGTTTTATCAAGCGTGAAATCCTGGGACAAAAAATTCAGGATAAGATCTCGCTGAGGATTACTGGCTGTCAGGGTTTCTGTCAGATGGATCCCTTTATGATCGTGGAACCCGGAAAACATCTCTATCCTAAGATCAAAAAAGAGGATATCCCGCGGATCATTCATTCAGCTATAGAGGGAAAGCCCATTGAGGATCTTCTGTACAAAGACTCTTCGAGTAAAGCCTCTTATGATTGTCAAGAGGACATTCCCTTCTTTAAGCACCAGGCACGCATCATCCTTGGGAAGAATCAAAAGCTCGATCCCATAAGGATTTTCGATTATATCGAACAAGGGGGATATGGTGCCTTCGAAAAAGTCCTGTCCAATCCTGATCCCATCTGGATTATTCAAGAAATCAAACAGTCAGGGCTCAGAGGTCGAGGAGGAGCGGGGTTCCCCACTGGCAAAAAATGGGAATTGGCGCGCGATTCCGGAAACGGTGCCACCCAGAAATTTATGGTGTGCAATGCCGATGAGGGAGACCCGGGAGCCTATATGGACCGAAGTCTTCTGGAGGGCAATCCACATGCCATCATTGAAGGAATGACCATCGCTGGGATTGCTATTGGTGCCACAAGGGGTTTTATTTATGTCCGGACGGAATATCCCCTGGCAATCAAACACACCCTGATCGCTCTTCGGCAGGCCCAAGAGCTTGGGCTGCTGGGTAAGAATATCCTCGGTTGTAACATTGATTTCGACATTGAAATCACTCGTGGAGCAGGCGCATTCGTATGCGGCGAGGAGACCGCATTGATCAAGTCCATCGAGGGGAAGGCCGGAGAGCCCCGCCAGCGTCCGCCCTTCCCCATTGAGAAAGGACTCTGGGGCCATCCCACTTGTATCAATAATGTGGAAACTTTGGCCAATGTGCCTTTGATTATCAACCAGGGGACTGAACAGTATGCCAAGGTCGGAGTGCCAGGAAATACAGGAACCAAAATTTTTTCCTTGGTAGGAAAGATTAAGAATACCGGATTGGTAGAAGTTCCTTTTGGAATAACCATCAACAAGGTGGTCTATGATATCGGTGGAGGTCCGGTCGGCAAAGCTCAAATCAAGGCCGTGCAGACAGGCGGCCCTTCCGGGGGGTGCATCCCTGCGTCTAAGTTCGACCTACCTATTAACTACGAAAGTCTAAAAGAAGCAGGGTCCATCATGGGTTCAGGTGGCATGATCGTTATGGATGAAAATACCTGCATGGTGGATGTCGCTAAATACTTCATGAACTTTTTGAAAGGCGAGTCCTGTGGCAAGTGTTTTACCTGTCGCAAAGGCACACAACGCATGTATGAAATCCTCGATGACATTTCCAGAGGAAAAGGAACCCTCGATCATTTATCACTTCTCGAAGAACTGGCCCATATTGTAAAAGACACCACTCTCTGTGGCTTGGGACAGACAGCATCGAATCCGGTTCTCAGCACACTCCACTACTTTCGTAACGAGTATGAACGCCATATTTTGCAGAAGAAGTGTGATGCCTTTGTTTGTAAGGATTTAGTAGGAGCCCCATGCCAGACGGCCTGTCCCCTGGGGACAGAAGCCTGGCGCTATGTCGCCCATATCCAACGGGGAGAATATGAAGAAGCCTATCGGGTCATCAGGGACGCCAATCCTTTTCCTTCGGTCTGTGCCCGGGTCTGCCATCACCCTTGTGAAGAGAGGTGTCGAGCAGGCATAAGTGGGAGCCAACCGATCGCCATTCGGGCCTTGAAACGGTTTATAACGGACCGAACTGAACCTCCCCTTTATAAACCCCTCAGGGTTGTGAAACAGGATGGAGAAACGCAACGGGTGGCGGTAGTTGGATCAGGACCTGCGGGGTTAAGCGCTGCCAACGCCCTTTCTCTCAAGGGCTATCAAGTTACTCTTTTCGAGGCGGAGCAACAATTAGGAGGAATGCTCGTATGTGGCATCCCTGCCTATCGTTTACCCAGGCAAATATTGAACAAGGAGGTAGACGCGCTGTTAAATGAAAATATCACCCCCAAGATGAACATGTCTTTGGGAAAAGAATTTACGATTGACCACCTCTTTAAAGATGGTTTTAAGGCCATTTTCCTCGCTTTGGGGGCTCACAAAAGTCGAAAACTCCACATTGATGGAGAAAACCTTCCGGGGGTTTATTCGGGAATTCAGTTTCTAAAGGCTTTTAATCTAAGGGGGGAAAATCTTGCGAAAGGTCATGTAGGGATTATTGGAGGAGGGAATTCTGCCATTGATGCCGCAAGGGTCGCCTTTCGTCAAAAGGGGGTCAGGCGGGTAACGATTCTTTACCGCCGAACAAGAGAGGAAATGCCTGCTTTTGAAGAGGAGATAGAAGAGGCCCTTCAGGAAGGAGTGAAACTCGAAACATTAGTTTCTCCTCGAAGGATACTCTCGAAAGATGGGGTTGTTGCCGGGATTGAATGCATCAGGAATGATTTGGGTGAACGGGATCAAACCGGCAGAAGAACCCCACGGCCGATTTCAGGTACGGAATTCACTTTATCTTTAGGCACCTTAATTGTTGCCATAGGGGAAGAACCAGATGTCGCAGGTCTCGCCTCCATGGGGATTGAAATCCGTGAAGGAAAGATATATCAAACAGATCCGGAAAAATTTTCAACGAATATTTTAGGGGTTTTTGCAGGGGGAGACGCATCCACCGGACCCAATACCGTTGTTGAGGCGATTGGCGCAGGGAAAAAAGTGGCAAGGGTAATAGACCGTTATCTCCAGGGTAAACCGCTAAGAATAACTCCAGAAATAAACTTGCCTGAATTTTATGTAGAACCACTCGATATAGGGGAAAAAGAACTTATTGAATCCCAAAGAGTCCTTCTCCCTCTCCTTCCAGTGGGATTGAGGAGGAGGAACTTCCATGAGGTTGTCCAAGCCCTTTCTGTCGAAGACGCGATCCGTGAAACAAAGCGATGTCTGAGGTGTGATTTAGAATTCACTGAACAAAAGGAAAGAGAAATCAAAGATGAATATGCAGGAGTGAAAACGGCATGATTTCATTAACCATCAACGGCTTAGAAGTTTCGATGGAAGAAGGAACAACCCTGCTTGAGGCGTCAAGGTTCTATGGGTTCCCTATTCCGACCCTTTGCCACATGGACGGACTCTCCCCTTATGGGGCCTGCCGGCTCTGTGTGGTGGAAATCGGAGAAGGACCAAATGCTAAACTGGTCACCTCCTGCACCTATCCGGTTGAAGAGGGCCTTCGGGTAAGAACCGCTTCCTCACGCGTGGTGAAAGCCCGGAAGATGATTCTGGAGCTTCTTCTCGCCTCCTGCCCGCAATCAAAGACCATTCAGGATTTAGCCTCCAGCCATGACGTTCATCAACAGCGATTCAAACAGGAGCATGAAGACTGTATTTTTTGCGGTCGGTGTGTCCGGATCTGCGAAGAGCAGATGATGGCAAAGGCCATCGGTTTCCGAGGCCGTGGAGAACGGAGAAGTCTCGGCACTCCCTTTGACCTCAAATCAGATGCCTGCCGCCTGTGTGGGGCCTGTATGTATGTCTGTCCGGCCTGTCAGCTTCGATGCACCTATGCCGAGCCGGACAAGGCCATCTGCGGAGGATGCGCCAACCTGAGCCCGCCCTGTCTTGAGAAGAACTCTTTCGACGACATGATGTGCTATATGGAGCCCTGTGTGGCCTGTGAGATCAAAAAAGATTGAGGAAAAGAAGAGATTTCTGAAAAAGTCCAGAAATCTCTGATTAGAGAGCGAAAAGTAGTTTTTCAGAGCTCTCAAGAAAGGAGAATCACAAATGTCTTTATCCAAGATCAATGCCTCGGCAGCTACCCTGACGAAAAACAGGACCGAAGGTTCGGTGGTTCCCGCCTCAGGGATGTGCGTCACCTGTGTGGATGGATGTATCGGAATGTGCGAGATCGGCAAATCGGCTTACCGGGGCCATGAGGTGATCTACCCGCAACCCTTCGGAGTCATCACCACCGCTTCCGAAAAGAATTACCCTGTGGATTATTCCCATTTCAACATCATGGGCACTGCGGTAGGGGCCCAGGGGATCGAACCGGACAGCGACAAGGCCATCTTTCCGGCTGTGAATCTCGAAGTGGCCTTCGGCCATGATAAGGGGATAAAATTTCATTACCCATGGGTGATCTCTGGGATTGGCTCAACTGACATTGCAAAAAACAACTGGGAAGGAT
>VGRU01000058.1 GCA_016875255.1 Deltaproteobacteria bacterium
GACCCTGAAGAGGCTCAACTTCCCTGCAAAAGGATCGGCAATCGTTTTAAAAATGAAAGCCGAGAGAGGTCCATCTTCTTTCGGTTCCCTCGAAGCAACCTCTCCGGTCTTCACATCCTTAACCTGAGCTGCTCCTCTCTCCTGAGGCGAAGGAAAACAGCGAATCATCAGGTCAAGAAGGGGTTGGCTTCCAATATTTCGGGTGGAGGAGCCGCAGACGGCCGGCACCAACTTTTTCTCTATCGTCCCCTTCCGGAGACACCGCAGGATCTCTTCATGGGAGACCTCCCCTGACTCGAGATACTTCTCCATCAGTTGATCGTCCATTTCTACCACAGCTTCGATCATCTTTTCGCGAAGCCGGTCCACCTCTTCTTTCAATTCGGAGGGAACCTCCTTCAATTCGAACTGCCCGCTTCCGTCCTCCCGGTAGAGATAGGCTTTTTTCTCAATCAGATCGACCACTCCCCTGAAACTCTTTTCTCCTCCGATGGGGAGTTGGACGGGAACAGCAGACTGAGAAGGAAAGCGTTTCTTCACATCCTCCACCACCTTCAAGAAATCGGCCCGCTCCGTATCCATCTTGCTAATATAGAGAATCCGGGGAACCTGAAACTCATTTGCATACCCCCATACCGTCTCGGTCTGGACCTTCACTTCCGAATTTCCGCCGACAACAATCACTGCTCCATCCACAACCCTCATCGAGGCCTTTGCCTCTGCGATGAAGTTGGCATACCCGGGCGTATCAATGAGATAAAACCGGTGTTTGTCCCATTCGAAATGGGCAAGCGAGGCGCTGATGCTGATCTTCCGGTTGATCTCTTCCGGCTCAAAATCCATCAAAGAGGAGCCATCATCCACCTTTCCCAGGCGTGTATTCTCTCCCGTATTGAAGAGGATGGCTTCAACCAGGGAGGTTTTCCCCTCTCCGCCATGTCCAAAGGTTCCGATATTGCGGATGTGGTCCGGTTCAAATCGTTTCATCTTCTCTCCTTTCTTCAAGCCTCCGAATCGAAATGGAAACAGTAATATTTACTACATTATTTCCAAAATAAAATCAACCCGCAGAACTTGCTGGTTTGTCTCTTTTCCTGGAAAGAAACTTTTAGGAGATGATACAGGAAAATCCATCGTCAACTTGGGGAACAAAATTCTTGATAAAAACTGAATGATACCCGATAGGCGGGACATTCCTGTCCCGCCTATGTTGGAGGCGGGGTTAGACCTGCAGCAGGCCCCGCCTATCGGCTCTCACACACACCCCAGTGAGGCATGACCAATTCCTACCTCCTACCTCCGAACATTGACACACCTCCGGGTTTCTCTTAGAATTTCGCCACGGAGGCTAACCCATGAAAAGCAACGTATTTTTCTCTGACCTGAAAGTGGAATCAAAAAAGACGCTCTTCGATAAGATCGATATTCTTCTCGAGCGGACCGACCTAAAAGGAAAGATCAAAGAGAAAGACCTGGTTGCGATCAAGCTCCACTTTGGCGAAAAAGGCAACACGGCCTATGTCCGGCCCATCTTTTTAAGAAAAATCGTGGACCGGGTCAGGGATTGCAAAGGAAAACCCTTCCTGACTGATACGAATACCCTCTATATTGGGACCCGGAGCGAGGCGGTCTCCCATCTCACCACTGCCTATGAACACGGCTTCACCGAATCCGCAGTCAATGCCCCAGTCCTGATCGCCGATGGTTTGAGAGGAAACAGCGCGGTCAAGGTCAAAATCGATAAACCCCTTTTTAAAACTGTCTCCATTGCCCACGCCATTCATATGGCGGATGCCCTGCTCGGCGTGACCCATTTTAAGGGGCATGAACTATCGGGATTTGGAGGAACGCTGAAGAACCTCGGGATGGGATGCGCCAGCCGGGAGGGGAAGTTGAGCCAGCATTCCAACATCTCACCCAAAGTCAAAGCGAAGTCGTGCAAAGGGTGCGAGACCTGCCTTCCCTGGTGCCCTTCAGACGCCATTTCAATGATCCCACCTGAAGTGGAGGGCAAAGGCAAACAACCGGTCGCTCTCATCGATTCAAAAAAATGCATCGGATGCGGAGAATGCATCCTCACCTGCCCTGCCGGAGCCATCCATATCCAGTGGAATGAATCGATCCCCCTCTTTCAGAAGAAGATGGTGGAGCACGCCTACGGAGTCGTTCACAAGAAAAAAGGGAAGGCCCTCTTTCTCAACTTCCTCACACAGATCTCCCCTGCCTGCGATTGTTACGGATTCTCCGACACACCCATTGTCAATGATATCGGAATGCTCGCCTCTAACGACCCCGTTGCCATTGATCAGGCATCGGTCGACCTGGTCAATCAGCAGGAGGGAAACCGATCCTCGAAACTGACGAGGAACCTGGAAACGGGAGGAGACAAATTCCGGGCCCTCTACCCGGATGTCGATTGGAATATTCAACTCGGTTATGCCGAAGAAATCGGCCTGGGAACAAGGGAATATGAATTGATGAAAATTTAACCTTTGGCTTTATCCCTGGCGGTGGAGCAGTGTAGGAGTTCCAAAACTAAGGAGGTGGTGGGCTGTTAGACGGTTTTTACACCCGATCAGAAACCAAGTTGGAACGGCTGCAAACAGGCAAAATAGTCTTTTTCTTTTAGAACGAAAATCTCTTACTTTTCCGTCTCGGATTTCTTTTCCCTATTGACAACTGGAGGCATTATAAGTGTCAAACCCTCTTTTTCTCTATTAAATATCCGGACACATATTTATGAATAATACTGGATATCATCGTCTGGTAAGGGATCCCTTCCTGGGCAGCAATAACTTGCACTTGATCCAAATCCTTTGATGACATGCGAATATTTATCCTCTTGTCTTTTTGCAGTGTATTCCTCGCATACTCTCGAAGTTTCTTCATCTCCGCCTTCGGATTCTTAATAGGTCTCCATTCGCCACGTTCGTATGACTCTAAAATATTTTTTTCTTCCTCATCGAATAATACCTTTTTCATTTCTTTTTCCTCACATATTTGTTAGTAGCCTTTCTACTGGGGATGATGGTTTTCAAAAATATCTCCTCACCCTCTTGCACATAAGGAATGAGATAGGCATAATCACCAATCCTGACTGTTGCAATTTTTTGCCCTGGATACTTATCTTGGTTTGGGTGATCAACTATTTCGAGTAAATCTTCCCGGTCCATCAAGATAACGACTTCTTCAAAACAGACTCCTCTGTTTTTCTTCAACCACTCATTCTCCTCATTATCCCATTGAAAGACTTTCATAAGATACAATTACGACATTGTGTGCCTTTTGTCAATATTATTATTTTAGGCTTAACGCCTGAAATCAGCGGTGGCTGTAAGCCATCCGCTGGATTGAATGGTTCAAGTAAGCCGCTACGCGGCAGATTTCTGCTTTTATAAGACTTCCTAAAATTCTCCGCAGAAGTCCATTCAAGAGGCCACATACCGTTCTGTCAAGTATGATACTTCAAACCCCTCCTCATTAGAAGGGGTAATCCCTCATTATCAAGAAAGGAGAAGTATTATGAAGACAGAGTGGTATGACAGAACGATCCAAGCCCTTCAACTCAACGGCAAAGGGGAACGGACTCAGGAGGCCTACGCCCGCTCCGTTCGCATGCTGACCCAGTTCTATGGCAAATCCCCCGATCTGATCACCGAGCAGGAACTCCAAGACTATTTCCTCCAACGGAAAAACGTTGATCACTGGTCCCCCAATACCATGCGGATCTGCTATTGCGGGATACGCTTTTTCTACGAGCACGTCCTCCAACGAAACTGGCACATCCTCGGAATCCTCCGAGCCCAAACCGAACGACGCCTCCCAGCCGTTCTGAGCGTTCAAGAAGTCCGAAGCATTCTTGCCCAGGTCAAAACCTTCCAGAACTACGCCTACCTCTCTACCATCTATTCCTGCGGCCTGAGACTTCACGAAGGAGATAAGGGGGACGTTGGTTCTAAAACAACTTAAGATATTTTGTCAAGTTTGCTGCTTCCCTGGACACAACCAACCGATTAACCGCAGAAGTCGTCACTCCAAGGAAACGGGCAACCTCCGCCCCAGGATACCCCATCTTCCCTACCACCAACTGACAAAATAACTTCCTTGCCCTCACCACCTCTTTCTTCCGTATCCCCGACCGTAACTCCAGCGCTTCTACCCCCTCTCCTTTAACAATGACCCCCGCCAAGGTCGGTAGGTCTGGTACTTTACGAAGCAGCCTCAGGGTCTCTTTCTCTCTTTTGTCAGCTTCAGTTAAAAGCCTCTGGATAAATTCGTCTCCCCCCAATACCCTCTCATCAGAGGCAACCTTAATCCCTTTCCTCCTGATGGAAAGCACCTGCGACCATCCCCCTAAACTACGGATTAATCCTCCCCCCACTAATCCCGGCCTTTTCCCTTGCGATATCCCTTCTCTCACATATTGCTCATATTTCTCCACTGCCCGGCGCCCCTTACCAAAATAGGCAAGGATTGTCCCAGTATCCTGCCAGTCCCGCTCCAACCTCCCCATTATGACCGAGTGACCCGCCCAACGATAAACGCTCAATTGTTTCACATCATTGACTAGGCATGCTCTCAACGGATTCAAATGGATATATCTTGTCAATTCCAATAGATAAGGATCGTCTTCACAAATGATCGATTTATATCTGTTCTGAAAGAGATGACCATACCTCTTGTGTCGCAGGTTAAAGTTGACGACATACCCCGTAAGAAGTTTACGCATACTCTTAGAAATTGGCTGCCGGCCGGTCCGAACCAATAGATGAAAATGATTGGGCATCAAGGCCCAGGCGTAGACAATCAACTCCTTATTCATGGATAATTCTGATAGTCTTTTCAGGAAATCTTCCCGGTCTTGATCCGTGCGAAATATTCTTGTCCGTTCGATACCCCGTCCCATCACATGATGCAACGCTCCAGGAGCATCGAGTCTTGGCTGTCTCGGCATAATGGCACATTACTCCCTTTTGCCCTATCTGTCAAGTTGTTTTAGAACCAACGTCCCCTCTCGCTCTCGTGCAGTGCACATGGGGTTGTCGAAGGCATTCCTCGAACAGCAGGGGCTTGTCTCTATTCGCACACTGTGGATTCAGATTCACTATCCGGCTAAGGCCCGACCTGTCTGCGTGCAACGCACAGGCAGGTGATTTCTGCGAACCGCCCATTGCGGACCCGCATGATGGGTGGTGTGGGGAGGGACGGCTAATTACCGTCCCTTACCCGATTAGCTGGTAATAGAAGATTATCCCTTTACCGCCCCCAAAATCATGTTGATAAACTCATCATGTTGCCAAACATGCGGCAATCGAGAAAGACCAAGCCGCACTACCAATAAGCTTCGGGATGGAATTATTGTAAGAAATTGTCCTTCGTGACCGACAGCGTGAAAGACATCATTAGGTAAAGCGTCCTTACCCTTATTGCTTCGGTATTTTTTAGGTATTTTGAGCCAAAAATGGGCGCCATAGTCTTTGTTCGCTGACTCTGGCGCAGGTGTTGTCGTGTACTTGACCCATCCTTCGGGCAGCATACGCTGACCCGCCCATATACCGTCATGAAGGTACAGTTGACCAAATCTCGCCCAATCCCGCGCGGTTGCATACATAAAGGATGAGCCGACAAACGTGCCTGAGGCATCCGGCTCGATTACGGCGCTAAACATACCGATTGGCTCAAATAGCTCGCGTCGTGGAAAGGTGATATAGTCAGCCTCACCAACGACTCGTCGAATGATTCGACAAATGATGTTCGTGTTACCACTGGAGTAGTACCACTTGGTTCCGGGTTCTGCCGCAAGCTTTTTCTTTGCTGCAAATGCTGCCATGTCCGGGACCCTAAGTAACATGCAAGTTACGTCATCCCATGGACCATAACTTTCTTCCCCAAATTCCAGGCCACTGCTCATATGCAGGAGGTGATTAAGTGTAATTTTCTTTCTTGAATCTCCAGGTTTCTGCCACTCAGGTACAGGCACAGGTTCATCAAGCGACAGCCTTCCTGCTCGAACAAGGATACCGACGAGGGCATTGGTAACACTCTTTGTCATGGACCAACCGATAAGCGGTGTATCTCTATTGAAACCTTCAGCGTATCGTTCCGCGATGATTCGGCCGTTTTGTACTATCACGACTGCGCGCGTGCGGTGTAGATGTTGAGGGTCCAGCTCGGAAAAGGCCCACTCTACGGCTGAGTTCAAACGGCTCTTATCCACATGTTCAAGTGTTGCCTGGTCAGACATCTCACCCACCAATTGTCCGGACATTAGGTGGGCTTGCTGGGATCCTTTTTCGAGTGGTACAGACGGAGTGACTTCAGAATCGTTATAAATTAGTGTACATCCTATGCCTGGACGATAAATGGCCTTTCGACTTACCACACCCCACAAACTCGCTGATACCATCTGTGAGGCCCTGTCTACCTGTGCATCGAAATAACGTAATGCAGACAAATCATCGGCAGCCAGATCTGTATTAAGAATTGATTCCGGACTACGTTTAGACACAAAACAACCGGAACATAATGTCTTGGCCTTTAAAGCTACCCCTATCTGAGCCAGAGACCAAGCATAATACAGCCCAATCCCAAGTATGACAACCAGGACAACCACAGACGCAAGGAGAAAGTATTTTTTATGACTCTTCATCCCGATTCTTCATTCAGCTAACGACCTAAATCAGCGGCGGCTTTTGGCCGTCCGCTGGAGTGATTTGTTAGGCGATTTCTCCTCTATCTGCTCATAAGATAGATGGGGGAGACTTGCTTGTTTCCGGGCGTGCTCAATCGTCATGGCGACCAAATTGCCAGAAGTATCGAGGTCGATGTAAATATTCTCATTGATCTCCTTGGTCTCGGCAACTTCCAGGTCAGAAAACTCCACCAAGGCCGTGTCGGTATCCGAAAAATATTTTATTTTCATTTGTCTTCTCCCTTGAAACCCCTATCAAAGAAAGCATTATGAACTGTTTCTCCATCTGAAAGTAGGATGACGCGGAGAAACTTGCCTTCCTCTTTGATCTTTTTCCACTTCCGGATTCTCTTGTCCGATTGGACCTCCGTATAGTCTGGATTCTTGACTGTCTTTTCAATCCATTCCATCCTTATTTTAGCACGATCAGGCCTCTGTATGGTATAGAGAAAATATTGAGTAAATTTCATCTTCTTTTTTTTCGTCTAACGCTCGGCTTCGGCGGGAGCCGGATATATTGGCGATCCGCTGCAAGCCGTTGTTCAAGTAAGCCGCTACGCGGCAGATTTTTGCTTTTATAAGACTTCCTAAAATTCTCCGCAGAAGTCCATTCAAGAGGCCACATACCGTTCTGTCAAGTATGATACTTCAAACCCCTCCTCATTAGAAGGGGTAATCCCTCATTATCAAGAAAGGAGAAGTATTATGAAGACAGAGTGGTATGACAGAACGATCCAAGCCCTTCAACTCAACGGCAAAGGGGAACGGACTCAGGAGGCCTACGCCCGCTCCGTTCGCATGCTGACCCAGTTCTATGGCAAATCCCCCGATCTGATCACCGAGCAGGAACTCCAAGACTATTTCCTCCAACGGAAAAACGTTGATCACTGGTCCCCCAATACCATGCGGATCTGCTATTGCGGGATACGCTTTTTCTACGAGCACGTCCTCCAACGAAACTGGCACATCCTCGGAATCCTCCGAGCCCAAACCGAACGACGCCTCCCAGCCGTTCTGAGCGTTCAAGAAGTCCGAAGCATTCTTGCCCAGGTCAAAACCTTCCAGAACTACGCCTACCTCTCTACCATCTATTCCTGCGGCCTGAGACTTCACGAAGGTCTCCACCTCGAAGTCTCCGATATCGACAGCCCCCGCATGATGATCCATGTCCACCGTGGAAAGGGGGCCAAGGATCGCTACGTCCCTCTGCCCCCATCCACCCTCGCCCTGCTCCGCCGCTATTGGCTCACTCACCGCCACCCTTGCCTCCTCTTCCCCGCCCTTGGACGAAACGGTAATGGAGCAAAGGAGGCTCAGTTTCCCATGGCCAAAAGCAGTGTCCAGGGGGCTTTCCGTCGCGCCAAGGTTGCTGCCGGAGTCCACAAAAAGAGTGTCTCCGTTCACACCCTCCGCCACTCCTATGCCACCCATCTTCTCGAAGCCGGAGTCAACCTGCGGGTCATCCAACGATACATGGGCCATGCCCAGGTCGAAACCACCATGGTCTATCTTCACCTTACCCAAAAGGGGCAGGAGGACGCCTGTCAGTTGATTAATCAGGTGATGGAGGGGCTGGACCATGACCACAATCAATGAGATCTTCCGATCCTTCGGCCCCGAGTACTTGCAACGCTATTCCCAAATCATGCCTAAAACGCACCGCAAAGTCATTGACGCCATCATCAACTGTCGCACCGAAGCCTGTGGTCTCGCTCTTTATGAGTGTGAAAGTTGTGGCCAACCCCATCGGGTCTATCGCTCCTGCGGGAACCGTCATTGCCCCACTTGTCAACATCATAAGACCCGGCAATGGTTGGAGAAGCGGATAAAACGCCAGCTCCCTGGCCACCATTTCCTGCTCACTTTCACCGTCCCGGAGAATCTGCGCCGTTTCATCCGAAAGAACCAACGAGCGGCTTATTCTGCCTTGTTCAAAGCCTCATCCGAAGCGATGAAGAAACTTGCCCAGGATGAACATTTCATCGGCGGAGATATCCCGGGATTCTTCGGCGTCCTTCACACATGGGGTCGTACCCTGGAGTATCACCCCCATATCCATTACATCGTCCCCGGCGGCGCCCTCTCCACCTCCGATGGCCTCTGGCACCCCTCACGAATCGATTTCTACCTTCCCGTCAGAGCTCTCTCCATTATCTTTAAAGCCAAGTCCCGAGATGAAATGAAAGAAGCCGGCCTCTTCGATCAAATCCCTTCCGAGGTCTGGCAGCTCGATTGGAACGTCAACTCCCAAGCCGTCGGTTCCAGTGAAGCCAGCCTCAAATACCTCGCTCCTTACGTCTTCAGAGTTGCCATCTCCAATTCCCGCATCGTGAAAGTCCAGGACCGTACCGTCCTCATTCGCTATCGCAAACCCCACAGCCACCGATTAAGAACCCTCGTTCTTGAGGTCATGGAGTTTATCAGGCGCTTCTTACAGCACGTGCTACCCCGCGGCTTTATGAAAGTCCGTTATTATGGATTCATGAACCCCAATTGTGGGGTTCCTCTTGATCGCATCAGTACCCTGATCGAAATGAGTTATGGCTTCAATGTCGTTTTACCCAATACCGACCTCGAACCCCGGCAGCCCATTCGTTGCCCAACCTGTGGCGGTACTCTCCGACTCTATTCCTTACTGCTGCCATGCAAAATTCTGCTCTGGTCAGGATAGGAGGTGTTGAGTCTCAAAAAAACAAAACTAAAATTCTATCGCTCCCCACCTGCGCTCTCCCAATCAGGTGGTCTTGCTGAGATCCGCCCAGGTCCCGAAAAACTTGAGATGGAACGCCCACAGCGATAAGACTTCTGGCCCGGCAAATCGCTCAGCCTGAGCAAGAACCGGCGCCTTAATTTCGATTTTCCCTTATTCGGGCTGGGACTCTCATGGTTCCCAGCTTCTCCCTCTAACTGATCAACAAAACCAATACCCTTATAGATGATATAGACAGCCGCTTGCCGCTCCGGGCTTCTTGAACAACGGATTGAAACGACTTCAAAAGTCGTCTCAATCCTTATTGGTTAGCGCCGTGCGAGTCAGCGCACGGCGCGGTTCCGCATTTTTTCGCGGAAAACAAATCGGGCGAGCGGAACCGCATGGGACGCTCAACTCCGCCGTTAGCGCTGTGCGCAGCACGGCGCTAACACCAGAGGTCAGGGGCAAGTGCCACCTGCCTTCGCTACATTTATGAAAGATGGGATTAGGAGTTTGAAAATCGAAGATAAGTGGCACTTGTCCCATGTAGCGATTTGTTAAATGTTTTTGTTTTTTAAAGATCGATTAGTTTAAAACCAACTTAATGTATTTTAAAGCAATTCTTGCTGAGAGTTAATCTATTTTTTGTTTTTTGTTTTATTTGCTTTTGATTGCCTTTATTCTTGTTTTGCTTTTATTCGTTTTTAATTTTGCTTTTAATCTTGCTTTTATTTTTATGATTTAACGCTAAAAATCAGCGGTGGCTGTAAGCCATTCGCTGGAGTGACTTGTTAGCCAATCGATTAATTTGTACTATATAAGGAAAATGCAGTTTTAATCTATTCTTTTGGTTCGAGTAATTAGCTCTTTTGCATACTCCCCACACGCAATAGGAAGGGTTATATCTTTCTGAGAGTAAGCAGAATAATCTTTGCTCGGATCGAAACATTGAGGTTTACCGTCTAACCAGAATTTATTTGGATCATAAGTCTGAGAATAATTCGTACAGAGACCTGACGGTTTGCAAGTACCGAAGTGAAGATGTTGATAGTCTCTCTTGCCGTAATTGTTGGATGCTCCAGATAGACCAATCAATTGTCCCCTTTTCAGCAATTGGTACTTCTTGACAAATACTTTACTTATATGACCATAAACTGACTTGAAATGTTCTCCATGCAAAACTTGCACAGTAATACCATTTTCAATGCCTTCTGGAGATCCTACATAAGACACTCGCCCGTCGGAGATGGCAATTATGGGTGTGCCACTGCTTATACCGAAATCAATTCCGGGATGGATACCTTCACCATAAGGAGCAGGGCCGCCATATGGCTTGTCAACGTAAAAAGGTCCATGCGTTGCACAGGAAGACAAAAAGATGGCTAAGATCATGTAAAATACATATTTCTTCATTTTTGGTTCCTCCTCTTGAAAATGCTTTAAGGTTTAAATGGCTAACAGATATTAGACAGAAATATTATATTATGATATGATAATTCCGCCTATTATTATATGCTTGATTCTTACCTAACCTGTTAAAATAAAAAGGAGATTCCTTGTTAAAATCAAGGATTCCCCTAATTCCTCCAAAGAGCCCGGTCGTCGGTATGGCGATGTGGTACAGGGGCCTCGGAACATCTTGTTTCGGTCTCCCCAACTTGGTAGAACATTATCAAAGAAAGGATGGATTCGTCAAGGTATTTGGATGGTTGAAATATGAACAGTCTTGTAAGATAGTTAGAATTCTCCTGAATTCCCGTTTCCACGGGAATGACGATTTTTTACGAAACCATCATATTTCACTTCCTTCAAGAATAAACCATGGGCTGGGGCGGTGGGGCCTGCTTTTTTTCTGTCTTTTGATTCCAGAATCCTTTGAAATTCCTCGGAACCAATCTTCCCTCTTCCTACCTCTACCAGCGTCCCAACGATGGCCCTGACCATCTGCTTCAGAAAACCGCTGGCTTCGATCTCGAATCGTATCAGGCCATCCCTTCCCCTCTTCCATTCAGCCCGGAATACTTTCCGGACAGCGGTCTTCGTTGGAGTCCCTGTTGAACGGAAAGACGAGAAGTCATGTTCACCGACCAGTTTCTGAGTTGCTTTCTTTACCTCTTCCCAGTCCAACTTCTGCGGGATGTGCCAGGCATATCCGCGATGAAATACAGATCTGATGGGCGTATTGAGGATCCGGTACTCATAGACTTTGCTTATGCAACTTTTTCGGGCATGGAAATTCTCTTCAACTTCTTCCACCTTTTTAATGACAATATCGGGGGGAAATAGGCTGTTAAGGGCTTTCTGGATTGTCCCCGCATCCATTCTGTTCTGGACTTTAAAATGGGCGACTTGTTCAAGGGCATGTGCCCCTGAGTCAGTCCTTCCTGACCCAATCAGACGGATGTTCTCTCCGGTGAGAAGTTTCAATTTTTCTTCGATCATTCCCTGGATGGTAAATCCCTTTGCTTGCACCTGCCATCCCAGGTAGTGTGTTCCATCGTATTCGATCAGAAGTTTAATGGTTCGCATTTGCTTCAAAAATAACGTGACCGTGTCTGTGATCCGTGTCCGTTTTTAAATCTAACCCACTCTCCACTTACGACTTTCCACTTACTAATTTCAAGGCCCATCCTTGTTGGATAGTGATGGCTCCTTCCGGGCATATCTCCTGACAGCAGAAACACCGGATACATTTACCGTAATCTATTTCCAAGCCTTTTTCATTTTCTTTGAGCACCTTGGGTGGACAGATCTCTACGCATTGATTGCACAGCTTGCATACCTCTTTTTCAATAACCGGCTTTGAGCTTAGTGCGTTTTTTAAAGCTTTCTTAATAAATCCCGGAAGATTCCAGTCGATCCTCCATAAGCCGGGGAACTTAAACTGCCTGATTCTCACATCCTCCAAATGTTCCCCCACCACTATGATCCCATCCATTCCCAGCCCTTGTTCAAAGGCCACTTGATTCGTCAACAGAGACTCTCGTGGAATTCCAAGAAGATCACAGACAATCTGATCAAGATTGAGCGGGTCCGGGCTTACTAATAATAGTCCAAGTGGAATGGGATCACCACTGTTTGGTCCGTTGCCTTCCATTCCAACGATCCCGTCCAGAATAGTAAGCGCCGGCTGAATCATATGATAAATATCTACCAGCATCTGAGCGAAGAGTTTATGGTCTTCTCCGGCCTTGAGATGCCAAAGCGCCTTCCTCGGTCCAGGGACACATCCGAAAAGATTTTTGACGCCAAGGGTGAGGAGCATCTGAGCGTGAGTTTTCCACTTCGGAAGATTGATGATGACATCGGCTTCGAAAACGGCCTGATCGATCTCAATATTTTTAAAGATTCTTCCTTTGCTCTCCGGAGGCAAAACAGGCCTGTTAAATTCAACAATCGGACAATCCATCGCATCTGCGACCCTTTTAATCCCGGAATTCTCGGAAACCCTTAGGGCGCTACCCAGCCCCGGGCTATCGCCAAGAATTGGGATTCCCCCATTTTCCCTGACAATCTGAATAACCCCTCTTATGATGGAAGGGTGGGTGGTCACTGCCTTCTCCGGGCTCTTTCCATAAAGGAGATTGGGCTTGAGAAGGACACGGTCACCCCTCTTTACAAACGAATTGATCCCTCCGATGAGATCAATGGATCGCCGGAGTGCTTTTAGAACTTCTTTTTCGTCATAGGTTTGGCATTTGACAATGGAAACAGGTCCTTCCATCTATCCCAATCTCTCTTTTCCGGTCATCTCCCGGATGGATATTTCGATAATCGCTGTCTTCTTCATCACTTCTTCCGAAATGGGGTCATACCCGCCCTCGGGCTGATATTTCTCCATCAATCTTTCGAGAATTTCCAATTTTCTCTCCCTGTCTTTTATTAGATCGGCCCTTCCTTTAATGATCACGCTTCGATAGTAATAACCGGCCATGCAGGCAGGCCCATTTGCAGGGGCATAGGCAATCGGTTCATCCAGCTCGAAACAGACAGGGCTTCCTCTGCGGATATCCCTGATTTTTTCTCCTTTTTTGGAGGAATGGATGTAGATCTTTCCGCTCCAGTAAACAAAGTTGACAGGCTTGATCACAGGAAAACCCTTCGGGTTAACTGTGGCCATCCTGCCAAGCGGTGACCGTTCCAATAGGGCGGCTATTGTTTTTTTGTTTTCGATCTTCCTCTCCGGACGTCGCATCCTTTTCCCCCTTGTTTTTCGCCTTCTACCCCTTGTCAATCGTCTCTACTCACTATTCCCCCTCACCCTTCCCCTCTCTGGTGGCCACAGGCGTCACGCCTGTGCTACCAAGGGAGAGGAATGGGAGGAGGTGGCCTCGAATCACTCCTTCACGGAATACTGGAACAATGTTTGTGATATCTACCTGAGCGCAGTAGGCTAAATCCTCTTCGAATCCCCGTTCAATCAGGCCCCTTCCATGAGTCGAGAGACGGAAAGACTCAACCAGGTTTTCCTTAAACCTCTGATAGAGAACATGAGCCGATTGGCTTGCATCCGTCAGGGTAACAAGCCTTTTCCCTTCCGTTAAGATCCGGTCAATGAGCATCCCCCCGCAAACCGTATCTTCGAGGGAAAACCTTCCCTCATCTCCGGAAGGAAAAATCAGGAGGTCCTGGCCCAGATCAAGGCATCGCCTTCCAACTGCTCCGATGTTAAAAAAACTTCCAGCGGCTACCTCTCTCCCGGATGAGACAGAATGAAACGCTTTTGTCCCATTGGTGGTCGTCAGGATTATTCTCTTCCCCTTTACCTTTTCGGCGAAATATTCCCTCGGTGAATTCCCCAGATCAAACCCCTCGATCTTTTTACTTCCTCGCTCTCCTCCCAGAAGGGTGGTGCCTCGGGGAAATTTCTTTGCAAATTGAAAGGCTTCTTCCACTGTGGGAACAGGGATGACCTCCAGAGCCCCTTGTGAGATCGCATGGACGATTACAGAGGTCGCCCTGAGAATATCGATCACTACAACCGATGTGGATGAAATAGTGGCTGGAGTAACTGGGATTAGTTGTATGTCAATATGCATTGCGCTAAGACCAGATTCCTACAATCGGTTAACCACAAAACCGGCCTTTCCCGTTCTTTGCCTCTTTCGCAGAAACTGAAAAGTGAGCCCGGATGATCTAATCACGCTTGGGAAGACCAGAGCTTAAACATCTGGTTCAACACCTCTTTCTTCTTCTTTAGCATCTCCTGCTTCGATTTACACCGCACCTGCCCGGCGGCAGCGCCGGGATGGCCGTCTCCGATATTTAGCGTTCTCATGATCTCGCCGATATTCTTCTTCTTATCCTGCCTGTTTCCGTTAATAGATAGAGACATGGAGAAACCGAGGTTATTGCTTTTCACTCCCCGCTCCGTCAGGTTGTAAACTTCTAAGACTCCTTTCGCATCGGGATGGACTAGAAGGGCCAGGTTTTTGATGAGAAGAGGCCTCCGCTGATAAGAAGTGAGGTCGATGACAATCACCTCTCTCTTTTCATCCTGATCGATAAAATAGGAGCAATCCCGGATGACCTTAAGCATCCTTCCCTCTTCCTCCCGGTACTGTTTTAGCCTCCTCTGAACAAAATCGAGTTGAGAGACCTCGCCGATTGGCCGGTCCCGTAGTTCACGGACCAGATTTCTCAAATGCGAGGTCTGTTCCTCCGCGGATGGGAAGTGTCCCTTCAGGGTCTGGTCAATGATCTTCCCCGGGGTCTCTCTCCGCCAGTCCTCTACGGAGGAATAGGTGAAACCATCAATAATATCGGCTTCATCAGCAGCCTGTGAAAAGTGAGGCGGAAGCTCCATTTTTTCGGAGAAATATTCAAAGACAACCCTGCTGCAGCTCAATTTCAGGCCGAACCGCCCCTGGATTGATCGTGGATCGATTTTCCGGTATTCCAGTTCCTGAAGGTTTCCCTCGTGGTGGTCGAACCAGAGCCCGCATTGCAGGGGATAGGGAAGATCGCAGACCACGTCCTTCTCGGTAATGGTGATCTGGGACCGCAGGATCGTCATGGGACCTGCAAAAAGAATTTTTCCCACGCCCAATGCCCGCGCGCAAATGGCCGCACTCACGAGACCGTCGAAATCATTGTGGGTGACGATCTTTTCGAATTGGATTGGAGATGCCGAAGAGAATGCTTGTTCCATAATCAATACATGATAACGTTCAGGACATCGTTAACTCAAAAAATGCTCACGACATCGTTAACTTAGGGCTTTGAGTCTATATATTAATACCGTGACCAGTATCATCAGTCACACAGTTGATGTTGATATTTATATTC
>VGRU01000059.1 GCA_016875255.1 Deltaproteobacteria bacterium
CTAAGGTCCATCACGGAATCTATCCCAATGCGACTCGTCTCCTGGAGAGGGAAAGAGGGGAGATCCTTTTTTATGGACTCTATTACTCGATGACCGGCCTCCATGGACTCCATGTGCTCGTTGGGATTGGCCTCCTCTCCGTGATGTTTATCTTGATTCTAAGAGGTAAAATCAATCACGAACGAATCCTTCCACTGGAAAATACCGGGCTTTACTGGCACCTGGTGGATATCATCTGGATTTTTCTCTTTCCACTTTTCTATTTGATGACGTGACTCGAAAGGCAGCGGAGTGAAAAGTTATATTTTCGTCTGGCTTTGCTTGGTGGTGCTTACTGGGGTCGCCGTCTCTGTGGCCGGAATGGATTTAGCCGGATGGAGCGTGGCCGTGGCCATGGTCATCGCTTTCGTCAAATCAGGGCTCATTCTTATTTATTTTATGCATCTGAAAGAGGAAGAAGGGTTCAGGCTCCTTCGATGGATGATCCCCGGAGTCCTGGCCATCTTAATCCTCTTTATCGGTCTGACCTTTCTCGATGTTGCTTTTCGCTAATGGTGGTGAGGTATGATGCGCGGAGGTACGGGTTTTCCGGACCAGGTGGTTGAGAATGTTTTTCTTTTCATTGCGGCAATCTCCGTTTCGATTCTGGTCCTCATCACCTTCCTGATGATCTATTTTACCATTCGGTATCACCGGAAGAGAAATCCAACGCCCGAAGACATCAGGGGAAATCTCTGGCTCGAGATCCTCTGGACCGTGATCCCTACCCTTCTCGTCCTGTCCATGTTCTATTATGGATGGACAGGGTTTCAAACCCTCAAGAAGGTCCCTGAAGGCGCTTTCACGGTTAAGGTGATGGCACGCCAGTGGTCATGGCTCTTTGAATATGAGAATGGGATGAAGACCGATGAATTGGTCATCCCCGTGGGAAGACCCATCCACCTGCTACTTGCTTCCCAGGATGTGATTCACAGTTTTTATATCCCCGCCCTCAGAGTCAAACAGGACACGGTTCCGGGAATGGTCACTTCCTTATGGTTTCAAGCCAAGGAGGTTGGAACCTTTGATATCTTGTGCGCGGAATATTGCGGGTTGCAACATGCCTATATGCTCACCCGGCTCAAGGTCTTTTCGGAAGAGGAGTTCAACCGGTGGTATCAGGAAAAAGAAATAGACTTGAAGGAAATCCCTCGCGGGCTGCGGTTGCTTCAGGAGCAGGGGTGCCTGGTCTGTCATAGCCTCGACGGAACGCCAAGGGTCGGCCCCACGTTGAAAGGTCTCTACGGGAAAACGGTCGTTGTAATCACAGATGGACGGGAGAGAAAGGTTCTCGCAGACGAGGACTATCTGAGGAGATCCTTGCTTCAGCCAAATGCCGATATCGTCAAGGATTTCCCGCCCATCATGCCCTCCATGCAGAGCATCCTGTCCGAAGAGGAGATCGTTTTACTGATCCGATATGTGAAGGAATTACGATGAGAGATATGAGAACCCGGTTCTCTCTCTTGGTAGACCTGACCAGATTGAGAATGTCGCTTTTTGTGACTTTTTCCGCCTGGGCGGGCTTTATCCTGGCGAGCAAAGAACTCTCTAAAGGGGTATACCCCTTGCTCCTGGGAGTCTTCCTGCTTGCATCAGGGGCCAGTGGCCTCAATCAATACCAGGAGAGACGAGAGGACCAGAGGATGGAGAGGACAAAGGGCCGTCCAATCCCTTCGGGAAACCTCTCCCCATCTTTAGCCCTGAAGTTGTCTTTGCTCCTTCTCCTTCTTGGATTTTCTATCCTGTGGATTGGGAGCAGCAGGATAGCGTTGGGTCTGGGCATCTTTGCCATGCTCTGGTATAATGGAATTTACACGCCTCTTAAGAAGAGAACCGTGCTGGCCATCCTGCCGGGAGCCCTGGTTGGCGCAATTCCTCCCGCCATCGGTTGGTTTTCAGGAGGAGGCCGTCCGGACGGTCAGCTCCTGGCCATCGCATTCTTCTTCTTCATCTGGCAGATACCGCACTTCTGGCTTCTTCTCCTCGATTACCGGAGAGACTATGAAAAAGCCGGGTTCCCGGCGGTGACGCAGACCTGGGGATTAAACCAGACGGGCAAAATTTTATTCGTATGGATCTTGGCAACCGCGGTCGCCGGTCTTCTGACGCCCCTCTTCGGGGTCATCAGCTCTGATGCTATTTTTGGAGGTTTGGTGATCCTTACCCTCTGGTTGATATGGAATGCATGGAAAAGACTTTTGAATCATCCTCTTTCCTCTCCTTTTCACCCTGCTTTCAGGGTGGTGAATATTTATATTTTAACCGCGATGGTTCTCTTCAGCCTCGATCACTTATTGTATTAAATACAGAAACCTTCCATCATCCATGCACTTTTGAACACTCTCTCTATGTTTTCCTTGACAGGGTATTCCTCCATCGAATATAAATTATTTATATTGAATCGAAAGGAGTAGTTCGACGCATTTCCCGGCTAACGGTGATTCATGAAAAAGAAACTCGCCCTTTCGATTGGCATCGTTCTCTTTTTACTCTTTGCCATCGTCGCCTACCATCGGTTCCAAGTTCAGACCAAAGGAATCTTCTTCACCGTCTTTCCGATCTTCGCATGGGTGTCGGTCGACCAACCCGTTCTGTTCAACCATGTCCGCCATACGGAAGGCCTCAACCTGAACTGCAACTTCTGCCATCGATATGCCGAAAGATATCGCTCTGCGGGTCTCCCCAACATTGAACTCTGCAAAGCCTGCCATGCCACCGATGCCATGAGCAAGAAACCGGAAGCGCTTAAAGTTGTCAGATATGCGCAGTCGGGAGAAGAAATTCCGTGGAAGAAGATGTATGATCTTCCGACGTTTGTCGTCTTTCCACACTGGATCCATGTTCAAAGCGACGTCGATTGTTCCGTTTGTCACGGCCTCACCTCGAAAAAGGAGAGACCGGTTAAAATGGTGGATAGAAATTACATGGACTGGTGTATGGAATGTCATAAGAAAAGAGGGGCAAGCAACGACTGTTATGCCTGCCACTCCAGCTGATTCATTGCGGAATGCGGAATTCGGAATGCGGATTTGAAATCTTAAGTATTCTATTCCGAAATCCGAAATCCGCAATCCGAAATAAGAATGATGAAGATCTCTCGAAGAAACCTGTTGAAAATGATCGGTACGGCGACCCTTGGAATGGCGCTGCCCGATGAACTTCTCCATGCCCTTCCGAAGGAAGGGGAATGGATCCCTTACGAGGAGTACTGGTCAACAGGGATCTGCCTTCAATGCCCGAGTGGCTGTGGTCTCCGGATTCGCTCGGTCAATCACTGGCCGGTCAAACTCGAAGGGATAAAGGACTACCCTGTTAACAAAGGCCGGCTCTGCCCAAAAGGCCAGGCCGGTCTTCAGGTCCTCTACGATCCGGATCGAATCCGGCATCCCCTGAGAAGAAAAGGAAAACGAGGAGAGGGAAGCTGGGAGAAGATCTCCTGGGAAGAAGCCATTTCGCTCGTTACTCAAAGATTGAAAAAACTCCGCGAGGCAGGGCGACCCCATCAGCTTCTCGTCCTGGGAGGCCGGTATCGCGGTCATATGCTCGATCTGATGAGCAGATTTATGGAAGCCTACGGCTCTCCCAACCACCTTGGAAATCCTGCCAGGGGGTCGGACGGAATTCTGAAGGGCCACCTTTTCACGATGGGGATCGGAGAATTTCTTTCAATCCACTGGGAAGAAGTTAACTATCTTCTCTCGTTTGGAGCAAGTCTTCTGGAAGCCTCACGATCCTCGATGATCAACCTTCGCGGGTATGGATTTCTCAGAAGAGGCAGGCCGGGCATCAGAGGAAAGCTGGTTCAAGTCGAGCCCCGATTCTCGGTAACAGCTTCAAAGGCGGATCAATGGATCCCCATTGAACCTGGAACCGATGCTGCCCTGGCCCTCGGCATGGCTCACTGGATCATCAAGGAGAAAAAATTCGACCGGGACTTCATCTCCCGCCATACTTTCGGGTTCGAAGACTGGAAAGATTCAAATGGAATACCCCGCATGGGCTTTAAGACCCTGGTGTTCAAGGAATACTCTCCTGCTCAGGTCTCATCCATCACAGGAATTCCCGAAGAAAAGGTCGTCCAGATTGCAAGTGAATTCGCCACACACAGACCTTCGGTTGCCGTATCGGGAAGAGGAGTCGGAATGCAGACAAACGGGGCCTATAGCCAGATGGCCGTTGACAGTCTCAACGCACTGGTGGGATCGATTGACCGGCCCGGCGGACTTCTTCTTCAGAGGAAACCCCCTTTTCAAAAATGGCCGCCTGTCATCAAAGATCCGATTGCGGAAAAGGGTTTATCCCGTCAACGCGTGGATGGAGCCGGCGACTTTCCATTTCCTTTTGCGCAAGAAGTCCCTTACGTGCTCCCGGAAAGAATCGGCAGGGGAGAGCCCTATCCGATCGATACCCTCTTTCTCTATTACACCAACCCTCTCTTCAGTATCCCCGAGTCCGAAAAGTTCCGGGCCACCATGGAGAAAGTCCCTTTTATTGTCAGCTTCTCACCCTTTATGGATGAAACAACAGAATTTGCTGATCTCGTGCTTCCGGATGGAACCTATTTTGAGCGCTGGCAGGACGACTCTCCTGAGCCAGGACCAGGTTTGCCCATGTTCGGGTTAAGAAGCCCTGTCCTGAGTAGCCCCCTGCATGATGTCCGCGAAACCGGGGACGTCCTGATTCAGATTGCGAAAGGTCTTGGGGGGAGCATGGCGAGGTCCTTTCCGTGGAAAGATATGCAGGAGACTCTGAAGGCGTCTATCCGCGGGGTCTTCCGATCAAAACGGGGCTCCATTCGTACAAAGGATTTTGAAGAATTCTGGAAGGCGCTGGTGGATGCCGGGGGATGGTGGGACAGTTCTTATCCGTTTGGGGAGTGGAGAAAAAAATTCGATACCCCTTCAGGAAGATTTGAATTCTACTCTCAAATCATGGAACGGGGACTGCGTGAACTGTCAAAGAAACGATCTAAAAGCATGGAATCCATTCTGAAGGAGTTGAAGATCGAGGCAACCGGGGATAAGGCTTTCCTGCCTCACTTTGAAAAACCGCGCCTGACCGGAGAAGAAAAGAATTATCCTTTCCACCTCATCCACTATAAATTGATGGCCGGAGCTGAAGGCAGGGGAGCAAACCAGCCTTTTCTCCAGGAAACCGCCTCTCCCAACCTGCAGGAGAGATGGGGTTCCTGGATTGAAATTCACCCGGAGACCGCACGAACCATGGGAATCCAAGATGGAGATCCGGTCTGGGTGGAATCGGAGGTCGGGAAGGTCAAGACAAAAGCGAGGCTCTTCCCGGGTACGCATCCAAAATGCATTCATATCCCTTATGGCCAGGGACATCGGGCTTATGGCCGCTGGGCCAAAGGAAGAGGAATAAACCCGAACGATCTGATGGTCAGGGAATACGATTATCTGGGCGGGTTTCTATCTCACTTCTCAACAAGAGTAAGGGTGTATAAGGCTTAATTCAGGATATCAGGAGATCAGGTTACCAGGAGGGAGGCATCAGGAGATCAGACAATCAGAGTTTAAGATTCTCTAAGAAAAAAATTTATTGATTGTCGAATGTCTTGATCTGATACCCTGATATACTGATCTTCTGATACCCTGACATAGGAGTTCTCAATGTACCGCTGGGGCATGGTGATTGATCTGGATAGATGCACGGGGTGTCAGGCATGCGTTGTGGCTTGCCGGCAGGAGAACAATGTCCCCTTTGCCGGGGAGCAAGAGGCCGTGCTCGGACGGGGAAAGTTCTGGATGAATTTCATCTCTGAGGTGAAAGGATCTTACCCCGACGTGAAGATGCGCTTCTTTCCCATTCCCTGCATGCAGTGCGATCATCCTCCCTGCACCAAGGTCTGTCCGGTGGAGGCAACCTATAAAAATCCCGAGGGAATCGTAGCCCAGGTCTATCCTCGGTGCATCGGGGTCCGGATGTGCATTTCAAACTGCCCTTATACGGTCCGCTACTTCAACTGGCATGCCCCCGCCTGGCCGGACGACTACAAGAGGGGCCGGAATCCCGATGTCTACAAGAGGAGAAAAGGGATCACGGAGAAATGCAATTTTTGCATCCAGAGGATCCGGACAGCAAAGTGGAAAGCAAAAAAAGAGAACCGCAGGATCCATGATGGCGAGGTCATCCCTGCCTGTGCGGAGACCTGTCCATCCGGAGCCATCTCTTTTGGAGATCTCAATGATTCGAAGAGCCGGGTTTCCAGGCTCTCCAAGAGTCGCCGTGCTTTTCGCCTGTTAGAAGACCTCGGCACCAAACCCAAAGTTTACTACCTCAAGGAAGGTGAATGGCATGACGGATAGCGAAGCCATCGCCCGAAAATACGGAAAAGTTATTGCCCCGATGACCCGCACGGGATGGGCGTTCTGGGCCACTGCCATTCCCCTTGCGGCCATCTTCCTCTGGTCGGTCTTCGCCTTCGGGTGGCAATACCGGTTTGGTCTTGGCGAGACGGGAATGGGCCATCCCGTATCATGGGCTCTTTATCTCGTCAATTTTGTCTTCTTCATCGGGATAAGCCATGCAGGGGCGCTCGTCTCCGCTGTTCTGAGGATCACCCATGCCGGATGGGGAACGCCCTTTGGCAGGGCCGCTGAAGCCGTTACTGTCTTTGCCCTTGCCGCGGGTCCTACCAATATTCTTTTCGATTTAGGCCGCTCGTCACGATTCTACTGGGTTGCCCTCCATGCACAGTTCAAGTCGCCCCTGCTCTGGGACTTCACCTGCATCATGACCTACTTCACCGTCAGCGTGATCTTCCTCTATGTCCTCATGGTGCCGGATATCGGGCTTCTCCGGGACCGTTTCCCGGGCAGGCGCTGGCTTTACCGGCCGCTCTCCCTGGGCTGGACCGGAACCGAAAAACAATGGTCGGCCCTGGGAAAGGCGATCGGCTTTCTCTGCATTGCTGTCATCCCCATCGCTGTGAGTGTCCACACGGTCGTCTCCTGGGTCTTCGGCTTGCAGACCCAGCCCATGTGGTTTAGCACCATCTTCGCCCCCTACTTTGTCGTGGGAGCGATCTATTCTGGAATCGCTGCGATCATTCTTGTCACCATTGCCCTTAGAAAAGTTTACCATCTGGAGGACTACCTGAAACCCTACCATTATAATAATATGGGACTGCTCCTCCTGGTCTTCACTCTCCTGTGGGCTTATTTCACGTTCGCCGAATACCTGACCGTGGGTTATGCGGGAGGAGAGGCCGAGCACGCTGTTTTATGGAGCAAACTGACTGGAAAGTATGCCCTGCTTTTCTGGATCATGGTGGCCCTCTGTTTTGTGATTCCCTTCCCCATACTGGTTTTCAGACGCACTCTTCCGGGACTTCTGATTGCCTCCATCTGCATCATCATCGGAATGTGGATCGAGCGCTACACCATCATCATCCCCTCTTTCATTGAGCCCCGTCTCCCCTATGTGCGCGGCGATTACATGCCCTCGTGGGTCGAATGGTCGATGACCTTTGGCCTTGCAGCAGGATTCACGCTCGCCTTTGTTCTCTTTTCCAAACTCTTCCCCGTCATCTCCATCTGGGAAACCGAAAAAGACGAAAAGGAGAAGGAAAGTAAAGGAGATTGATATGAAAAGATGGCTGTCCATGATCGTGGCGGTAGGACTTATCCTCTATTCTTCCGGCTTCGTTTTCGCTCAGGCTTCAAAGCCTCCCGCAAAAACCCCTGAGCTTCTGAGCCTTGGCAAAAAAGTTTATGATCAGAACTGTGCATCCTGCCATGGACCTACGGGCAACGGGAAAACCCCGTTGGGCCTGGCTCTTAAACCCCCTCCCAGAGATTTTAATATCCCCTTTAATCAATGGCCCCATGCAAAGGGAAATCTCAGAAAGGTGTATGATCTCATTTCCCGGGGAATACCGAATACCGCGATGATCAAATGGGATCAGCTTCCGGAGAAAGAGCGCTGGGCTTTGACCTATTATGTGGTTGAGTTTTCAACTCCCAAACCCCCTCCTAAAAAGAAAAAATGAGGTGCGAGAAAAAAATGAAAGAATTCACATCCGAAGAACTGCTCTCCTGTGATGGAAAAGAAGGCAAACCCGTTTACATCGCTTTTGAAGGCAAGGTTTACGATGTATCCAAAAGCCCCCTCTGGTCAAAGGGAACTCACATGAATCGTCATCCTTCGGGAAAAAATTTGAGTGGAGAGATCTCCGCCGCACCCCATGGACCCGAGGTTCTCGAACGCTATCCGCAAATAGGAATGTTGAAAAAAGGACCTCCTGAAGAATTAAAGCACCTCCCGAAGTTTCTTCAGTCGCTCCTCCAAACATTTCCCATGGCGAGGCGCCATCCCCACCCCATGGTGGTCCACTTTCCCATCGCTTTTCTCATGGCATCATCCCTCTTTTATCTTCTATTCTTCATATGGATGCTTCCTTCCCTGGGCACGACCAGCGCCCATCTTCTGATTCTCGGAATCATCTCAACTCCCTTTGCGATAGCCACAGGATTCCTAACCTGGTGGATCAATTACAAGTTAAAATTAACCCGATTCATAAAGAGAAAAATTCAGCTTTCGATCCTCCTCCTGGCCCTTGAAGTCACCTTCATCCTCTTTTGGATCGGTGAGATACAAATATCCTACTATTTCTATCTGACGTTAATGATCCTCTTTGCTCCCGTTGTTCTCCTTCTGGGTTACTACGGAGGCCAGATGACCTTCCCCTCAGAAAAGTGATTGTGGATTGAAGAAATAGGGAGATGGGGAAGTGTTAATTCTTTGAGCCGGCGGCTTTTGAGATTTTTTCGATATTAAAATCCAACTTCTCTGCCAGGGTGACCAGAACGCGAGGAAAAGGTTTCTGAGCGCCATCCTCCCACCAGGATTTTTCGAGATTCTCCAAACATTCGTTTAATATTTCATGCATCAGATCCTGGGTTTCGAGTCGGTCGAGATCAAAACCCCACTGCTTCGCCAAATCAAGGAGCGTGATCACTTCCTGAATCAACCCTTCCTGAAGCGAAAGATTAGAGGATTTTGTTTCTCGAAGGGATTTCATCTTCTTTCTGAGCATCTCATTTAAAATAGATAAAGATTCCTCTTTGTGCAATCGACATCCGTATCGTTTGGATTCTTCAACGATTCGATCGATCGCCCCTTTTTTGATGTTCGATTCGACATCTCTCCTCAGTTCCTTGATCTCACGGAGCAACCGATGGCTGAGCGTAATCTCCACCGCAGTCTTTATGTCCCAGGGAATCTCCATGCCGACGGCGGTGAATGTTTCGAGGGTTGGCTTAAACTTGTTATAAATCTCCTCATAAATAAATAAGGGGGCCCCCCTCTCCTTTTCTATGAGTTTTTGAAGAATGACCTCCTTCCCCTCTTTTAAAATATCCTGAATGGTAAATATCCGGTTTCCGAGAAGCGAGGCGATGGTCTCCTTCAAGGCCTCTTCCCCTTTCTCAAAACCATCCATCCCTTGCTGCTTTAAGGTATTGAAATCGAGCTCTTCATGCTCTTCAGAAACCCAATTTTGAATAAGGTTATCCTTGGAAGAGATCATTCCGAAAAGGAATCCTTTCGGCTCCGGGATGAGATCCGAAATGATCTTCACTTTTCCTAGGAAGAGGGTTTGGCCTTCTTTCTCGATGCGCTCCTGATCGATGGTCTCCACGTGGAAAGAAAAAACCCTTTTTTGCCTCTCACCTCCGTTAACAAGGGAGGCGATGGCATAATGGTTCACCACCTGCTCCGGAGTGACACATGCAGGTTTGATGAAACGGTTATAGATCCGCGCTCCGTCCCCCATCTCCGGAAGATTGCTTTGGCCTTTGGAAAGAACCTCGAGGAATCTATTTTCGAACTCCTGATCCGAAAATTCACCGGCAAGCTGGATTGCCCTCGCCGCATGCTTGAGGATAAGAATCGTTTCCAGCCCTGACAGGTCGGTAAAAAACCATCCGCAACTCGTGAACATCCTGAGAGCATGCCTCTCCATCTCCATCAGCTTGAGTCCCCTGAACTTTCCCTGTTCCTCGATCCCCTGACGGCCATACCGGTCGAAGAATTGATAAACATTCTCTTGAGAACGGTTCATGATCACATCAATATAACCATTTCTCGCTTCCCACGGGTTGATAAAGATCTTCTCCCCTTCCCTCTCAAAAAGCGCTGCCAAATCATCCCTCAACAGGTTGAGCGCCTCTCTCAAAGGTTTTCTCCATTTCTGATTCCATCCTGGCTTTCCGCCGGTGCTGCAACCGCAGTCCTCCTTCCACCGGCCTACCCCATGGGCGCAGCTCCATGCGGTGCCTTCCCCTTTGGGCCCTTCATCAATCTCCGCTTCGTAAACAGGCGGAAACCGTTTCAGAAATGCTCCGTAGTTAATGAGTTCCAGCCCGCGGGATGAAAACCCGTTCTTCAGCGCAAAGGCCAGCGCCATCTCGCCGAATTTCTTATGATGACCGTAGGTCTCGCCATCCGTGGAGACATGGATGAGCTGGGGTCCTTTCTTCGACGGCTGATAGCCCTGGACGAACCGCTGACAGAAACGATCCCCGTCTTTCAGAAGTTCTCCGAAGGCGATCTCCTTGGAAATCACCCCCTCATAGAAGAAGATGTCGATATACTGATCCGACATCTTCTTTCCGGACCGATCCCCGAGGAAGCAGCGATAGGGCCGAGTCGTATCGATTTTTCCCTGAGAGACATCCGTCCACTTCCTGCTCCCTAAGGATCTCACCCTCAGTGCCTGGAAAGGACTCAGGATGAGATAGCGCATGCCGTTTTTGATCAGCGCCTGAAGCGTGGGATAATTGACCGCTGTCTCGGGAAGCCACATCGCCTCAGGTTTGCGATGAAAGTGTCTTTCAAAGTCCGCTATCCCCCATCGGACTTCTGTCTCCTGATCCCTCTCATTGGCCAGGGGCATGATGATATGGTCATAGACCTGAGCGATCGCATTGCCGTGCCCCAACCGCCTGAGGCTCTCCCGGTCCGCTTCAAGGATCTTCTGATAGATGAGCGGCCTCTTCCTCTCAATCCAGGAAAGAAGCGTGGAACCGAAATTAAAACTGAGATAGGAATAGTTGTTGACGATATCGAGGATCTTTCCCTGACCATCAACGATCCGCGCATAGCCATTGGGCCGGTAACATTCTAAGGTGATCCGCTCATTCCAGTCATGAAAAGGATGAGCGCTCTCCTCACGCTCAATGGCCTCCAGCCACGGGTTCTCCCTCGGAGGCTGGTAGAAATGTCCATGGATAACAACGAATGCGTCTTTCATTCCCCAAAAACCTTATTTTTAGATTGTTCTTTATTATCTTACATCGGGCATTCAATTTCAAAACATTTTTTCAGTAACATTTTGGAAGGGGAGGACCCGTGGGATTGAAAATCGAATACATCTGGGCGACTCGTCTTCCTAAAGGCCATGTCTATGATCATCCCTGGGAGAAGGATTGTAAAGTCTTTGTCCTTGAATCCGGAGATGGAAGGGCAGGGCAGTGGGTCTATGAAACGAGGAATATCCAAAAAGATTTCAAAACAGCTTTCGGAACAGAATTCCCCGGTGTTCTTGCCATCGGAATCCAAACCGACACCGACCACAGCAACGAACTGGTTACCGTCTATTATTCCGAACCTATCCTAAGAAAAAAATGAATTGAGCTCTCAAGAACTCCTTCACGCTCTCCCGGTTACTCACCAGCCTACCCTGCCTACCGGCAGGCAGGCGCAGGCTGGGATTTCAAAGGGGGATTGGATAGATTTATATTTAATTTCAATAGTTTTCTAATCTATCTGATCGTTTGGTAATTCGTGTAATCAGAGATTTTCTAACTTCTTCAGAAATCTTAAATTTCTTAAATTTCGCTCTTGACAAAAAGGGGGAAGGTAGTTAAGATCGATTTGTACCATAGGGGGGTATAGTATAATATAAAAAAAGGAGGATTGCTTATGGGTGAAGTGACGCTGCAAAGAGCAGGAGATTCAAGGAAGGAGACGACGATAGAAGCGGACCTGGCGAAGCAGATTGCAGAGCTCAAGAAGCAGGTCGAGAATATCAAGCCCGGAGCTGAAGACAAGGTCTCCATCATCGTGTTTAGTGGAGATCTGGACAAAGTTTTGGCTGCCTTCGTCATTGCCACGGGAGCCGTGGCCATGGGCATGGAAGCCGTGATGTTCTTCACTTTCTGGGGAACGCCGGTTCTTAGAGATTCTAAAAAGAAGGCGGGTGGGAAGGACCTCATGGGGAAGATGTTCGGCTTCATGCTCCCCAAGGGCCGAAATGCAATCAAATTGTCAAACATGAACATGGCGGGAATGGGGACTGCGATGATGAAATCTCTGATGAAGAAGAAGAATGTGGCTTCTTTAGATGAAATGTTTGAAATGGCGGCGGAACTCGGTGTGAAGATTTATATTTGTGAGATGTCTATGGGTTTGATGGGATTCAAGAAAGAAGAATTTATTGACTACCCGAACCTGGAATATGTTGGTGTCGCAACATTCTTAGAACAGGCCAAAAACAGTAAAGTTCAACTTTTCATTTAAGCGGAAAATGAGGGATGAAGGGGTAGGCGGAAATGGATTGGTTTTCCTATCTTGTGGCCGGAGTGATGGTCTATGTGGCTGTGGCGGTATTCTTCATAGGCATGGCCTACCAGATATTCCAATGGTTGAGTGCGCCGAAGACCCGCATCAAGACAGGTTACTTCCCAAAACCTCACACCACTGGGGAGAGGTTGTTTAAAGTTGCGGAAGACGCCTTTGTTTTCCCAGAGGGGATCAAGTTTGATCGGTGGATGTGGGTTTTCACCATTCTTTTTCATTTCGGCCTGATGGGTGCCTTTGTTGGCCATCTGAGGCTCTTCCAGGAGTTTACGCCTTTGGTAGAGCTGCTGGGATCTAAAGGCATGGACCGGTTTGCTTCCTGGAGCGGAGGTTTCATGGGGGTCGTTCTGATGGTAGGGCTCCTCTATTATCTCCTTCGCCGATTGAACTTTCCCTTCAAGGAGGTGTCGGTCCCTGAAGATTACATCCTTCTCGTTCTGCTCATTCTGACCGTTGTTATGGGAAACCTGATGCGCTTTGTCGGAGGTATTCATGTAGGAGATTACCGGGCCTACCTTCAAAGTCTACTGAGTTTGCGACCCGCTTTCCCCGAAGCCCTGGCTGCTTCATCTACCAAATGGGCTCTGGTCTTTCATGTCCTGTTTGCCAACCTTGTCTTCATCTTTTTTCCCTTCAGCAAGTTGGTTCATGTGATTGCTACATTTCCGGCCAACCTGGCGAGGCGAAGATAAGAGATAAAAAAAGGAGGAGATTATGAGCGACGAAATCAAAGTGATCAAGACGATGGATTTAAAGGGATTGCCCTGCCCACAGCCTGTGATCAAAGTCAGCAAAGGAATCAAGGAAATAGAGGTAGGTCAGGTTTTGGAGGCCGTCACCACTGATCCTGGGGCTCTTTCTGATTTTCCAGCCTGGGCTCGGACGAGCGGCAATGAGATTTTGAAGACGGACCAAGAGCCTGGACTCATCCGGTTCTTGATAAAAAGGATGAAGTAAGAAAAGGAGTGTCAAAAGGCAAGCTGCCATGGAGAAAGAAAAGAAGGAAAAACTGCTGGCTCTTTTCCGGTCGAAACTGGATAGACCCATGCGGTACTATTTGGATGTCTGCACGCGATGCGGCATCTGTAGAGACGCCTGCTTTGCCTATGCATCGTCTCCAAAGGCGGAGTATACTCCCGTCTGGCGGGCCGAGGTCGTCAGAAAGATCTATAAACGCAATTTCAAATGGATCGGCAAACTCTTCCCTTTCTTGGGAAAGAGCAAGGAAATCGATGATGACACAATGAGGCAACTCTATGATGCTGCTTACACGTGTACGGGCTGTCGGAGATGCATGATGGTCTGTCCCTTTGGCATTGATACACAGGCGATTCAGTCAATTGCCAAGCTGCTCTTGATTGGGAATGAAAGTGCCCCCGAAGAACTGTCCATGCTGGCGGATGCTTCTATTGAGAAGGGGAAAAATATCGATCTTTACAAAGCGTCGTTTGTCCAGGGGATCAAGAATCTTGAAAAGGAAGTCATTTCGAAATGGAAGGGAGAATCTGACCAGGTCATCCCTTTAGATGTGGAGGGAGCGAATATCCTTTACGTGGCCTTGGCAGGAGCCCATTCTATCATTCCAACGGCTTCGATTCTCAATGCAGCTAGAGAGAACTGGACGCTGAGCTTCTTTGAAGCGGTCAACTTCGGTGCCTTTGTTGGAGATCCGATCAAAACGCAGATGATCGCCAAGCGAATCATCAATGAGGCCATCCGTTTGAAGGTGAAGGAGGTCACCATCTGCGAATGCGGAACAGCCTATCGGGTCATGAAACATCTTGTGGGAGAGCAACCCTTCAAGGTTTCACATATTGCCGAAGTGATGGCGAGATATCTCGGGGAAGGTAGAATCAGGGTCGAAAGGGACCGAATCAAAGGACTCATTACTTACCATGATCCCTGCCAGTCTGCTCGAAACAGTGGCGTTATTGAAGAGCCTCGATATGTGCTGCATCAGTTGACTTCGAATTTCGCAGAGATGACCCCAAACAGAGAATATAATATTTGCTGTGGCGGAGGGGGAGGGCTGGTGGCCTTGGAAAATGAGCCATTCAGAGAAGAAACTGGAAAGGCAAAGGTTAATCAGATAAGAGACACCGGCGCAACCATCGTCGCCACAGGCTGTGAAAACTGCCATACCCAATTGAAGTTTCTTAATGATCGGTACAAGACTGAGGTCAAAGTGGAGTTTTTGACTAATTTGGTTGCCAACTCATTGGTTCTGGAATAATTTCGCGAACAATGAAAGGGAGACCGCCAAGTGGAAATGGAGCGACAAAAAAAAGACGTTTTAATGAGGTTGAGGCGTATCGAAGGCCAGCTGCGGGGAATCCAGCGGATGGTGGAAGAGGGGGTTTCTTGTCCAGAGATCCTGACCCAGGTTGCCGCGGCAACGGCGGCCCTAAAGAAGGCGAGCATGACCATCATCCACACCTACATGGAGGAATGTCTCAGCAAAAGCAAGGAAGAACGCGGTATGAAACGGGAAGATGCAATAAGAGATTTTCAAAAGGCCATCGCGCGATATATCGACTGGGCGTGATTTCAGAAGGCAGTAAGGAGTAAGGAAAATAATTCCCCTTCTATTCGACGTGGGGTTAAGAGATTAGTAGAGATTAAGGAAAGGTAGGAGAGGAGGAGGAAGATGGGTTCTGTTTTGAGGGTGAAGGGAATGAGTTGTCAGCATTGTGTGATGTCGGTGACAAAGGCGCTCAATCAACTGGATGGGATCAAAAATGTTCAGGTGGATCTTTCGAAAGGGGAAATCCGGTTTGATAATACAAAGCCGGTGGCTTCTGAACAAATTGAGAAGACCATCACCGACGCAGGATACGAAGTCGTTCAGGGCTAAAATTCCAGATTTGAGATTTTAGATCTTAGATTTTTTGTAACACTTTAGCTCTTTGAAAAAAGAATAAGCTGGCAATTTAAGATCTCGTCGGTTGACCGGGCTGCCAAGGCTTCTTTTGCGGTAGAGAGGATGATTTCTACCGGATTGTGACCCTGGAGTTGAG
>VGRU01000060.1 GCA_016875255.1 Deltaproteobacteria bacterium
CAGTTTCGAAAAAGGTTGTCATTCCGGCGAAAGCCGGAATCCAGTCTTTTCAATCCCGCCAAAGGCGGGACTGGATGCCCCCGTATCAAGCACGGGGCAGGCTCCTCAAGTCCGGCATGACAGTAAACCCCGTTAGAAAGTTTTCAACTTTCTAACGGGAAAGCTCACACGGGGCACTCGCCGCGCAAGCGCTGGCGCAGCGGGTTAAACCCCGTGTTCGCTGAAAAGGAAACAACCACCATCCCCGCAGCAGAGCTGCGGGGCTTTCTAACGGGGTAAAAAGATTTTACAAACATGCTCTAAATTAATTCTGGAATATTTTCGATTCAATTTCAAGCTTTCATAAATTGACTTCACTCTTCATTTTCATTAAACTTTAAGGTGAAAGAAACCACAAGGGGAGGTGAGAAATGACTTTCTTTTCAGCAGAAAAATGGAATTCATTTCAAGAGGTCCTTGGATTAACAGAATCACCACTCGGAGTCTATTACATAAATGATAAACCTGAAGGCATCACCCCGAAAGAGGGAATACAGGGTTGTATGATCGGCCTGCTTCAGAATGCAAGGAAGAAAGGAAAAACTGTCTACTTCGATAAAACCCATTTCGGCTGCCCCGGAGGCGCCTACTACATGGGATTTTTTGAATCGCCCCGGCCGAACATCGAATACTTCCTCTCCTGCGGGATTCCGGGCGAGATGGAGGGAGAGCGTTATATCAAGACACCGGAGCGTGCGAGAGAATATTTTGCCAGAATGATACCCAGACGAGCGCCCGCAACCTATTGTGTCTTTAAGCCTATCGAGCAATTTCAAAGTGGCATAGACCCGGAGGTCGTTGTTTTTTTCGCTTCGCCGGATACCCTTTCCGGCCTCTTTACTCTGACCAATTATGCCCTTGAACGGACGGACGCTGTTTACGCGCCATTTGGTTCCGGGTGTGGAGTCATTCTGACCTATCCTCTCAAGGAGGCAGTAAGGGACCAACCCCGTGCCGTTCTCGGGATGTTCGATGTCTCGGCAAGGCCCATGGTTGAGAAGGATATTCTCACCCTGGCAATGCCCTGCTCTGTTTTCTTAAACCTTTTAGAAAATGTTTCAGGAAGTTTTCTCGAAACCGAAAGCTGGAAAAAGGTCCTCCGCAGAATTTTTTAATCGCTCAGTATATCACTCAAAAGCAGGCGGGCTACTTCGGACATCTCGGGCTGTATTTCCTCCACTTGAATTGCCTTTTCTTTACAGACGTCAGCACAACTCCTGCATCCAATGCAATCTTCCTCGTGAACAACCACCGATTTGCCTTCTTTCATCTCAAACACATTTACCGTACAGACCTCCAGGCAGTCTTCACAGCCTTTGCATTTTTCACCGTCCACGATCACTCGAAATGCCATCTTTAAATCTCTTTAAAAAGAAATCGAACCACCAAGCTTTCTATCTGAAACCTAAATGGAGCGATTTTATATTCATAAGGAGAAAGGTTGTTGCTCCTGCCCCGGCCTTCGCAGACGGGGTTAGAAAACCCCGTCTATCGATAGGCGGGACATTCCTGTCCCGCTATACAAAGAATCATTCAATTTAGGTGAAATATACACCTATGAGATGACTCCGGTCAAGGGGGATACCCAAAATTTGTATCCAATTTGCTTTTTTTGGACATCGGATGGAATTTGATGAATCTCACCAGCACATACCTTATAAAAAAACGAAATAAGATTGTAACTATTTGTAATTACAAATCTATTAATATCGTATGTTTTTTCTTGACATTCTCAAAAAGATGTTATAAGTATCTTTTACTGTCTGCCTGTTTTGTCAAATTTGTATACAATTAAAGGGAGAGATTTTATGAAAGCCGACCAGGATAAATGTATCGCCTGCAAAAGATGCTTTCCTTTTTGCCCCATGGGAAGAATTCAAACCTTTAAGAAACACGAACTTATTCCAGGGAGGATTTATATTGAAATCGACCAGGAGCGATGCACGGATTGTGGCGTCTGTCTCCGGGCGAATATATGTCCTGTCAAAGCCCTTTTCCAGCCCGAAATGGTCTGGCCACGGGAGGTTCGGGGCATTTTAAGCAATCCCCTGATCGAATTTAAGGGCTCTCAGGTCCCGGGCCGCGGGACCGAGGAGATGAAGACGAATGATGTTTCAGGCCGGTTCCTCCCAGGGGAGGTAGGCGTGGGGATTGAGCTGGGGAGACCCGGCATCGGCTCCTACTTCAGGGATGTCGAGAGGGTGGCCATGGCTCTGATGGCCGCAAATATCGGCTATGAACTGGCCGCAGAAAATCCGGTCACCCATTTCATGTCCGATAAAACCACCGGCAAACTGAGAGACGATGTTCTGAATGAGAAAGCGACCTCTGCCATTATCGAGGGCAAGTGTAAGCTGGAAAAACTTCCCCAAGCCTTGAAGGTCCTTCAGGAGGTTGCAAAAAAAGTGGACACGGTCTTCACGGTCGAAGTGATTACCAAGGTTCCGCCGGAGGGAGAGATTCCGGTCAAACCGGTACTGGAAAGACTCGGGATCTGGCACTCGATCAATACCAAAAATAATATGGGCCTGGGGGAGCCAGCCTTTAAGTTTTATGAGGATCAATAGCAATTGCATTGAAAATCCGAAATTCGAATGTCGAAATCCGAAACAATGACCAAAATTCAAATTTCAAATGACCCAAACCTATTCTTTCCGGTGTGATGTTTTGAATTTGGAACATTTGAAATTCGGGTTTGTTTCGAATTTCGTGCTTCGATATTCGAATTTCTACGATTTACAAATGAAGAGGTTTGTATCCAGCCCTCCAACGAATAGGGCACGGGGGATTAAAGGGAGGAAGAGATGACCCACAGTCTGCACCGAAGGGGAAACTTTGACGATCTAAAAGACGACTTCGTGGTGTTGGGGTGCCCGGCAACCGGTATCAATAAGGCGGGCTCGTCCCCGAAAACCCAGAAGTTTTTAAGCATCTGTTATAAGAATGGCCCGATCAACCTGGGCGATATGAAGACGGGCAACATTTATAACACCACGATGGATGTCATCCTGGGCAATATGACCGATAGCACGATCGTCCAGTGCACCTTTGACAACCGGGAGAAGATCGTTTCGTTGCTGAAGGACTTGAAGGCAAATAAACCCGGCATTTCGATCATCATCTCGGGGGTCAGCGACATCGTTCAGCAATGTATGGAGGAGGCCGGGCTGGGCCGCATCCATACCATTGAATATTCCCTGGGAACATGGGGACAGACGGAGAAGTTGCCTCACTTTGAGATTCTCAAGACCACCACGATGTGCGGCCACGCCATGATTGCTGCGGATCTGGTCTACAAAATGGTCCGGGACGTGAAGCGGGGAAGAAGAACAGTTGAAGACGCATGTCTGGAGATGTCCAAATGCTGCACCTGCGGCAACTACAATCTGACCCGTGGAATCAAGTTGTTCAAGGAATTGTTACCTTTATATATGGTGCATAGTTTGTACTAACAGACCCATAAATTCGAAGCACGAAATTCGAAATTCGAAACGATTTCGAATAACCAAAATTCTAAACTTATGAATAAAAGAGGTTTTGAAAATTTGATCATTCGGATTTTGGATTTGTTTCGGATTGGTCCGAGACGGACGCTTCGCCCGATATTCGGATTTCGGATTTTTTCCAATTCATAGAAGGAGGCAAGAATGCGATATGTCATCATCGGAGGGAGTGCGGCGGCGATCAGTGCGATAGAGGCCATCCGATCCATTGATCGTGATTCACCGATCGACCTGTTCAGCGATGAGGCCACTCCCCTCTTTTCAAGGGTTCTTCTCCCTTATTATATTGCCGAAGAGCTTTCAAAACCTCTCTTAAACTTCAGATCCGCAGATTTCTTTGAGCAGACCAGGGTCGTCCCTCATCTGGGTGTAAGGGTACAACAAATCTCACCCAATTCCAAAACGGTCCAGACTCAAAACGGGGACGCCCACTCTTTCGACAAGGTTCTTTTAGCCACGGGAGGAAATCCTATTATTCCTCCCATCCCGGGGATCGATAAGGAAGGCGTCTCACCCCTGAAGACCATGGCCGATGCGGAAAGGATCTACAATCTCAAAGGCAAAAAAGCGGTGGTCATCGGAGCCGGAAGCGTTGGCGTCGAATCATGCATCAGCCTCAAGAGAAGAGGAATGGAAGTGACCCTGCTCGAACAATTAGGGCATGTCCTGCCCACGGTCTTTGATGAAGAGGCCGCCTCCATTATCCGGAAAAGGATCGAAGACCTCGGTATTAAAACGATCACCGGAGAAAAGGCTATCCAGTTTACCGGAAATGGCCATGTAAAAAGCGTTGTCACGGATTCCAGGGAAATCGAGTGTGATATGGCCGTGGTCGCCGTCGGTGTCAGGCCTGCCATTGGACTTGCCCAGACAGCAGGAATAGAGATAGGCTCTCTGGGAGGCATCAAGGTCAATGGCCGGATGATGACCAGTGTGCCGGACATTTATGCTGCCGGCGATGTAACCGAAACTTATGATATCACGCGGGACTCGAGTTGGATCAACGCCATCTGGCCTTGCGCTGTGGAACAGGGCCGTTTCGCCGGTTTGAATATGGCTGGCCGTGAAGCTCTCTACGAAGGGTCCTTCCGGAGGAATTCCATCGGAAATTTTATCGGCGTTCCTGCCATCTCGATGGGATTAACTCAAGCCGAGACCTGTTCGAGTTGTGAAGGAGGAGAGGCGTTTCAGGAAATCAAAAGAAGGACCAAAGACACCTATAAAAAATTGATTCTAAAGAACGGCCGCCTGGTGGGAGCCATCCTGGTGGGCCAGACGCAGAAGGCCGGGCTCTTCTTTATTCTATTGAAGAAGAGGATCGATGTTTCCGATTATATTTCGATCTTAATGAGCCGGGATATCAATTTCATGAACATTCTGCCATTGATCAGGAGAAATGCGGACCGATTCACGGAGACCGAATACAAGGAGATCATGGATACGATGTTGTAAAAGAAGGAAGAGGTAGAAGAGCGGCCCAAAGGGCCTTGAGGAACGCTTTGCTTGAGGCAAAGGCTATGACTAATATTTTTCGCCCAACCTTTGGCGGCGAAGACGCGATCCTCAAACCTCAAAATTAAAACAACAAAAAGGTGTCATGCCGAACTTGATTCGGCATCTCGTTTTGCGTTGAAACACAGATCCTGAAACAAGTTTAGGATGACGAGTCCAAGAAATTTCAAATATCTTTGGATAGATTTTATGCGATTGGGAGGATGACGTTGTGAAGATTCTAATGGTTGATAAAAGCAAATGCACGGGATGTCATCAATGCGAGCTCTGGTGTGGGACGGAAATTTCATCCACCTCAAAAGAGCTCTGTCAGGCCATCCATGAAGAGCCTCAACCCGTGCCGCGGGTTTATGTCGAAGGAAAACAGTTCGCCCTCCAGTGCCGGCACTGCGATGAAGCGCCCTGCATTGAGGCGTGCCCCAACGGAACCATGCGCAGAGACCCTGAGACAGGGCTGGTCTATGTCCATGAGCCAACCTGCATCGCCTGCTGGATGTGTGTGATGACCTGCCCCTTCGGAATCATCAACCCCTCCCCTTCGATGAAGGTGGCGATCAAGTGCGATCGCTGCCGGAACATGGGCTATCCCATCTGTGCGGAGGTATGCCCTACTCAGGCTTTGAAACTGGAGGATCGCAAGGATTATCGGACAAAAGTATTTTAATACAAACGCATTAAATAAGATGCTGAAACGAGTTCAGAAGCATGACATGAAAAAGGCTGTCATTCCGAACCAGGTCCTGAAGCAAGTTCAGGATCTAAGGATTTCGGAATCTCGAATTTAATACAAACGCATTAAATATTTTGTAGGGCAACCCTTTAGGGTTGCTTAAAGCAAGGCTTAAGCCTTGCCCTACAAGTTAAATTATTTATTGCGCTTGCATTAGTAATGACAAAAAATGAATTGCATTTGTATTAGTTAGAATAATGGAATGTTGGGTTTTATCCCTTTAAGATAGAAAGGAGTTAGAAATGGAATTCATTCAGAAGAAGACGATTGATAACGCAGTCGAGTATTTTCTGCTTAAAGCTGCTGATAGCGAGATTCCTCTGGTATGGGACCGTTATGAAGGACAGCTGCCGGAGTGCGGCTTCTGTGAAACGGGTTTGAGCTGCCGCGACTGCCTTCAGGGACCCTGCATCAGCCATCCCTTCAGGGATTCGAATAAGGTGGGCGTCTGCGGAAAGGATAAAGACCTCCTTGCCATTCAATCTTTATTAAGGTTGGTCATGAAAGGAACGATGACCTATCTCAACCGGTTAAGCGATTTCGCAGGGGGGATTGAGGCTGGAGAAATCAAACCCCAGAATAAGGCCAAAACAGATCAACTCTTAAAAGAAATCCAGGGCCTCTTCCGAAACGGCGGGTCAGCGGCGAAAAAAGATTTTCCAAAACCTCTGATGCGGGGCTGGGAAGAGATGGGAATTGCTCCGGAAGGAATGGCGAGGGACCTGTTCAAAGCCTCTCAGAAGTTAGAAGGAGGGATAACGGATGTTGAGGAAATCCTCCTCTGGACATTCAAATCCTCTCTTTTAGGTTGCATGGCACAATGGCTCTACGGAAGCTTAAAAACGTCGGCCTTTGGTGAAACCGTTCCCACAAAGATTGAAGTCAATCTGGGCGGACTGAAGAAGAAAGGGCCCAACCTCCTCATCTATGGTTACTTTTCCCCCATTTTGAAGCAAAAAATAGCCGAAGCTGCAAAAAAACAGGGAGTCCACGTGATGGGCGTATGTACGGAACCATTGATGCCCCCGTTCAGCTTTCCCATCGCAACCAATTACGGATCGCAAGAGATTCCCCTGATGACTGGAGCTGTTGATCTCATTGTGATGGGGGATCAATCCGTTAATCCCTCCTTGGTTCGAGTAGCCAAAGAATTTGAGGTGCCTATCATCCTGACAGAGGTTTTGAAGAAGGAGAAAGACATCAACCGGTTTGCAAGGGGGATCGTTGAGAAGGCTAAAAAATCTTTTGACTTCCGCCGCACCATTCCCAGAGACATTCCGGAAATGAAAGAATACGCTACCATGGGTTTCTCCCGGGATAGCGTGGATGTGAAAAAAATTGCCGCTGGTCTCCAAAAAGGCCTTCTGAAGGGGATTGTGATTCTGGCCGGAAGCAACAATGTCAAATATACTCAGGATCAAGAAATCACAACGATGGCGCAGGAGTTCTTGAAAAATGATATTCTTTGCATCTCAAAGGGCGAGGCAAGCGTTGCCCTTGGAAAATACGGACTTCTAAATCCCACGTTGAAGGAAAAATACTGCGGCAAAGGCTTATCGGATATCCTTTCTTCGCTCGGAAAGGAGGTCCCCTCTGTCATTGATATTGGAGGAGGAGACGGCGCTCTAACCGATTTCCTGCTGGAAATGACCAGAACAGGGAAAAAAGAATTGAAAGAGTATCCGATAGCAGCCTGTTATCCCGAGGCCAATCGCAGTTCAGAGGTGACCGAGGCGATGTGGACAGTGGCCATGGGGGTTTCAACCTATTTCTGGCCTGCCCTGCCTGTAACAGGGAGCACCAAGGTCCTGGGAGCCTTAACTCAATTCTGCGCGGAGAAGTTTGGCTCGAAGCTTATGATCACAACCGAAAAGAAGATGGAAGCCCGTGCCAAGGCTGACTGGATCATAAAAGCCATAAAGGGTGAGGAAGGATATCGCCTCAGCGGCAAGCCCTGGAAAAAATCATAAGTCTTATAGGACTTATATGACTTATAGACCTTATCAAAGCGGCAGACATTTTCTTCAGATCCCGGGGCCGACCAATGTGCCAGACCGCGTTCTCAGGGCCATGGCCCAGCCCACCATTGACCACCGGGGGCCCGAATTTGCGAATCTTGCCCATGAAGCGCTCCAGGGGCTTAAAAAGATTTTCAAAACCTCAGGGAAAGCAGTTATCTTTCCCTCTTCCGGGACCGGAGCTTGGGAGGCGGCGCTGGTCAATACCTTATCTCCGGGAGATAAAGTATTGATGTTCGAGACAGGTCACTTTGCAACCCTCTGGCGCAACATGGCAGTGAAACTCGGGTTCGACGTCGATTTTGTCCCCGGGGATTGGCGACATGGCGTTGATCCTTCTGCCGTTGAGGAAAAACTCTCCAAAGATCGTAACCATGTCATCAAGGCGGTGGCAATCGTCCATAATGAAACCTCCACGGGTGTGACCAGCCGTGTGGCAGAGGTGCGCAAAGCCATCGATCGCGCCGGACATCCAGCGCTCTTGATGGTTGATACGATCTCCTCCCTGGCATCGATCGATTACCGGCATGATGAGTGGGGTGTGGATGTCACAGTTGGCTGTTCTCAGAAAGGCTTGATGCTTCCTCCTGGCCTCGGACTTAATGCCATCAGCGACAAAGCCCTGAAAGCTACGAAACAGGCAAGATTCCCGAAATCGTTCTGGGACTGGGAGGCCATGATTTCAGATAATCAATCCGGCTTTTTTCCTTATACTCCCGCCACCAATCTTCTTTACGGCCTCCGGGAATCTCTTCGGATGTTGTTTGAAGAAGGGCTTGAAAATGTCTTTAACCGTCATCGCCGTTTCGCAGAAGCCACACGACGGGCTGTCCGGGCATGGGGGCTGGAAATCCTCTGTTCAAACCCTGAAGAATACAGCCCTTCCCTCACAGCGGTCTTAATGCCGGACGGATACAATGCCGATGAGCTTCGTGAGGTCATCCTGAAAAAGTTCAATATGTCGCTTGGCACAGGTCTCGGAAAACTGAAGGGAAAGATATTTCGAATCGGACATCTCGGCGACTTCAATGACCTGATGCTTGCCGGGACCCTTTGCGGGGTTGAAATGGGCCTCGACTTGGCAAAGGTTCCCCACTCAACAGGAGGGGTCCATGAAGCGCTGAATTATCTGACAGGGCAATAAAATCCATTTACTATGAAAGGAGGAAGGTCATGAAGAAGCGAATTTTTACACTGTTACTGGTCACGGGTCTCACCATTTTATTTGCTGGTTTGGTATGGAGCCAGGCGCCTAAACCGAAGGACTACCCCACACGGGCGATTGAGGTGGTCGTCCAGTATGGTGCTGGCGGTGGAAGCGACATCTTTGTGAGAAGTTTAATGATGCCTGCAAGATCGCAACTTAAAGTCCCTATTAATGTTACCAACCTTACCGGTGGAGCAGGGGTCAAGGCATCCACTTACGTTCTTTCACAACCCGCCGATGGCTACACCATCTATAACTTCAGCCCTGAACAGCTCATCAATACCGTTTTCGGTCGCGAGAATTATAAAGAGTTTGTCCCTCTTTGTAATGTTCAGCAGGATCAGAGCGTTTTCTATGTGAGGGCTGAGAGTCCATTTAAGACGATTCAGGATGTCATTAAGTATGCAAAGGAAAACCCGGGTAAATTGCAGTTTACCGGAACAACAGCCGCAAGTCCGGATGAAGTGATCATCATGCTCTTTGCAAAAAAAGCCGGCATCAAAGTGAAGTACATTCCCTTTGATGCCGCACCCGAGACCCATGCCGCCGTTCTCGGAGGCCATATCGATCTCCTCCATGAAGAGCCGGGTGTCATCATGTCGCTCATTGAAGCCAAAAGGCTTCGTCCTCTGATCGCCTTCACCGAAAAGAGACTGGATAAATTTCCCGATGTTCCCACGGCAAGGGAGTTGGGCTATGACATCACTATGGGCCGTTGGAGAGGACTCTGTGTAAAGAAGGGAACGCCCCAGGAGATCATCAACTATCTTTCTGATGTTCTCAAAAAGTGTTCACAGGATCCCTCCTATAAAGCCATTGAAAAGGCAAACCTTCTCGACCTCCGGCCAGGCTGGAAGGGACCTGAAGAATACGGAAAATTCTGGGATGAGGAGTATGTCAATTACAGAGCGATCTTTGATGAACTCGGATATCTGAAAAAGAAATAGATTCAAATGATGTGTGAACCTTAACGTTGATAAAAAGTGAGGCAAGTGTGCTTACAAACCTTTACAATTGCGGATTATTTTTATATTTTATGGGAAACATACGATGTAACCTGATGTGGCCTTTGGGTTTTGCTTGAAAACAGCGTAGCCAAACGTTTAAAGGTGCCGCTGTAAAGTTTTTCCAGCACACCCGCCTCCCTTTTCATGTAATTTTTACGCAACTGTGACGTGAATAATAAATCTTGGTAGCCGCTCCGGTAAATACCGGAGCGGCTACCCTATCCTATTTGGGAGTGAATTTATGTTTAAAGGGGAAATTCTCATCAGCGCAGTTGTTTTCTTAGGCTCCCTTTATCTCTATTTTGAATCGATGAAATTCGAGGGACATGAGATTTATGGAAAACTTGGGCCGGCCTACTGGCCCAAGTTTCTCCTTATCTGTCTCATGGTTCTGAGCTTTCTGGTGGCCGTGGATGCAATCCGGGAAAGAAAAAAGGGGACTCCGGAGAACAAGGAAGAATCGAAATTCGATGGCGGAAAGGTGAGGCTTCTCCTTGCCGTTGGCTTTATCGTCCTCTATTTCTTTCTAATGAAAATTGTTGGTTTCACCGCCCTCACCCCCTTCTTCCTCATTGCTTTTATGGTCCTTTTGGGAGAGAGGAAAAAGATCTGGATGCTCGGCATTTCGGTCGGGATAACCGCTCTGATCGTCTGGGCCTTTACGAAAGCAATGTACGTTCCCCTGCCGAGAGGCGTAGGGATTTTTCTCGAATTCAGCCATATTTTTTATTAAAAAGAGGAGAACATTGTCATGGTAGATGTCTGGTTGGGAGCGATACAGAGCATATTTAATCCAGTCACACTTCTGATGATTTGGGGCGGGGTTCTCCTTGGGGTAACACTGGGCTCTGTGCCCGGACTTAACTCTACGATGGGGACAGCTCTCCTCATTCCCTTCACGTTTGCCATGACCCCGATCAATGGTCTTGCATTGCTCTCGGCCGTTTACTGCGGGGGGACCTATGGAGGGTCTATCTCGGCTATCCTCTTCAATGTCCCCGGAGCTCCGGAAGCCTCAGCCACGGTCTTTGACGGCTATGAGATGGCAAAAAAGGGACAGGCTGCCCAGGCTCTTGGTTATGCAATCATATGTTCTTGCCTTGGGGGCCTTTTCAGTGTGGTCGTTATGACATTTATTTCCCCGTTTCTGGCCAGCGTCGCCCTCACCTTTTCTCAGCCTGAATACTTTGCCCTTGCCATTACTGCGTTAACCCTTATTTCTTCCCTGGGAGGAAAGGGGCTGAAGAAGGCGACCATTGCTGGGGTTTTCGGGCTTCTGATGGCTACGATTGGAATTGATCCGATGACCTCTGATCCCCGTTTCACATTCGGGGGAAAGGCCCTGATTGGAGGAATCAATTTCATTCCTGCCATTATCGGGGCCTTTGCCGTGGGTGAGATCCTTGCCCGGGCGGAGAGCCGGAGTGATAAAAAGGAGGTATTTCTTTCAAAGATTTCGACCAAACTGCCCCGGATAAAAGAAATTTTCAGAATGAAGTGGCTTGTCATCCGATCTGCCTTGATCGGAACATGGATTGGAATTCTCCCTGGCGTTGGAGCTACCACAGCCGCTTTTGTGGGCTATGCCGAAGCAGTCCGCTGGTCGAAAAACCCTGAAAAATTCGGAACAGGAATCCCTGAAGGAATCGCAGGTCCTGAAACAGCGAACAATGCCGCAACAGGCGGAGCCATGGTCCCTCTTCTTACCCTTGGAATTCCAGGGAGCGCCACCACTGCGGTCATCATCGGCGGGTTTCTGGTCCACGGCCTTCAGCCCGGCCCCATGCTTTTCATGAACCAGCCGAAGCTCATGTATTCCATTTTCCTCGCGATGTTTCTTGCCAACATCCTCATGCTCTTTGCCGGACTTGGAGTTGCCAAGGTCTTTTCCAATTTCAGAAGAATCCGATATTCTATTCTCGGACCCTGCATCTTCATCTTTGCGGCCATCGGCTCCTATGGAATCCGGAACGACCCGACCGACCTCTGGATCATGTTCTTCTTCGGAGTCATCGGTTACTTCATGAAGAAGTACAACTATCCCATTGCTCCGATGATCATCGGCCTGGTCCTTGGAAACCTCACCGAAATCTCTCTGAGGCGGGGAATGAGGATGGCGGATTATGACCTGTCCGCATTTTTGTTCCGTCCTATAGCCGCAGTCATCCTCGCCATTGCCGTGATTTCGATCCTTTACAGTTTAATTCGGAAGAAACCCAAGGTCCTGGAGGAGGATTAATCTCAATCGCTTCTTAAAAAACCATCGAGTCCATACCATGCGGCGTAAACCTATCTCTGCAGCAACCCTCCCCAACAATGGTCTCCCGGTTAGGGGAAAGGTCTATGATTATTTAAAAACCGCGATTCTTTCCGGCCGTCTGAATCCCGGCGAAAAATTGACCGAGGAACACCTCGCCAAAACCATAGGGGTGAGCCGAACCCCTGTTAGAGAGGCGCTCCATAAATTAGAGTCGGAAGGACTGATCAAACCCCGTAAAAAGAGGGGTTTTTTTGTCTCCGGAGATTCGAAGGAGGAGGTTGAGGAGCTCTTTGAAATCCGATCTGTCCTGGAGGGATACGCTCTGAGAGTAGTCTCGGAAAGAATCTCCGATCAACTTCTTGAACGGCTCAACGGGTTCATCAAGAAGGCCGAAAAGGCCTTGAGAAATAGAAGAATCGACGAGGTGTTCAGATGGAACACCCGGTTCCATGACACGCTTCATTCGATGGTCGCAGAAAAAAGGCAGCTCCACCGATTGATGGTGGACATCAGGAAATTTGTGCTCCGATACCGGAAGGACACTCTCAAATATCCCGATGGCGGGAAAAGGGCCGTGGAAGGCCACCGCAAAATCATCATCGCCCTTCAGTTGAAAGACCCTGACCTCTGTGAGCGGGTCATGCGGGACCACATACGCGAAGCCAAAGACGATGCCCTGCAATCTCTGTTCGGGAAAGGTTTACCTTAACGTTGCAGAAGATTTAGTCATACGGACATGGGTGAACCGGTCGTAAAGGCTTCGGGGCGAACCTTTAAGGCGATCAGCACATACATTTCCAACCCTTGCTGGAGTTCACCTTAGGTGAAGTCCGCCGATTCCCCTAACATGTCAAATCAATCGCCGTTCGAAGCCTTGAAGAGCGGTTTACCCATGGCCGTTTATGCAACTGCGAGGTTTACTTCAAAATGATATAAACTGCGATGAGGATCACGAAAAGGGCAAATAACTTTCGCAGGCGAAATGGGTGCGTCTTGAATGAGACAAGAGCCCCTGCTCTTGCTAAAAAGATCGTCCCGATGGCGAGGGCTATTCCTCGCTCCAGATCAACAAACCCGAGACTCCACTTCGGCAAATCCGCCCGTCCCATCCCGTTCCAAATATAACCCGCCACTGAAAAAAGAGCCGTAATGATGATTGTGGCGCTCGATGTCCCGATCGCCAATTTCAGAGGCATCTTTAAGACGTAGTACATGATGGGGATGGTAAAAACACCTCCCCCGATTCCCGCCAGAGCGGAAACCATACCAGCAGTCAGCCCCACCCCGACCAAACCAAAGACGCCTGGTTCGGATGAGCGTTCCAGCTTCTTCTGAGCTACAGCCTGACTTTCCGTCAGCATCCGGACGGCGGCGATCGAAACAATGACGGCAAAGGCGACCTGCAAATGCTTTCCGCTCAAAGCCGCTGCAAGCCAGGTGGTTAAAAAAGCGGTCAGGCCGCTGGAAAACCCGATCGTCAGGACCGCACGCCAGTTGATGTTTCCCTGTTTGTTATGTTGATATGCGCTTGAAATCGAGGCGAAAAGGACGACGAAGAGGCTGGTGCCGATGGCGATATGAGTCAGCACAGAGGGAGAAAAACCCAGATGTTCATAGCTGAAAATCAGGATGGGAACCATGATGAACCCGCCGCCCACCCCGAAGAGCCCAGCAAGGAATCCCACGCCGCATCCCACCGCCACAAAGATTAAAAATTCGATCAGGGCCATATCATTAAATTCGGAATGCAGATTGCGGAGTGCGGAGTGAAAAACAAAGAAAAAGTTTTCTTCTTTTTGGTTATAAATTCCGAAATCCGCATTCCGAAATCCGAAATCAAGGCTTTATTCATACCTCAGCGCTTCGATCGGGTTGAGCAGAGAGGCTTTCCTCGCCGGATAGAACCCAAAGAAGACCCCCACTGACCCTGAAAAGAAAAAAGCCAGGAGGATTGCCTGTGCTGAAAAGAGAACGGGCCACTGGGTGAAGCTCGACAGGATGAGGGTCCCAGCAATTCCAACTCCTATGCCAAGTATTCCTCCCACCAGACTGAGCACCAGGGATTCGATGAGGAATTGGAGAAGGATATCCTTTCCCTTTGCACCCACGGCGATGCGAATCCCGATCTCTCTCGTCCTCTCCGTTACCGATACGAGCATGATGTTCATAATCCCGATCCCGCCAACGATCAGAGAGATGGAGGCAATGGCACCCAGGAGCAAAGACATCACCCTTGCTGATTCCTCCGCGCTTGAAGCAACCTCGGTCAGGTTTCGAACTGAAAAGTCATTCTCCTGGGCGGGTTGAAGCCGGTGCCTCTGCCGGAGAAGCTCTGTGATCTGTTCCTCCACGGTCTTCATCACCTCAGGCTCACTTGCCTGAACCGTGATCACCCTCACCATTCCTGGAAACTGCATTCCGAAGAGCCTCTTCTGTGCTGTGGACAGGGGGACGAAGATGATGTCATCCTGGTCCGTTCCCCAGGCCGATTGCCCCTTGGGATTTAGTACGCCAATGACGGTAAACGGAACTTTTTTGATCCGGACGATCTGCCCGATCGGGTCAATCCCTCCGAAAAGATTATCCGTCACGGTCTTTCCGAGGAGACAGACTTTGGTGGCGCCGTCCAGGTCCTGTTGTGTGAAGGTTCGGCCTGAATGGAGTGACCATTCCCGGATCTCGAGAAGCTCGGGAATTGTTCCATAAACAAGCGTGGACCAGTTCTGGTTTCCGAAAATCACCTGAGCGACTCCGGAGATATGCGGGGCTACGAGCCTGACACCCGGGATCTCCGTTAAAATCGCTTTCGAATCCTCGATGGTAAGTGTGGGTACGGTCCCCGCTCCGAACCTCATCCCGCCGCTGGTCGAGCTTCCGGAAAGCACGATGAGGATATTCGACCCCATGCTCGCAATCTGGTCGGCGATCTTCTTCTTTGCCCCTGACCCCACGGCGATCATTGCGATCACAGCGCCCACGCCGATGATAATTCCGAGCATGGTGAGGCTGGAGCGCATCTTATTGACCATGAGGCCGCGAAGGGCAATCCTGAGGCTGGCAAAGAGTGTTGTCATAATAATGAAAATTGAGGTTAAGGTTGAGTTTAAGAATTTCTAAACCTTAGCTGATAACGTTCAAGACATCGTTCATTAAATTAACATTCAGGACATCGTTCACATTCAAACGGTTAAAGCTGTTAAACGTTTTGATATACCTGAGGTATAAGTTTTATTCGGTTTGTCATTCCGGACTTGAT
>VGRU01000061.1 GCA_016875255.1 Deltaproteobacteria bacterium
AGCGACCCGGAGAAAAAACATACAACCAGGGGAGTCACCAGAACCCACCGGACCTCTCGGCCAATACCTGGAAAGTCGTTCGGTTCAGCGAGACAACCGGCGAAAAGGTGAACTGGTACTTCTTCCCGGATCAGTGCCGCCACTGTGTCTCTCCACCCTGTGAGGTAGTGGCAAACGAAAAGGCGAAAGGGGCGGTCATTCATGATGAAAAAACCGGCGCCATCATTTTCAGCCCGAAGGTGAAGATCAAGGCAGAGGATTTCAAAGAGGTTAAGGAGTCCTGCCCCTATAATATCCCAAGGATTTCAGGGGCAGGCGTGATGGCTAAATGCACCATGTGCTTTGACCGGATTAAGGAAGGCTTGTTACCGGCTTGTGTCAAAGCTTGCCCGACCGGAACCATGCATTTCGGCGACCGCAAAGCCATGCTCGACATGGCAAACAAGAGACTGGCAGAAGTAAAAGGCGTCTATAAAAATGCCACTCTCACAGACCCCAATGATGTAAGGGTCATCTTTCTCCTTATCGACGACCCGAAGAAGTATCACAAAACGGCCGTCGCAGAAAATGCGATCGGAATCACCCGAAAGGTTGCTCTCAGACGGATCTTTAAGCCTCTTAAAGATTTTCAATGGATCGGATAACATCCTACTCCCTCCCTTCAGCCCTCTCCTCTCAGGGGAGAGGGAAAGCCTGCCCGCCGAACAAGTTCTTTGGCAGGCGGGGGTGAGGGGGAAAGGCAAGTAAAACCCTTTAGGGGGTAAGGGCTTGTTTCGAACTTCCTGACTGAAACAAGCCCGTCTTTTTTTTAAAATACACGAATGAAAAAACCGAATGTCACCGAATAACACGAATTACGATTTGATTCGTTCCATTCGCTATCATTCGTCTTATTCGAGGTTTTATGGAAAATATAAAAAAACGAATCCAGCAGCTCAAAAAAAAGAGACCCGGCTACAAAGAGATTCTGAGTTTCTACCAGAAGATCAGAGAAGAACAGGAAAAGATCAAACCCTCCCTGAAGATCAAATCCATCCCTCTTAAAAAAGAGTGGAAAGACCTGTTGGCCAAAGAAGGCTTCTCCTTGCTCGAAAAAAAAGACTTCCCTCTTGATATCAACGCCTCTCTTGCCCTATTTCGATCCCTGTGTGAGATCGGGAAAAAAGCAAACCCTCACATGGCCCAACAGGTGGAAAAGATCGAGGAGGCCATTACCCATAAAAAGATCGATTTAAACAAGGCGTTCACCGGAGGCTTTGAGGAAGAGAAGATAGAGAAGATTGCCGGCGGGGAGTTCGGATTGGATAAAAAAGTGTTGCTCTTCCTCATTCAGGAGAGCATCAGGCCTTCGATTGAAGCGGGGACGAAAAAGCTTCTCAATGAACTCAATGCCGAAGCCTGGCTCAAGGGCATCTGTCCGGTGTGCGGTTCCCTACCCCATTTGAGCCTCCTTAAGGAAACAGAGGGAAAAAGATTTCTCCTCTGCTCTTTTTGCGGGTACCAGTGGAGAATCGACAGGCTTTTCTGTGCCTTCTGCGGCAATAAAGAGCAGAACTCCTCCCATTATTTCTATGCGGAGGGGGAGGAAACCTATCGAATCGACGCCTGTGACAAATGCCATCAATACATTAAGACGATTGATACAAGAAATATCGAGCTCATCGATCCGGTCCTGGAAGATCTCGCCACCCTCCACCTCGACCTTCTGGCCACTCAGAAAGGCTATAAACGCCCCGCCCCCAATCCCTGGACTCCTTGAAAAGTAAGAAATGGGAATTACACCCCTGACAACACCCCTGACTTCCATTGACTTCCCTGCTCCTGTTTAGTAAATTTGAATCGATATTCATTCATCTTTGATTGGTAGGAGGCAGACATGATTTCAAGAAAATGCTTTTCCCCTGTCTTCAGGATCGTTTTTCTTTTATCCATCCTTCTAATCCTCTCCGCGTGTGAGACTTCGCCGGAGATCGGTCCGGAGCCTCTGGCGGGATTTTTTGAAAGGGTGACCGCCCTGGTCACCACCACCGTCAGGGGCCAACTGAGAGACAACCCTCCGAAACAACAGCTCCTCACAGCGCAACTTCCATCTTTTGAAAAAATGGCCACCATGAATCAACTGATAGATGAGCTAAAAGGAATCGATCCCCTTAAGAATCTTGGCTACCTCATTGAAATGGATATCATGTTTGAACTTCAGAAACCGGAACATCATTATGAAAGGAGTAATTTCAACTCCACTGAAGTCCAGCGTCAACTGGTTTCTGCCATCCTCGCCGGCATGAAAAAGGCCATAGGTCAACTGAAGGGAGGGAAAGATGGCACATAAAAAGGCCCTGGTCTTAAGCGGTGGAGGGGCCAAGGGTGCCTTCACTGCAGGAGTGGTTAAATACCTGATGGTTGAGCTGGGTTTCAATTTTGACCTCGTTGTGGGCACGAGCACGGGCGCTCTGATCGCTCCCCTTGTGGCGAGTCAGGACATTGCCAACCTCATCCACTTCTATGAGAATGTGGAGCGGCAGGATATCCTCACAGACCGGCCCGATCTTCTCGCCTTTCTCTTCTCAGATGCCCTCAACGACACCAAACCCCTCGAGAGACTCATCCATAAATTCTTCGGTGATAAGAGACGTTATGAGAGGCTCCTCCACTCTTCCACGGAGATATTCGTCACTGTGGTCAATATGCAAACCGGTGAGATTGAATACGGGAATCAACACCGGGATTCGAGGCCCACACTCCTTAAGAAGATCCTCGCCTCAGCCTGCGTTCCTGTCATGATGCCTCCTGTTAAAATCGGAAAATGGCAGTATGTGGATGGAGGGGTTAAAGAGATTGCTCCTTTCAGCAAGGCGATCGATGAAGGGGCAACGCATATTATCTCCGTCATCCTCTCTCCTGATGCAGGCCACCGAGAGCCGGTCAGAAAACAATTCACCAGTTCCATGGATATATTGAAACGGACGCTCGCACTCCTGACCGATGAGATAGTGGACAACGATCTGAAGATCGCAACGGTTTATAGCGAAGCCATTCGCTATCTTGATCAAATTAAAATCAACGCCAAAGAAAAACTTGGCTTGACCAATCTTCAGATACGAAAACTCTTGGCTGGCCTTGAAAACCCTTTCCAGGGAAAAAGAATCGTAGGAATCACAACCATCAGACCCGACGAAGAGTTGATGGACTCATCTCTCAATTTCGATCCGGATAAAATGCGGGAGATGGTTGACAAAGGATACAAAAAAGCAAAAGAAATTGTCACCCAGGAAACCGCTCAAGGCAGTGGATTCTTCGACCCCATCAATAGTTAAAGCATTTTCTCTAAATGAATGGATGAAACCCCCGTCCTACTGAACCGGGCATCCTGTGAGGGCGGATAAAATCGTATAGAATCGACTTTACTCATGAGTAAAATCGTGTTATAGCTATTTTACTCAGGCAGAAAAGGTTACATTTATAGCGGGGAGCAATAGAAATATTCAGCCTCTTACAGAAGAAGGAGGGATAATATCCCTTCCTATCTAATGGAGTTAACCATGATGAGAATACACGAACGATATTTGAAAAACCCTGTCATGAATGATCTTAAAAGCAGAATGGTGTTCATTGGTGGCCCCCGCCAGGTGGGAAAGACCATTTTTGCCTTAACTTTTTTATCTGAGGTCACCGAAAAACATCCGGCCTACCTTAATTGGGATAATGTGACCACACGGTCTTCATTGTTCAGGGGGGAATTACCGTCCAAAGAGAAATGCATTGTGTTTGATGAAATCCATAAGTTCGGAAAATGGCGGAATCTTGTAAAAGGATTCTATGACACAAACAAATCAGAAAGGTCATTCATCATCACAGGATCCGCAAGACTGGATTATTACAGTAGAGGAGGGGATTCTTTACAGGGAAGATATCACTATTATCGGCTTCATCCCTTTTCCTTGATAGAATTGAACAAAGAGCCCTCGAAGGAAGATTTCAGGAGATTGCTTAAATTCGGAGGGTTTCCCGAACCCTTTTTAAAGGGGGAGGAAAAATTCTGGAGGCGATGGCAGAATGAAAGGACTCGTCGGGTGGTTTCTGAAGATATCAGAGACCTTGAAAATGTTAAAGATATTAGTCTGCTGGAACTTCTTGCCTTGGAACTTCCAAATCGGGTCGGAGCGGTTCTATCCGTGAAAAATCTTAAAGAACTTTTTCAGGTATCGCATGAAACTGTTGAACGCTGGCTGAAAATTTTTGAAAGGATGTACTATTGCTTTCGGATACCCCCTTATGGCTCGCCAAAGGTGCGAGCCGTAAAGAAGGAGCAGAAACTCTATCTGTGGGACTGGTCATTAGTCCCTGAGTCAGGCCCGAGATTTGAGAATTTTATTGCTTCTCAACTCTTGAAATATTGCCATTTCATAGAGGACACTGAAGGATATAGGATGGATCTTCGGTTTCTCCGGGACATTGAAAAACGTGAGGTGGACTTTGTTGTCCTGGAAGATGGAAAACCCTTATTTGCTGTTGAATGCAAAACCGGAGAAAAAGCAATCAATCCATCCCTCTTTTATTTTATGGATAGGACAAAAATACCAAAATTCTATCAGGTTCATGAGGGAAATAGAGATTTTGAAAAAAATGGGGTCAGAGTTCTTCCTGTTCGAACATTCTGCAAGGAACTCCAACTGCCCTAATTACTCAAGGCAGCAGATTCTTCCAAAACTCTTGACCGGCTTGTCTTTTTTTGATAATGTTTTCCCATCTCAATAAGACCGAGGCTGGAGGCCTCATGGGGCCTCCGCCTTATCATTAGTAAAAGAAAGATTTTCTGGTAAATGTTGACAAGCGACCGGGAGGCACCCTGCTCTCCTCCACGCACCCTCTGTAAGCCTCCCCAAAACCATTGTGAATTTGGAATTGTGGGTATCCATGATTTTCACCCTAAATACCATTTTAATTTTAATAGGTTAGGCAACAATCAAACACTTAATGATAGACGGAAATAATATATCACAATATATTATTTCCGTCTAATATCTGTTCTGCTAAAGAAGGGAAATCAATATGCCTCCTATACTCGGCGCCATCAGCATTCAGGACATAGGGATCCTCGTCGCAATCGTGTGTTCCATCAGCAGTCTTGTTATTTCCTTGAAGAACCGAAAGTACAGTCAGAAGATGGATGCCATTACACGCAAGACCCAAATAAGACTCGATCTTTACGAGCTAATCGCAAAACTTAGGACCCGGCTAATTGTGTCCGAGAAAGCCATTCTGGAAGCTCCGGAAGCAAGTGCCGACGCTGGCCTGCCGGAGTCGGTGGCTTTGATCAAGACCACCATCGGTGCAACCCAGAAGCTACACGGGTGCATGACTTGTGCGTACTTTTCAGATGATCCCGTTTTCCTCGAAATCAGTAAGGGTACTATTCAAGAATGCCTACGTACTTCATCTGAAATGCTCGAAGAAACCAATCACCTTATTGCGAAACTCAAAGAACTTGAAAGAGAATTAATGGATAAATCAGCAGAACCTTTGAATGCACTCGATTCACAAAAGGCTCGCCTTTTGTGAACGAGTGATCCGTGTCGTTAGGCTTGCGAAAAACGGAGGAACAATATGGCTTATTATGTTTACGAAAACTGGACGGCTGAGCACAAAGCTGTGATTCATCGCGGACCCTGTGGGAACTGCAACGAAGGGAGAGGCTGCCATGAGAACCCATTGGGAAGAAGGAATGGGGTATGGCATGGCTCCTTCAATTCGTTGGAAGAAGCTGGGCGGGCTGCGACCGCTACTGGGCGACCAGTGCGCCGGCATAGGTGCGTATGACGGGTGTTTCGACAACCTAAGGTGTGAGGTGGATGATGAAGACTGTATCAAAAAACGGTAAAGGAAAGACTATGTACATTAGGTTAAGCGTTTTCCCTTGTGGTAGTACCGACCCGAGCAAGAACCTTACCATTTCATGTTCCAACAAGGACACACGATTCAAAACAACGCTTTCTGATAATGGCCTGAAAAAATTCCGGGAACAAGTGCTGGGATTCTATAAGACACATGTTCTCGAAAGATAATAGCGCATAACAATGCTCTTGCAGCGGATCGCGCAAAATGCAGCAACTGCTGAAGAGCCCCGTTCGCTATAAACTATGATCTGTAAATTATGCGGAGAAAATAAAAAGCTGATTAAGTCCCACATTATCCCTGAGGGGTTTTTCCGACCCTTAAGGTCGGGTAACATGGTCCCCGAAATCCATTCAAACATCAAAGGTGTGTTCCCAAAGCGATCTCCAACTGGAATTTATGATAAGACTATTTTATGCGAAAAGTGTGATAAATATCTTGGCGTATGGGATGGCTATGCCCAAAAACTATTAATTCAGGATTTTTCTGAAGAACTGGCAATGCAGAGCGGGAACACTAAGGCAGCATATAAGATCGATAAATACGACTACAAACAATTAAAGCTATTCTTTCTATCTGTCCTATGGCGTGCTTCAATCTCATCGCAAACATTTTATACTAAAATAGAAATCGGGCCACATGAAAACATTATTAAAGAAATGATCAACCATGAAGATCCGGGTGAACCGTTCGATTACGCCGTTTCATTGGCAAGATTTAGTGACCCGCGTGTCACTGCTATGTTGGATCCTCATAAAACAAGGCTTGATGGTATAAATTATTGTCAATTTTATATCACAGGTTTCGTTCTGTATATTAAAGTTGATAAGCGAGAACCGCCGGGTTTCCTGAAGGAATTGTGTTTAAAAAAAGAGCCACCTTTTTGGATAATATTAAGAGATTTGAATAAGAGTAAAGATGGCAAAATCATGAAAGACATTGCATCAAAAGCTATTAGGCATCAGTAGCGAATCGGGTAAGGGACGGTAATTAGCCGTCCCTTACCATACCACCCATCATGCGGGTCCGCAATGGGCGGTTCGCAGAAATCATCCTTCGACAGGCTCAGGACGCCTTAGCCGGATAGTGAATCTGAATCCACAGTGTGCGAATAGAGACAAGCCCCTGCTGTTCGAGGAATGCCTTAGATAGCCCCATGTTCGTTGACAATGTTTTCGCAAGTCGGAGCGACCCTACGCAGAGACCCGCTACGGGATGCCGGTAGCTCTTTCTGCTCAGTTCCGTCAGTATTGAAACATAGCATTTCTCATGAAATTCAATAGCAGAAATCTTCATTTTTTAGTATAATGAGTTAAAAGAATTTTGAGAGGTGTGAAAATGGAAAAGAAAATGATTGTATCAGACCCTTCGATCATGATGGGCAAGCCAGTCATTGCCGGGACACGCATCACTGTCGAACTGATTTTGGAAAAGCTTGCCGCCGGTGAAACTGTGGACCAGATTCTCGATGCTCATCCCAGGTTGACTCGTGAATCTATTCGGGCAGCATTGGCATTTGCGGCGGAATCCCTTAAGGCGGATGTGGTTTACCCCATTGCTGAGACAGGCACATGAAATTTCTCGCTGATGAGAGTATAGACCGCCAAATCGTTGCCCGCCTTAGACAAGACGGGCATATCGTATCCTATATTGTTGAAATGGAACCAGGTATTTCTGATGATGTTGTATTCAATCTGGCAAATATGGAGGCTGCCCTGCTATTAACGGCGGATAAGGATTTTGGCGAGATGGTGTTTAGACAACGCAGATTTCATCACGGTGTTATACTTGTCAGGGTGGCAGGTATATCCCAAAAAAGTAAGGCAGATATTATTTCATCGGCAATCAAAAAGCATTTATCAGAACTAACACAAGCATTCACTGTAATTACTCCAAAATCAATACGTATCCGGCAGCAACTATCTTCCTCTAAGATTTAAACCCCTTTTAAAAAAGCTTAAATTGATATTTCTATGACCCCAATTGAGTGAAAAATAATTACCTCTTTGAGATATTTCCCTGATGGATAAACCACTTTAGAGAGGTTTAAGCTTCATTTTAAAATTCCCCTAAATCCCCCTTTTCCAAAGGGGGATAATAATGGGTTCTCCCCTTTAGCAAAGTCGGTACGACTCGAAACCGAGGGGAGTTAGAGGGGATTTTCCAAAAATTATGGCTCAATTGGGGTATGAGTATAAGCGGAAGTATATAAAAATACATAGATACTTTCAGCTTTGCCTAAGTGATAACGTTCAAGACATCGTGGACAGAAGCTTTTTGATAATCTTGGAACCCAGGTCCAAGAATTTAACTTTTAAGCGCCAGTAGCCATTCGATTTGAGGCACGGAATCACTCGATCCATAGTCTCAAAGTTCCGAATCCACGATGTGGTGAACATTATTTCTGTCCACGATGTCCTGGACGTTGTCACCTAAGGCTTCATTGATATGACATGATCGAATCGTTTGCTATTGATATTGTTTCGGAACCCCTTGTTTTCGGGGGATGAATGGGCTATACAAATAATTAGATTGCAGATTGCGGAATTTAAAGGCGAATTCTGAAAGGAGAGGGGGGCGGATTTCTGAAGGAGGTAAAGATGAGAAGGTTGTTGATTCTCCTTTTAATGTCAGGCTTTCTTTGGGTAAGTCAAAACGATCTCTGCTATGCCCAGAAACAGCCGAAGAACCTCACGATCCTTTACACTAACAATATCAATGGGGAGATTGATCCCTGCCCTACCTGAGACCCGAGGACGCGTTTTGGCGGTCTGGCCAGAAGGGCTACATGGATCCAGGAAATTCGTGAGACAGGGGGAAAAGATCTGCTCATCCTCGATGCGGGTGATCTTCTCTTTAAGAAATATTCGGGGCCCATTCCTCAACAAGAGATAAAGATGGCGACGGAAAAGGCAAAACTGATCATCGACAGTCTCAATCTCATGGGTTACGATGCCCTGGCTATCGGAGATGACGATCTCGCTCTGGGAAAAGAGTTTCTATCGGAGATGTCCAGGAAAGCAAGCTTCCCTTTCGTCTCCTCCAATGTCATCGATGAATCATCGGGCAAGCCGCTCTTCCACCCCTATCTCATTAAGGAGAGCAATGGGTTGAAAATCGGAATCTTCAGTCTCCTCGCGCCCGATACCTTTCCGAATCCATACGATCCCAGAAAAAAAGGACTCTTGGTTCGCTCGCCCACAGAGACTGCTCAGGCCATGGTCAAAGACCTCCAGCCGAAAGCCGACCTGATCATCCTCCTCAGCCATCTTGGCTATCCCAAGGATGTGGAACTGGCCCAGACCGTGCCCGGGATTCATCTCATTGTGGGCGGCCATACGGGCGTCAACCTTTCCTACCCGCCTGTCATTAATAAAAGTTTGATCCTTCAAATGGCTCCCAAAGGATTGTATGGAGGAAGACTGGATTTCAATTTCTACAGCAATGAATCCCATTTTTTTAATTCTTCGGAAAAAAGAGCTTTCGAGAGCAGTCTCAACCGGTTCAAGGAGAGGGTGGCTATCTCCGATGTAACGGAGATAGAAGCCTGGCTGCAATACAATTTCGGGAATTATTCCCGTATTCTCCATCTGGCCCGTCTCTATCAGATACGCCTTCCGGAGGAATTCATCCAGACCCTTCGAGACCTCATCGCCTCCTTAAAGGCTCAGGATCATGAAAAACAGAAAGCCCTGAGGACAAAGGTCAAAGAAGAGGCCGAGCAGACTCTCAAACAACTCCAGGGCAGAAATGAGTTCATTCATAACCTTATCGCCCTCGGCGAACAGATCAAAGACCACCCTGAGATTGGAAGGATGGTTGAAGGTTTCCGCTCAAAATATCCCGAACCGGAAAAACCTGCTCCTCCAAGACAAGAAGCGCCCCGTCCCAAAAGCGGAGCTCCACAGAAGTGAACATGGCCCCAACAGATTTAATCCTTCTTCATCCGCCCACTTATTACGATTTCAGAAAGAGGCCGGGCATATACGGGCCCATCAGCGATGTCGTCCCCTCCACCCCCATCTTCGAGATGTATCCCATCGGTTTTGCAAGCCTCTCGGAATATTTAGAGCGGCATGGCTTGAAGGTCAGGATTATCAATGTCGCCCTGAAAATGATCAAAGATGATCGGTTCGATGTGGAAAAGCTCATCCGCAAGAACAACCCCCTTGCCTTTGGCATCGATCTCCACTGGATGGCTCATGTCCACGGAGCCCTGGCTCTGGCTGAGATGATCAAACGGTTTCATCCTGATACGCCCGTCATCCTGGGCGGACTCTCGGCCACTTACTATCATGAAGAAATTTTGCGCCGGTACCCCTTCGTCGATTTTGTAATGAGGGGAGACTCCACGGAAAAACCCCTGGTCCAGTTATTAAAGATGCTCAAAGGGAATAAAGAATTTAAGAGCATCCCCAACCTTACCTACCGGGATGGAGGAAATGGCATCTGCGTCAACCCCATCACCCATGTGCCGCAGGATCTCAATGATATTGCGATCGATTACAGCCATATCATGAAGAAGGTCGTCAGGTTCATGGACCCTGTCGGCTACCAGCCCTTTATCGACTGGTATTCCTATCCGGTCACTGCGGTCTTCACCTGCCGCGGCTGTACCTACCATTGTAAAACCTGCGGAGGCTCATCCCGGACGTTCCGGTCGATGGCCAACCGGACGAAGCCAGCCTACCGGAGCCCAAAACTCCTGGCTCACGATATCTTCAATATCTCGGATCACCTCAATGCCCCTATCATGATCATCGGCGATATCTTTCAGCCCGGAGAGGAGTATGGCAAGACCTTTCTCGTGGAGATGAAGAAGAAACCTATTGAAAATCACATCGCCTTTGAATTTTTCATCCCGCCCTCAAGGGATCAATTAGAAAGGATTGCTGGCTCGGTTAAAAATTTCAATATTGAAATCTCTCCGGAGTCGCATGATGAGGAGGTCCGTAAGGCCTTTGGCAGGCCTTATGCCAATCCACCGCTGGAACAAATGATCGCCGATGCGATCGAACTTGGCTGCAAGCGGATCGACCTCTTCTTCATGATTGGCCTCCCGAAACAGACTTACCAGTCGGTCATGGAAACTGTCGATTACTGCCGGGGCCTGTTAGAACGATTCCAGCCCTATGACAAACTCATCCCCTTTATCTCCCCTCTGGCCCCCTTTCTCGATCCGGGAAGCACAGTATTTGAAGAACCGGAACAGTTTGGGTACCGTCTCCTCTATCGGACTGTGGAGGAACATCGCCAGGCATTGACAACGCCGAGCTGGAAATATATTCTCAACTACGAAACAGAGTGGATGGATCGCAATGAGATCGTGGCGAGCACCTATGAGTCCGGGAGGAGGCTCAATCGACTGAAGGCTGAGTTTGGCCTGATCGATCGAAAAACAGCCGAATCGGTTGAGTTAAGAATCGAAAGGGCGCTCCGCATGATGGAGGAGATCGACCGGATCATGGCCGTGCCAGACCTTAAAGAAAGGGAATCTGCGTTGGAGTCGATGCTGAACACGCCCCAGTCCCTTCAGAATTACAGCATGTCCACGGTCTGTGAGAAGAGAGAACTGGAATGGCCCACTCGATTCATCCGGATGAATTTATTCAAAATCATCAAAACACTGATTGCGAGGAGGAAACAACCGATTAGCCATGAATAATCAGGGCTAATCGGCATTACAAAATGCAAAATGTAAATTTAGCATTGAAACATTTTAAAGGCTTTTTAAAATTTCCGTTTTCCATTTTGAAATTTATAATTTTCAATGAGGAGTGATATGTCTCCGACCCTTCGCCAGCAGGTTCTCCGTAAAATCCCGAGTGTGGATGACATCCTCTCCAGACAAGAGATGTCCGATCTCTTAAAGACCCATCCCCGAACCGTTGTGGTGGAAGCCATCCGCAGGGGGCTGGGACGATTGCGCGAAGAGATTTTGAATCGATCCGATCTCTCCGCTTCGGAAGAAACCCTCTTCGCTTTTGAGAATCTCTTTCCTCTCTTTCAGAAAGAGATTGGCCTTCAGGTTCAGCCCCGGCTTCGCCGGGTCATCAATGCCACAGGAATCGTGATCCACACCAATCTGGGAAGAGCGCCCCTTCATCCCCTTGCCCTCAAGCAGATGATCGAAGTGGCAAAAGGTTATTCCAATCTCGAATATGATCTCGCACGGGGTGAGCGAGGGGACCGGTACTCCCATGTGGAGGAAATCCTCTGCCGACTCTCGGGCGCAGAATCAGCCCTGGTCGTCAATAACAATGCCGGAGCGGTCTTGCTCTGTCTCAATACCCTGGCAGAGGGAAGAGAGGTGGTCATTTCGAGAGGAGAGTTGGTTGAAATCGGGGGAGCCTTTCGCATCCCTGATGTGATGAAACGAAGCGGAGCCTTTCTGAAAGAGGTGGGCACAACAAACCGCACCCATCTCAAAGACTATCAGAGGGCCATCGGTCCGCAGAGCGCTCTGCTCCTGAAGGTCCATACGAGCAATTTCAGGGTGATGGGCTTCACCTCAGACGTCTCCCTTGATGAATTGATCCAGCTTGGAAGAGAGCATCATCTGCCCGTGATGGAGGACCTTGGAAGCGGTTGTTTCGTTGACCTCAGCCGATATGGTTTGGAGAAGGAGCCTACGGTTCAGGAGGCGATCCGGACTGGAGCCGATCTCGTCACTTTCAGTGGTGATAAACTTCTTGGCGGACCCCAGGCTGGAATCATCCTCGGAAAGAAGGATATCCTCGACTCAGTCAAAGTCAACCCGCTGACACGGGCGCTTCGCATCGATAAGCTGACCCTGGCGGCTCTTGAATCGACGCTTCTTCTCTTTCTCGATGAGAGGAGGGCGATGGAAGAGATCCCAACTCTTCGGATGTTAGGATTGGATATGAGGAAGTTGAAGAGAAGAGGCAACCGCCTTTTGAAACGGCTCCAGGAAAAGGTTGGGAAAACCATTCAGATGACATTGAAAGAAGATGTCTCCCAGGTGGGCGGAGGAGCCCTTCCCCTTCAGGAACTCCCGACCATCATCCTATCGGTTAAATCCCCTGACTGTTCCGTTAACAGCCTTGAACAAGGTTTGAGGAAAGTTGATCCTCCCATCATTTCACGGATCAGCAAAGAAGAGTTGATCTTCGATATGAGAACCGTCTCCGACGAAGAGATCCCGCTTCTGGCCGCAGGGATTGAGAAGGTATTCATCCAAATAAATGAGAAATGACTGATTCAAAATTCCAAATTCCAAATCCCAAATAAATTTTTCATGACAAATTCGTCACCCACAAACGATAAAAATAGGGGTGTCATTCCCGCGAAGGCGGGAATCCAGGAAAAATCGAAACCACCGGATTCCTGTTTTCACAGGAATGACAAACGTCTGGTAAATTCCTCAACGCTCTATGTTCAACATAATTCCAATCTCCAACATCCAAACATAGAGGAAAAATCTTTCTTGATATCTGTAACAGCAAAAGACAAAGGAAGACGGCTCGACCAATTTCTCTCTGAAACCGGTCTCCATCTTTCACGGTCTCAGGCAAAACATCTCATCGAGCAGAAGCACATCCTCCTCAACCAGAGACTGGTCAAGCCCAGCGCCCGATTGAAATCCGGAGATGTAATTTCAGGAACCCTGCCCGGGCCCCGGTCCCTCTCCCTAATCCCTGAACCCATTCCCCTTGCCGTGCTCTACGAAGACGCATCGATCATCGTCATCGATAAGCCATCCGGAAGGGTCGTCCATCCTGCTCCCGGAAACCCTTCAGGCACGCTGGTCAATGCCCTGCTCCATCACTGCAAAGACCTCTCAGGCATCAATGGCGCCTTGAGGCCCGGGATTGTTCACCGTCTCGACAAGGAGACTTCGGGAGTGATGGTCGTTGCCAAGGATGACGAAGCCTATCATCAACTGACCAGGCAGTTTAAAAACCGGGGAGTCGAGAAGGTCTATCTGGCAATTGCCCATGGAAATATGAAAGGGAGTGAAGGCCTGATCGATGCTCCCATCGGAAGGCATCCCGATCAAAGAAAAAAGATGTCCATTCGGACGGCAAGAGGGAGGGCCGCCCTTACTCGGTGGAAAGTTCTGGAGAGATTTAGCTCCTTCACTCTTCTGGAGATCCATCCTCAGACAGGCCGCACCCATCAGATACGCGTCCATCTCGCCTCCATGGGCCACCCCCTGCTCAGAGACCCTCTCTATGGAAGAAAAGGGACATCCGGAATGATTGATGACCCTCTATTAAGAGAATGCGTCAGAAGGATGAACCGCCAGGCCCTCCATGCCCATCGGTTGGGGTTTGATCATCCCCGGACCGGTGAAAAGGTTCAATTCGTCGCACCGATCCCGCAGGATATGAGAGAGACACTTGATTGCTTAAGGTCAATGACATGAACATACTCAATCGAACCCATCTGAAATCAAGGGGTGGCATTCCCTACTTTGAAAATCCGGAGATAAAAAAATTGGGATGGGTCACCCATGGTTTTCTCACGCGGCAGGGTGGATTGAGCCTTCCTCCTTATGACTCCCTTAATGTGAGCTTCAGCAATGGGGATGAGAAAAAGACAGTCGTCTCAAACAGGGACCGGATCACCGAGGCATTCGGGTATGACCGGAATCGATTGGTCCTGCTTAAACAGATGCAGATCGACGGCATTTTCATCCTGAAAGACCAAGCGGATGCAAACCCAACTCCTTTGAAGTACGATGCCATCATTACGGACATCCCGAATCAGTTCCTCGGGATTCGCACTGCGGATTGCATTCCCATTTTTGTGGTGGACCGGAAAAAGAAGGCCGTTGCCGCCATCCATGCCGGAAGACAGGGAACCGGCCTCCAGATTACAAAAAAGACGTTAAAAAGGATGAAAGAGGAACTGGGCTGCTCGGAAAGAGACCTCCTGATCACTCTGGGTCCATCCATAGGCCCCTGCTGTTATGAGATTGATGAAAAGGTATTTTTAAAAGAGTGGGAACCTTTCTCCATCGACAAAGGAATGGGAAAGTGGATGGTGAACCTCGCAAGAATCAACATGGCTCAACTGGAGGAAGAAGGGATCAAAGAGGATCAGATTTACAGGGTCGATCTCTGCACCCGTTGCCGCCACGACCTTTTCTTTTCCTACCGGGGGGAGGGACGAACCGGAAGACAACTCTCGTTTATTGGAATCCTTAAGTAGACGATATTGAATAAAGGTTAAGGTTAAGGCTCAGGTCAAGAAAAATCTTAACCTCAACCTCAACCTTAACCTAAACCTAATTCATCAAGGGAAATGGAAAACATCATCTTAAAGGTCTACCTCCAACCCAAGTCTTCAAAAAACGAGATCGTGGGTCCCTATCGAGATGGGATCAAAGTAAGGGTCACTGCTCCACCCATTGATGGAAAGGCAAATAAAACCCTCGTCCAGTTCTTAGCCAAAGAATTAGGAATTTCCCCATCCCAGATTGGAATCATCAATGGCCACCATTCCCGTGAGAAAACATTAAGTATTTCAGGTATTAAGAATTGGGTAGATCTCCTGAATTCCTCTAAATGCCTTGACTTTAAAGGGAAAATC
>VGRU01000062.1 GCA_016875255.1 Deltaproteobacteria bacterium
GGAATGGACGAACCTACGGTGTTCCAGTTGTGACGCCAGTCGCAGCGCTGGGTAGCCGTGTTCGGAAGGGATAACCGCTGAAAGCATCTAAGCGGGAAGCCCACCCCAAGATGAGGTATCCCTCCTGATAGCAATATCGGGATAAGACCCCTTGGAGACTACAAGGTTGATAGGTCAGATGTGTAAGTGCCGAAAGGTATTTAGCAGACTGATACTAATAGGTCGATCGGCTTGACCATAATTGAATTTTTAAAATCAAAGCCTTCATCCATATTCTTTTTTTTAATTCAATATCAAATGTCAAGGTTCAAATGCCAAACTAAATCCAAAGTTCAAATGTTAAATTTAGGTTTTGACGTTCCTTTGGACTTTGGACTTTGAAATTTGATATTTGACATTGTTTTTAAGTTTCTTGGTGACCTTGGCGAAGGGGTCACACCCGTTCCCATTCCGAACACGGAAGTTAAGCCCTTCAGCGCCGATGGTACTGCATGGGAAACTGTGTGGGAGAGTAGGACGTTGCCAGGATTAAAATTTGCCCTTACGAAAGCAAGGCTCAAAAGCCCATCAGAGTTGATGGGCTTTTTTGTTTTGAAAAGCAAAAAATATCTTGCTGTTTTCGTTTTCTGGGTATATGGTTATTCTAATTTGATTAAAAAAAGGAGCTTCTATGTTTGAGTTAAATGAAGAACAGAGACTCATCCAGAAGAGCATCCATAAGTTTAGCCGAAAAGAGTTAGCCCATCAAGCCTCCCATTGGGACGCCTCTGAAGAGTTTCCATGGGAGAGCGTAAGGAAGATGGCAGAGGTTGGGCTCACAGGACTACGCTTACCGAAGATTTATGGAGGTTCAGAAGCTGACCTGGTCACCTGTGGAATCGCCTTTGAAGAGGTGGCCCGATTCGACCATAACTGCGCCGTCATCCTTTGCGGCTCAAACATCACGGGAAGGGTATTGCTCCATGCGTCAGAAAACATCAGAACGAAATTCCTGCCAGAGATTGCAAAGGGTAGATATATACTGGCATTTGGGGCTGCCGAACCGGAGGCTGGTTCTGACCTCAGGGCATTGAAGGCCACTGCAAAGCAACAGAAGGACGCATGGATTGTGAGTGGTGAGAAGTCAATGATTACCTTTGCTGGAGTGGCTAAGGGGTTTATCCTTCTGGTCAAAACAGAGATGGAAGGAGAAGAGGGGATCAGCTGCATTTTTGTCGAAGGGGATCGGTCGGGGATCGATATACAGCAGCTTCAGAGTTTCGGCTGGAGGGCGACGAAATGGGGAAACGTTGCTTTTCATGAGGTGAAGGTTTCGGTTGAAAATCTGATCGGAGAAAGAAATAATGCCCTGCCCATGTTAAAGGAAACCGTCCAGGAACAGAGGGCGCTCACAGGCATCATTGCTCTTGGCACCGCGAGAGAAGCCCTTGAGGAAGCGGTGAAATATGCAAAGATTCGCAAGGTTTTTGGAAAGCCGCTGGGGAAGTTTGAAGGCATTCAGTTCAGGCTGGCCGAGGATCATACCTCCGTTGAGGCGGCAAGACTTTTATGCTATCAGGCCCTCTCTCTGATCGAAAAAAAAGTGGATGAAGCCTCTGTCTGGGCGGCGATGGCAAACCTCATCGGAGGAGAGACAGCCTATAGGGTAGTCAATAACGCCATGGATGTGTATGGTGGGTTGGGGTATTCAAGGGAACTCCCCTTTGAGCGCCACCTGAGAGATGTCAAAGCCATGCAAATTGCCAACGCTACTTTAAAGATCGAAATCGGTCAGGGGCTCTTTGGAAAAGAATTTTTCCCCCACACGTGATATTGTGACCCTTTCAAAAAAACGGAACTCAAAGCCCATCTGTCAGGATGGGTTTTCTGTTTGATAAGAAGTTGACTTTGACATTTCATCTGGATTCGTAATTAAAACACTTGTCAAGGAGGAAGATATGGATAAAGATCTGATCGTGAAAATGATTCGGAAAAGATTAAACCTGGATGACCAGGAATGGGAGGTCGTCGTTCAAAACCCAAAATTCCAACGGTTATTTACTCATGCGGTTGAGGCTTCCAAATACCGACTGATGGCAGAGGTCATCGATTCGAAAGGGTGCCATTCGGGGCATATCATTGGACAAAAACTGATTTTTGATAATTCAGGAAATTTGCTAACGAAAGAAAATCCGGATCGAGTCTGTGCTTTTTTAATGCCGAATTTAACGGTATTGATCAACGCCTTTTTTGAGAACCTGATGAATGGCCGGGACCCAAATGAGGTGATGTTTAACACCACAGGCTGTTTTGACAACGGCCCCCAGTGCGGCGGTTGGGGGCATGTGGTCGTGAAAATGACGGCTGTACCTAAAATAAAAAAATTCGTATCAGGATAGCTCTTTTAAAAAAATTATCTAATCCCCCTTCATCCCCCTTTGTCAAAAGGGGGATATGTTTCTCCTCCCTTTGGAAAAGGGAGGTGGGGAGGGATTTTATGATGCCTTTTCAAACCGCTAAGAGGGAAGGGAGAGGACAACGATGAAACAAGTTACTCGTTTGGAAGGGAACAACAGGAAGGAATTGGAAAAGATGTTTAAAAGGGATGGCTACGATGATTATAAATGGATTGACCCGAAGCGCATCGTCGTTGCTCAATGGGCGCGGATGAAGTGCACGTTTGGCTGTAAAAACTACGGCAAATGCGGCACCTGTCCCCCGAACACTCTCTCTGTTTCAGAATCCAAAGAGTTTGTTCGAGAGTATCGGACCTGTGCAGTATTTCGCTTCACTAAACGGGTTGTGAAACCTGAAGACCGTTTTGCGTGGACCAGAAAGGTTAATTCAAAACTTCTAAAGCTGGAACGGGAGGTCTTTCTTTCGGGATATTATAAGGCTTTTCTCCTGTTCATGGATTCCTGCAACCTCTGCGAGTCGTGTACGGGGGTAAGACAGTTGTGTAAAAATCCGAAGATGGCACGGCCCACTCCTGAGTCCATGGCGATGGATGTTTTTGCTACGGTTCGAAAGATCGGTTACCCAATTGATGTCCTTTACGACTATTCCCAGGAAATGAACCGATATGCCTTTTTGTTTGTTGAATAAACCCCGTTAGAAATTCCAGTCGTTGCGACTCGAAAGCGAGCGGGGCATTATTTCAAACGGGGTAAAAAACCTCCTCCCCCTAGTTATCCCTTTTGGCTTGACAAAGTTCCACAAATATATATAATTTATATGTACCTAATTAGTTCCACTCATGGAGAGCCCGTATGAAGACAAAAGCTCATCTTGTTTTTCCTCTGAACATCCTGGAGCAGGTCGATCAAATTGCCGGGAAAAGGAAAAGAAGCCTTTTCATCGTTGAAGCGACCCAGGAAAAATTAGAAAGGGAGCGATTTTTAAGAACCTTGGATGAAACCAAAGGCGCATGGGCCGACAAGCATCATGCTGGATTGAGAACCGAGCGGGATATGGGACAATATCTGAGAGAAAAAAGGAGCTCTTACCGGAAGAGATTAAAGAGGATCATCGATGAGTAAATACCTTTTAGATTCAGATATTATTATTTGGCACCTAAGAGGACGAAGAGAGATTACCGAAATGCTGAAAGACCTCCAAAGGTCTGGGTTACCCGCCTGTTCTGCAATCTCGGTTCTGGAAGTTCAGTTGGGGGTAAAGACAAAAGACGAAGAAGGGAAAACCAATCACTTTTTGGAGAGTTTGAAGGTTTTCGATGTTAATATGGATGTTGCAAAAATAGCTGCCCAACTAATTCGTCAGTATAAGGCGAAAGGAATAACGATGGACATTCCAGATAGCATAATCGCCGGCACTTGTATATTGCATGACTTAATCCTCGTTACTTATAACAGAAAGCACTACCCCATTTCGGAGCTGAAATTTCATCTCCCTCCACAAATCAAACACGGATAGTAAACGGCTGACACCTCCCTTACGCTTACCCCTTACGCCTTGCAGTATTTTATTCAGGATTTATTCTTGACATCACCATACCCGTGGTATATTCTGTGCGCAAGGTGGTAGCAGGGGCTATTTGGGGAGGTGCTTCAGAGGTTATGCAATTAATTGAACTTTTTACATTAATTTGGGCCGACCCTGCCGAATGGAAGGGAGATTGATATGAAGGAAGAAGTAATTCGGACGGTTCTTGATGAAGATATAGGAAAGGTACTGGATAACTTGGGTCAGCTTGAGGCGGTACAAAATGGGGAGATACATTGTTGCGAATGCGGAATTCCAGTTAGTGTGAAGAGCATCCAAATAATAATGCCGTTGGAAGGCGGAAATTTTAAATATGTATGCAATAATACTGAATGCGTCCTTTCATATTCGGCGAAACATGGAGCCGTGTGATGCCAGATATTAAAATTCTTGAGTCCCTATTCGTATACTTCGGAATTCCTGTAGGTACCATATTCATATTGATTCTCATTATTTGCTTGGCGTTATGGACTTATCCACGATTTAAGCTTTTTATAGGAGACTTACTAAAAGTTTTTGGGAAAACCTCAAAATGGATTAGAAGGAAATCGATAGAAACAGAGTTTGAAGGTTCTATTAATATATTTACCAAGCAATTTAACTCCGAATTGTCAATAACTCTTTTGCCAGAGTGTACCATTCAATGGGTAACACCAAAAAACGTAAAAAGTCATATCACGCCAGGGAAGGCAATCTTGCGCTTAAGTTTCGGGGAAGACCATGAACTTAACTTCTATAATACTGCCAGTGCATTTATTGATATATCATTGATCCCAAGGACGAAGCCCTTTTTAAGCAAAATGGCATCAAGGGCTATTGATCTACTCATGATGAAAAATTTACTCACAAGAAATCGGAGGCAGGTATTAAATATCTTCAATAACAAATTTAGAGATGAAGATAGGGAAGTCAAAGAAAGGTTTTTCCAATGCGAAGAAACAGATAGAAAGGGTCTTTTTAAGCGAATCTTGCTCCAGGAATACCATTTCTGGGGTGAAGCTATGGGGGAAAAGACACCGAATGAGTCGCACTACCTATAATCTGAAAGATTCTGGGAATGGTTCTACGAGTTAGCCACACGTGAGTCCGAGGAAATGACAGACCTATCATTTCGAAGTCAGCATTTCAATATTGGAGTTATTCTAGTAGCAGGCCCTGAAACATATGAGAGATTTGGAAAATCTCCGTATATTAGGAGGGCATACACATATGCATCGAGTGAATGCCAAAGTATATACGTTATTTCCAGAGGACCGGCGAAAGGGAAAATCGCAAAAGAAATCGCTCATGATTTAATTGAAACAGGTTGTTTTGAATGCACTACGAAAGATCCCGATATAAGGATTCAAGAAGATATAAATAAATCACCCTTGCTGATTACATGCATTGCTCTTAAACCGAGTTTATTAGCAATTATTGAAAAGGCTTGGGAGGAATTGATAATTGCAAAACAGAGAGGAATCCCCATCGTGGTAACCGTGAGAGAAGTCTCCAAGAGTGGTGTGAGCATAGAGGTATTTGGGTTAAGAGTGGATATCGACAATGAAAAGTTGTCTTCTTTAAAGGTTGACGATGCGAGAAAGTACTTCCAAATTAATGACGAGTTGCTTGTAAATATCGTGGAGTGCCATGAAGTATCCCAAAAAGTATTGCTTTCTAACGTGGATACTGATACTGATCCAAAGAGACTTGTAGACGAATTTAAGGATTACAAAGAGACTCCAATAGATGCTCGTATAGAACGAATGATAGTTTATAGTGATGGCAGAGAGAGAGGGTTTATTGTTGGATTTCCTGGAAGAGAATTGAAAGGGTATGTACCACGAGAATTTGCAACATACAGTAGATTCGAGGAACTTTCAAATAGATATCAACCTGGCCAAGACGTAAGAGTCTTGATTAAGACTTTTAACGCGGGATACAAAACATTTGTTTGTTCGATATATGGCTTAGAAGACCCCTGGCTAAAATTAGAGAAATACCAAGTTGGTAATCAGACTGAAGGAGTGATAAGGCAAATATCTCAATATTATATTCTTTGCGAGTTGATAGCAGGATTAGAAGCGAGAATTCCTCTGGATGAAGTAAGCTGGGGGAAGGAAAACCGAAAAAAGGAAAGTTTAAGAGGATATAAAATAGGTGATACAGTCCTTGGTAAAATTATTAATATTGACTCCTCGAAGAAAAAAATAATGTTTAGTATTAAAAGAGTGACTGAAAACCCAAGTGAACTATTTTTTATAAAATATCCCGGCCAAAATATAGAGGGCAGGGTATCCGAGGTTAATCAAGTGTTTGCAAAGTTAACTCTGGGCATAGAGGAAATTGAAGGATATCTTAATGTAAGCGAATTAATGTGGAACTACTGCGGAGATTTGAGAAATAATTTAAAGGTAGGCCAGCAAATAAATGTAAGACTATTATCATATAATCCCTCATTTGAAAATATCAGGGTAAGTCATAAACGTACTTACTCTAACAATTTTCATGAGTTTGTTAAAGCTCATAAGACCGGCGATTCTGTCACAGGAAGACTAAAATGTGTTAGCGATGATCGAATAATCGTTTCTATATCTTTCGGAGATGGAATGCAAGTGGAGGGTTATGTTCACAAGTCAGAGATATCGAATATGTGTTTCATTGACGAAGTGACAATAAAAAATGTTTTTTTGCCTGACCAAGAATATAGGTTCGCTGTAAAAAGAATGGATGAGCATTTTCAGATCATTGAATTAAGCAGAAAGCGGTACTTGAAAACGGAGATTAGGAAAATAGAATATGGAAATGTGTATAGGGTGGTAATGATACGTGCAATTAATGGTAGAAATTACGCGCATGGAGATGTTGTGGAAGGATTTGTGGTTGGCCCTAAGGGGATATCGATGAAAAATGGTGAAGTGATAGATGTGCTGCCGGCAAAAATTGACATTGGCAGTGGATATGTGGAACTTAATCTTGTCTCAAAAGAAAAAGAATGAATGAGAGTTGAAGTAGGCGAGAATGTCATGGCGTGCAATATAACAGCATAGATGCTCGGACTTCATTAAGGTAATTGAGTTTTGGGGTTATTGGGGTGTCATGAGCGCGGGTCAATCTTAGGCCAAGAGGAATTCGAACCATCCACAACCCAAAGAAAGGAGTTAAATATGGCTGCCAAGAAAATTTTGATGATGGTGGGGGATTTTGTTGAGGATTATGAGGTGATGGTGCCTTTTCAGGCATTGCTCATGGTCGGGCACACCGTCCATGCGGTTTGTCCCGGGAAGAAGACTGGCGAGAGGGTCCGAACTGCGATCCATGATTTTGAGGGTGACCAGACCTACAGCGAGAAGCCGGGCCACAACTTTACACTGAACGCAACATTCGATGAGGTCAAGGCAGAGACTTATGATGCTCTGGTGATCCCTGGCGGAAGGGCGCCGGAATATATTCGTCTGAACGACAAGGCGCTTGACATGGTTAGGCACTTTGCCAAGGTGAATAAGCCTATTGCATCCATTTGCCATGGCGCACAGGTACTGGCGGCAGCAGGGGTGATTGCGGGCAAAGCCTGTTCAGCTTATCCGGCGGTGGGACCCGATGTGAAAAGTGCGGGAGGAAAGTATATTGACATACCAGTGGATCAGGCGCATGTCGATGGGAACCTCGTCACCGCACCCGCCTGGCCAGCCCATCCTGACTGGCTGTCAAAGTTCTTGAAAGTGCTGGGAACGAAGATCGAGCCATAGGGAGGTTTTTCCCTTAAGCTCTCAGATGATCATTACTGTTTGATAATTATTTAAAAAGATTAGAGTGCAGGCATGACAAGCATCGGTTTACTATACTGATTTCTAATCAGTGGTGTCTTTTTTCCTGAGGAGCGCTGCTTCAGGGACAATAGCAGCAAGTAAGAAGAAAAGGCAGATCAGGTAGGGGATACGGAGGTTGAAAAAGTGGGCGCCGAGGCCGCCAAGCATTGGCCCCACGAGGGCCCCTATGCTCAGGATGGATTCATGAAAGCCCGCTCCCCTTCCTTTCTGTTGGGAGAGCCGGACAGCATAAAGAAGACTTGAGTAGTAGGTGACGCTCACAGATAGACCGATTAAAATCAACGCCAGCGCAAAGAGAAGAGGAGAATTGGAAAGGGTAATCATCAAAAGGCCCATAGCGGCAAGCGTTTGAGCGCCAAACAGGTAGCGCCTGCGAAAATGCCATAGATCACTTCCCCGAAGGAAAAAGAAGCCTAAAAACAGAGAGAAACCCAGGCAGCCCACGAGCAGGCCGACTGTCTGAGGACTGCTGCCAAGTTCGCGCGCCAGCTTTGGAAATTGGTATCGTGCGTTTCCAAGAATAAACCAGGACATGAAGTTGGCGATCCAGGCAGAATAGAGAAAATTCTTGTGCCATGTCTGCGAAGAAGTTTCAGTCATGGGTTCATTTGCTTTCGCGATCCCCGGCCGGTCATGGATAGATTCATAGCTGAGAATGAATAAAAGAGAGGACAGGCCGGCAGCGAAGAGAAAGGGGATCTTTGGGTGGACCCCGAATAGAAATCCCGAGAGGACAGGACCGATCAGATGCGAGGCCGTCCACGCCATGTTCATCGTTCCGATATCCCGGGCAAGACCTGATGCTGATCGGAGGTCCGCAACCCAGGCCTGAAGAGGGGGCCAGAAGAGAGAGAGGCAGAGTCCGTTCAAGGCTGACAGAAGGAGGATCACCTTCACGTGGTTTGTTATGGCCGCAAGCAGGCACGATAGAGTGAAGAGCAAGGGGCCAAGCAGAATGAGCCGGCGTCGTCCGAAACGGTCGGAAAGAGGGCCCGTGCGATGCGCGAGCATCATATGGACTGCTGCGGTGATACTCCCAATCAGTCCAAGCTCAACGGGATTGGCCTTGAGTTCAATCAGCAAAAGGGGCGCTGCCAGGTAATAACTGCTCAGCACCAGGTCCATTCCGAAGGGAGCGACCCGGATCATCAAACGTTCATCAATTCGGAACACAGAGCCTGAAAACCTCCATTCTTTTCAAAGGAACTTGCAACGCCACACATCGTTGATAACCTTCCCTCCATCTATTCGTCAACAGAAAAGCGGTTTTCGAAGTCCAAAAGTTTTAGAATTCCTTTCCTGCAGCAAGGACATAGCATTCCATTGCGACAAGGACTGTGCAATTAGAGGTGGAGAGAGGGTAGCGTTATCTTCCGAAGAGGTATTTGGTGGCGAAGTCCGGATCGCTTGTCAAATTGACCCCTAACTTTCGCAGGCCGGCTTCGTCGCCAGGAGTGGGCATGTGAGTCATATGAACCTCACATCCTGATAATTCTTTCAGTTTTTCAACTGCCATCTGGGCAGCGGGATTCATGGTCGCACTGATGCTGAGGGCAATCAGCGTCTCCTCCAGATCAAGGCTGACCATCTTCCCCTTAAGTACGTCCTTCTTGAAATGGCTGATCGATTCCATAATATTGGGAGGAAGTAGGTGAATGGTGTCAGGGATATTGGCCAGATGTTTGGCTGTATTGAGAACCAGCGCGGAAGCCGCATGCATCAAGGGTGAATTCTTTCCTGTGATAATGGTGCCGTTTTGCAACTCAAGGGAAGCGCCACAATAGATACCTTCATTTCCCTTCCCATTCTTTTCAGCCTCTATGGCAGCCTGTCTCGCATATTTGACAACGATTCGGTCTTCGGGTTTCGTATTCAGGTCTTCCAGCAGGAGCTCCACCCTCTGGACGGTCTCTTTATCGACAAATCCGATGGCATACTCGCAAGCGTAACGAAAGTATCGCCGAATAATCTCCTGAACAGCGGCTTTCCTCACCACATCATCATTGACTACTCCAAATCCGGCCCGATTGACCCCCATGTCCGTGGGAGACTTATAAAATGAATGCTCCCCTGTGATTTTTTCGATAATCCGTCTGAGGACAGGAAAGGCTTCTACATCCCGGTTATAGTTCACGGTCTTTTCATCATAGGCTTCAAGGTGGAAAGAGTCGATCATGTTGAAGTCCCGGATGTCCGCTGTGGCTGCTTCGTAGGCGATATTAACAGGATGCTTTAAAGGAAGATTCCAGATGGGAAAGGTTTCAAATTTGGCATATCCGGCGTGGAGTCCACGTCGATACTCATGGTAGATTTGAGAAAGACAGGTTGCCAGCTTTCCACTATTGGGTCCAGGACCTGTGACCACCACAATAGGTTTGGTGGTATGGATATATTCGTTGGCACCATACCCCTCATCGCTCACAATGGTATCGACATCCGTTGGATAGCCTTTGGTAAATGGATGGGTGTAGACCCGGACATTTCTTCGTTCCAGCTTCTTTTTAAATACGGTGGCTGAGGGCTGATTCTCGTATCGGGTGATGACCACTCCAACCACTTCAATTCCCCACTCTCTCAGGTCATCGATTAACTTTAAAGCATCCGAGTCATAGGTGATGCCGAAATCGGCCCTCACCTTTTTTCGTTCGATGTCCCTGGCATAGATGCAGAGCACGACTTCGGATTTATCCCTGATTTTCTGAAGCAACCGCATCTTCACATTGGGATCGAAACCGGGCAATACGCGGGAGGCATGATAATCGAATAGAAGTTTTCCGCCAAATTCGAGGTATAACTTGTTGTCAAAACGGGTGACCCGCTCAATGATCGCCGTGGTCTGCTCGGCAAGATATTTTTCATTGTCAAAGCCAATGCGTGATGGCATAAGACTTACCTTTCGGCTTCTGTGATTGGAGATAAAAGATTCCGGGTTTACTGAAAAGACTTTGAATCAGCCGTTTATCATATAAACCTACTCCTCTTTAGTTGTCAATACAGCGATGATTTCCGGTTGATGTGGTTATTTATGAGAAAATAAGTTAAGAGAGAAATCAATTTAAATCAAGGAATTGCTATGGGATTTGATCAAGTGTTTAAACGGACGCTGAATAAGACCGAATATAAATTCCTCTCCACATTAAACGCTCCTGGCAAGATTCAGGCTTTTCTCGATGAGATTCCTTACAGCACAGAACATATTTACCGTTGTCCTTTGCGCGTCCTGAAGGAACGGGTTGCCCACTGTTTTGATGGGGCTCTGTTTGCGGCGGCTGCCCTACGGCGGCTGGGTCATCCTCCGCTTATTCTCGAGATGGTCCCAAACGGCAGAGACGACGACCATCTTCTGGCCTTATACAAGCGCAATGGCCACTGGGGGGCTGTGGCTAAATCGAATTTTATCGGATTGCGGTTTCGTGAGCCTGTTTACCGTAACCTGCGAGAGCTGGTGATGTCGTACTTCGAGCAGTTTTATAATGTGGAGCGGGAGAAGACCCTACGAAGTTACAGCCTTCCTCTTAATTTAAAGATTTTTGACAGGTGGAGCTGGATGACAAGCGATGATTTCTTGGAACTGATTGCGCAGAGATTGGACAGAGTTCGGAAGATTCCACCCCTCACCCAACCAATGATACCCAACCTTTCATCGGTGGATGAGCGGTCTTATTGGGCAGGTCTGCTTGGATCGAATGAATCAGGTTTATTTAAACCAGCGAATAAGGGGAAATAGCAAACAGTATTATTATTTTTAATCACAACCGGGTGGTTTGGGCCAGTGGTCTGTGACAGCGGCTTCGATGTTCGGCGGCCGGCAGGAGAGCCAGGGGAGTTTTGTCAGGTTCATTGCCCTCAAACCAATAGCACATTTATCTTCAACCACGGTTATCATTAGTTTTCCTTTTTCCAGCTTCCACTTATAGACGCCAAACATTTCATGGCAGACAGGGTCATTGGCAAGGGTCAATCGGTCTCCTGACACCACATAAGAGCCAATATCTTTCCATCCTGTGACGGTGTGAAAAATCCTGAAGACACCCTTATCAAAGTTTAATTTCCATATGCCTCCCTCCGGCGCATAATCCGGGCATCGTCTGCAAGGGACAGGGGGAGTGTCTTTGGTCTCGAATTTCGTATAGGTTCCGTCGATGGGGGTGGAATTGGGCGGAGGAAGGTCCATCCTGAAAGGGAAGGGCGTCCTCTGCAACAGTTCGGTCCAGAGGATAGATGAAGAAGGTTCGCCTGCCGAGAAGGAGTCAGGCATGGTTATAAAAATACCTATGGTCACCAGAACGACGATGCTTAATCTCTTTAATCTTTTCTTAGAGAAAATCTTCATCTCTTTCTTCTGCTCTGAATGAAGGCATAACCCAGCAGGGAAATGGAGAAGGCAGAACAGATCCAGGCGAAGACATCGCCATAAAGCGTATAGAACGTTTTTTCTCTTGATAAACTAATCGTTCCATTCATCGCCTCTTCAGTAAAGATTCCTCCCTGTTTAATAATCCTTCCTGCAGGATCGATAAAAGCGCTGATGCCTGTGTTGGCTGACCTGGCAATGAAGACGCGGTTTTCTACTGCCCTGAAAGTGGCCATGGTGAGGTGCTGGCGGGGCGCAGAAGTTCTTCCAAACCAGGCGTCATTGGTGATGGTGACTAAGAAATTGGCCCCTTCCTTGACAAATTTCCGGCAGAGGTCCGGAAAGATGATCTCAAAACAGATGAGGACTCCAAATTTCCCTTGAGGAAGGGTGAAATTGAAGGTCTCTTTTCCGGATTTAAAATTTCCAATCCCCTCTCCAAGGGATCCTAACGAAAGATATTCTCCGAGTGGGACATATTCTCCATAAGGAACAAGTTGAATCTTATCATATTTCCCCTTGAATTCTCCTGAAGGTGAGAACAGGAGAGCGCTATTATAATGATGGACCTTTCCTCTCTCTATCTTATAAGAAGGGGTCCCAAAGAGGAGAAAGGCATCGGTCTTTTTCGGAATATCCAGCACCATGGGTTGAAACTCCTTCTCATCCTGAAAGAAGAAGGGTGTGGCTGTCTCGGGCCAGATGATGAGGTCCGGTTTTTTATCGGCCACCTTAAGAGAAAGCCTTTCATAGATTTTCATTGTTTCCTTCTGAAAGGATTTATCCCATTTGATGGACTGGTCGATGTTGCCCTGGACTAGACCGATCTTGAGAGGGGGATTGTGAATCGTCTGCCGATCCACAGCGTCCATTCTCAAATACCCATAGACCAGAAAGCCCAAGAGGAGAAGAATGGTGATAACAACCTCCCGGAGAGGAAAGGTTCTCTTCGACCACTGGAGAAGCACCATATAAAGGGAAGCATTCACAAGGAGGATGACAAAGGAGAGGCCATGGATTCCAGTGATATCTGCCATCTGGATAAATGGAAGATTTATATATTGGGAGTAACCTAAGCTGGCCCAGGGGAAGCCAGTAAGAAAGAAAGAGCGGAGGTATTCCAGGGAGACCCAGAGGAGAGGGGCTAAAAGAATGGTCTGCAACCCCAATCGTATCTGGATGAACCGATTCAGGAAGGTAAAAGCACCGATGAATAGACTCAAGTATCCTACCAGTAATAAGAGGATGAGTACGCTCAGTAGCAAATGGACGTTGCCGTAAGTGTGGACCGCCACAACGATCCAATAGATAATCCCAAGAAAGGAGATGAAACCGGTTAAGAATCCAAGTTTAAAGCTATTCCATAAACTCTTTCCTTCGACAGCATAAAAGAGAGGGACAAAGGCAAACCAGGCCAGAAACTCGAGATCGAAATTAGGGAAGGAGAGGACGAGGAGAATGCCCGAAAGGAGGCTGAACAGATAATCCAATTTTTTCATTGTTTCTATCTTATATAATTAAAGGAATTTTTTCAAGAAAACACATTACTTGACAAAAAAAAACTTTTATTATAGCATTCAATTAAATTCTAAATTAAAAGAGGATTGAAATATGAAGACCACAAATAGGCTATTTAAAGATGCCATTTACGAGCAGTTTGCCCGAATTGGGAAGGCTGTTTCAAGCCCTAAAAGGCTTGAGCTCCTTGATCTTCTCTGCCAGGGGGAAAGGACAGTCGAGGTCTTAGCCAAGGAGGCCGGGATATCATTTGCAAATGCTTCTCAGCATTTGCAAATCCTTCGATCCGCGCATCTGATCGAATCTGAAAAAAGGGGTCAATTTGTGACCTATCGACTTACTGATCAGGCGGTTTGTGATTTTTTTCTTGCAATGCGTGTCCTTGCGGAGAGGGAGTTGGCGGAAGTGGAACAGATTAAACGTCGATTTCTCGAAGGAAAAGAGGGATTGGAACCAGTAAATCGTGAGTCTCTAATAGAGAGGGTAAAAGAGGGGAAAGTAGTTGTCCTGGATGTTCGGCCGGTGGAGGAGTTTTTGGCCGGGCACATCCCTGGAGCTGTCTCAATTCCTCTTGAAGAAATAGAGCAGAAATTGTCTGAACTGCCAAAGGATCAGGAAATTGTGGCTTACTGCAGAGGGCCCTACTGCGTTCTTGCTATCCGGGCGGTTGAAATTCTTCGTGAAAAAGGATTCCATGCGTTTCGGATGGAGGAAGGAGTCCAGGATTGGCGCGCCTTGGGTTTTCCTGTGGCTGTAGGAAAATAATTCATGATCAGATCATCGGAGGAGACTTATCATGAAACACTTAAGAAATATTATGTTAGCCCTTATATCCATTGGCATGGCTCTTGGGTATCTCAGTTTCACTCGCCCGAATATAAACCCAAAAGAGACTACCTGGGATGAGATTTTCATCGATGCCCAAAAAGGGGGGTACAAGGTCGTCACCACGGAGCAATTGCGGGAACTTTATATTGACAACAAGTTGGAAAAACCCCTCCTGATTGATACCCGGCAGGATTGGGAATACCGGGCAGGACATATCAAGGGCGCCATCAATTTTCCGATGGAGCCGACCTGGTGGGCAAGGTGGTGGAAAGCAGGCGAATTAAAAACACTTCTTGGGCCTGATAAAGATTGGCCCATCATATTTTATTGAGCCGGCTTAGCTTGAGTCCGTAGCGACACAGCAGCCAGGGTGGCTGTTAAACTCGGTTATAAAAATGTTTATCGTGATCCGAGAGGTTACCCGGATTGGCAACAACTCGGTCTTCCCGTAGAAACATCTCCCCTGAAATTTTTTGAAATCGATTCCGCCTCAAAGCCGCCGTTCCCCCTTTACGGATGGGGCATGGTCTGGGCCCTTCTCGGCATCTTTGCCGGTGGGATGGCCCTCAACCTGACTCCCTGTGTGTACCCGTTCATTCCGATTACCCTGTCCTATTTTGGAGGACAGGCTGGAGCCCGGAGTCAGAGAAGACTCATTCTTCAAGGGTTCTATTATCTGTTAGGTCTGGCCGCCACGAATTCCGCACTTGGTGTGGCAGCGGCCTTAACAGGGGAACTCATGGGAGCTGTGCTTCAACATCCGGTTGCCCTCCTGTTTATTTCAGCCATCCTGATATTTTTTGCAAGCAGTCTCTTCGGGTTCTGGGAATTGCGCCTTCCCGGCAACCTGATTCAATTCGCCTCGAAATCCTATACGGGTTACTTTGGAGCCCTTTTCATGGGGCTGACCCTCGGATTGG
>VGRU01000063.1 GCA_016875255.1 Deltaproteobacteria bacterium
CAATCTGCTTGGCTGAAGAGACGGTGTTGTTTGAGAAATCACGGTAATAGGTCTGCGCCACCTCCAGAGACCCCTGCAGAGACTGTTCGACCTGAGCCTTGAACCAGTGCTCAACACTGTTGGTGATAAATCCGACTGCCACGAAGAAGAGGAGAAAGGTGGGGACAAGGGTGAGGGTGATAAAGGCCACCACCAGTTTGGTCCTCAGTTTTGCTCCGAGGACTTCCCGCCTTCGTTCAAAGACCAGTTTGACCAGGTTTCGAATCACCAGAAAGATCAGAAGGAGGATCAGGATGATGTTGATGTTGATGAGACTGAAGACGATGATATTGTTGGCGATCGGAATCTGCTCTGCCACCCGGGGAATCTTCATCTCAAGGGTGGTGAGGGCCACAATCACGATGGAGATGACGCCGATGATGATCAACTCGTTTCGTCGTCTTCTCTGGTCTGGAGAAAGTTCCTTTTTCATAATGTCTGGGGTGCGGGTTAAGGTTACGGCTACGAAGCCCCTGCCTACCGGCAGGCAGGCGTTTGGATTGATAGTCAAACGGTTATAGGTGACGACGCTCGTATCGAAGCAAGAGACTTGAAATTAGAAGCTCGAGCATCCAGATTCTATTCACGAGTCTCGATACGAGCTTCGACAACGGCAAACGTCATTTTCAATTTAACGATACGGGCCCTGAACCTAATATGGTACAGGTCGGGCCTCCCTGCCTGCGGTAGGCAGGGTCACCCTTACCGTTAGAATTTTATTGCTCTTACCTATATAAAAGAGGGGGAAATTGAAGGGGACCGTAAGCCGAGTTCTGTATTTCGATCCCGCCTGTCGGCGGGGCCGAAATGATGGCCATTTATCTGGGATCCTGATTGCTCAGGACCTCAAGCGACCTTACCCGTCCCGCCTTTACTCCGTTGAAGGAATAAATTTGAATGGGCTCTTCTTATCTCCCCATATGAGGCTGTGTCGCAATAAGGGAATTGATAAAAATGTCATCCTGAACTTGTTTCAGGATCTAATTAATTCAACCAATTGCGAGACCCTGAAATAAATTCAGGGTGACAAAATAGTAATTGCGACACAGCCTCATACGGGGAGAAACGGGACCTATTGGGTCTTGCTCCGGGTGGGGTTTACCAAGCCGCTCTGATCACTCAATGCGCTGGTGAGCTCTTACCTCGCCTTTTCACCCTTACCCTGTGGAATAGGCGTAGCCGCCATTCCACAGGGCGGTATCTTTTCTGTGGCACTTTCCTTGCCCCATTTCTTTGGAAATGGGACCGTCCGCGTTACGGACCACCCTGCCCTGCGGAGCTCGGACTTTCCTCCCCCCGATCATCTCCCCTGACGGGCGATGACGAGGAGCGGCCATCTCTTCCCCTTCAAATCCCCCCTTTCCTAAGATTTCTGGAAAACCTAAAAAAATCACTGCAATCGTTTTTGGGAATCCCTGCCTGCGCCTGCCTGCGGTAGGCAGGGCAGGCAGGTGTGCAATCAAGAGAGCTTATTTTATTTTTTTAGCTCTCTTTCTTTTTCCCTGACGATCCTCTTCTCAATGGCCAGATTGGCGAGAAGGTCAGCCTCTCGATTCTCTTCCCTCGGGATGGATTCGATTTCAAAGGAGTCAAACTCCTTGATATCCTCCATCACCTTCCTGTGGAGGACTCTCAGGTGAGGCTCTTTCACACGATAGACGCCCTTGACCTGCCTTTCAACTAATTCCGAGTCCGTATAGATCCGGATCGATCCTCCCCCAAGTCTCCTGGCTTCCCGGATTCCTAAGAGAAGGGCTCCATATTCTGCTTCGTTATTGGTCTTATGCCCGAGAAACCATCCTTTTTCCGAGATCCTTTTTCCCTCTCGATCGGTGATACAAACGCCGGCGCCTGCCCTTCCCGGATTTCCCCTCGAGGCGCCATCGATAAAGATGAGAAGTTCAAGACCTTTCTGGGTCGAAGACACCCCTTCTTTCTCCCTCATTTCTTTTCTCCGTTTCCGTCCCAGTAGAGGATCCGATTACAATTGGGACACCGGATGAGGGAATTGTTCTTCTGAACTTCGATGAACATCTGGGGAGGAACATTCACAAAACAGCCCTGACAGGTCTCATTCCTAGCGCTCACCATTCCGATTCCCTGTCGTTTCTCCCTCAGCATATTATAAAGATTGAAGAGCTTCGATTCGACCTGTTTCGACAGGGTCTCTTTCCGCTCTAATTTCTCCTTCCAGAGGACCTCGCCCTGGCTCATCTTCTCCTGGATCCCCCTCTTCTCCGCTTCGACCTTCTCCAGCGTGATGGCGATCTCTTTCTCCCGTTTGGAGAGCTGTTTCTTGATCTCTTCGATTTCGTCCATGACGAGCAGGATCTCTTCTTCCACCCGGCCCACGGCCTCTTTGAAGGTTTCGATCTCAGTGAGAATGGCCTGATATTCCTTGTTGGTCTTCACCTCTGACATTCTTCCCTCTGACCGCTTGATTTTGTCCTGCTCTCCGATGAGGTTTTTCTCTTTCTGTCTCCGCTCCTTCTCCAGCGATTCGAGTTTTTCCCTCTCCTTATGAATCCTCTCTTTTTCAAGTTTCTGTTTCTCATCCAACTTCTTCATCTCTTTGGGATAACGGTCCCGTTCTTCCTCGATCGCCTTCAGGTCGAGATCAATCTTCTGGAGTTCCCAAAGAAGTTCTAGATGTTCCCTCAAGGGCGGCCCTCCCTCCTGTCAATAGTTTTGTAATACTTAAGCTCTTTGAAAAAAGTTATCTCATTCCCCTTTTCATAACCCCCCTTTCTCCCCCCTTATTTTAAGGGGGGAGAAAGGGGGGTTACTCTTCCCTTTACGCAAACAAAAAGAGCGCACCGGAGTGTGCACTCTTTCTCTGTCCCTTGTGCCTGATTTTATCTCCAGGAAGCTGATGGAGATCACCCTCTCTCTTTCCAATGGGCCCACCTGGGTTCGAACCAGGGACCTTCCGGTTATGAGCCGGTGGCTCTACCAACTGAGCTATGGGCCCTACGATCATTATATTCCATCCTCTCGGGGTGTCAACCCCCTCCCTATTTCGGATTTCGGAATTCGGATCTCGGATTTAAATCCGCAATCCGCATTCCGCAATCCGCATTTGATATTAGGCCTCAAGAAAACTCTTCAATTTCTTCGCCCGGCTGGGATGCCGGAGTTTCCCCAATGCTTTGGCCTCAATCTGTCTGATTCTTTCCCGTGTCACCTCGAAATCCTGCCCCACCTCCTCGAGCGTGCGGTCGTACTTCTCTCCGATGCCGAATCTCATCCTCAGGACCTTCTCTTCTCGGGCTGTAAGGGTTGCAAGAATCTTCCGGGTCTGCTCCGCCAGGTTGGTATTGATCACTGCCTCCATGGGAGAGGCAATGGCCTTGTCCTCGATGAAATCTCCCAGATGGCTGTCCTCTTCCTCTCCGATGGGGGTCTCCAGGGAGATGGGCTCCTTGGCAACTTTTAGCACCTTCCTTACTTTATCCAGGGACATCTCCATTTTGGCGGCAATCTCTTCCGGCGTGGGCTCCCGCCCGATCTCCTGAACAAGAACCCTCGAGGTCCGGATTAGTTTATTGATCGTCTCAATCATATGAACGGGGATGCGGATCGTCCGGGCCTGATCCGCAATGGCACGGGTGATGGCCTGGCGAATCCACCATGTCGCATAGGTGCTGAACTTATACCCCCGCTGGTATTCGAACTTGTCCACCGCCTTCATCAAACCGATATTCCCCTCCTGGATCAGGTCGAGAAACTGAAGTCCTCGATTCGTATATTTCTTTGCGATGGAAACGACCAGCCTCAGATTCGCCTTCACCAGCTCGCCCTTGGCCTCCCTGGCCTTTGTCTCTCCGACCACAATCGCCCTCACGGCGGATTTCAATTTCTGGACGGTTAAACCGCTCTCCGTTTCCACCCGGCTGATCTTCATCTGGCTGTGCTTTGCCAACCGGTCGATCCCCTGCAGATCGGCCTTGTTGAACCCTTGATCCCTGAGGAAAATTTTCGCTTTGGACTTTCTCGCCCTGATCTTCCTTAAAAGGTCTCGCGCTTCCCGGACAGAGACCCCTGTGTTGTTTTCGGCTTTTTTGATCTCATTCTCCGCCTTCTCCATCCGGAGGAGCAGCTGTTTCATTTTCTGAACAATCCGGTGGATCTGGGCGTCTCTCAAATTGATCTCTTTGAGAAATTTGATAATCTCCTCCTGTTTTTTCTTCGCCTGAGCCTGAATCTTCTTCTTTGAAACCCTCTTCTTCAACGTCCGCCGGATCGCCTCCTCATTGCGCCGGATGCGTTCGATCAGGTCCAAAATTCTTTTTTTCTGAAACTGCTCCTCTTCGGCGTTCGTCTCCTCTTCGTCAATCTCATTGGTCACTGCCCGGATCTCGATCTTTCCGGCTTTGATGGCGTTGCCCAGATTGAGGATCTCTTTGACGGCCATGGGGCAGGTCAACACGACGCTTAACACTTCCCCTTTGCCGTTCTCGATCCGCTTCGCAATCTCGACCTCGCCCTCACGGGTGAGAAGAGAGACCGATCCCATCTCACGGAGATACATCCGGACAGGATCCGTTGCCCTGCCGAAACCCTCCAGAACCGACTCCTCCTCATCCTCTTCTTTGTCCGGCATCTTCTCGGCCTCAACCTTCAGGCCCTGGAGGTCCTCTTCCACATCAAGATCCATCTCATCAAACATCATGAGGACATCGTCGATCTGATCGGAAGAGACGATCTCGTTCGTGGGGGTTTCGTTCGCCTCATTAAAATTGACAAACTCCTTCTCGCCCCCCAGGGAAATCATCTCATCCATCTCTTTCGCCTTTGCTTCTCTTCCCATCCATTGCCCCTTAGTGCTTCGATTCGCGAATACGATCACGTATCGTCATGCTGCGAATTGAAATCATTGCTGACTCAGCACTAAGTCCTGAGTAAATAAATACGTTACCGAATTTATGAATCGATGGACTTAGCTTTTTCGAAAACCGCCCTGCGAGGGCCCCTTCTTCCTCTTCGCCAATTCCTGCCGCTCCATCAAGAGGGCTTCGAGCCCTCCCCTTCCCGTCTGTCTCTCAGCTTCCTTAATCTTCCTGAGCAAATCGCTTTCATCCTTCTTCAATTTCCTTCTCCGAATCTTCTCAAGGCAGTCTTTTAAAATCCGTTCCCGTTGTTGCGACCCGACACCGGGTTGATCTCCTTCTATGCTGCTCTCCTGAAAAACGTATTCGCAGAGTTTTTCCTTCAGGCCCTCATCCATTCCTCCCAGGGCCTCTGTGAGGCTCAATGTCCCCTTCCTCTGAAACATCCCCATCAGTTCCTGGCCCAATCTCTTCAGGACAGGGCTCTCAAATTCATTTAGGATCCCTTCCTCTGAAATGGCCGGAATCAGGTCGGGGTGGTGGACCATAAGGCGAACCACCATCTCCTCTGATTTTGGCAAATCCTCTATGGGGGGTCTTTTTTTAAGGTCTTCTATGGGTCTGGTCCGTCCTGCAGGAGCGGACCGGATCATTTCATATAAGACCGACTCCTTAAGATCCAGCCTTTCAGCCAGAGCCCTCACGTAGAAGTCCTTCCGGATTTTTTCCGGAATTCTCTGGATCATGGCCATTCCTTCCTTCGCAATGCTCACCTTGCCGTCAATCGATTTCGGGTCATGGGCTTTCATCAACCAATCGAAATAATAATCGATGAGCGGAACGGCTCTGGCCAGCCTCTCTTCAAAGCCTTTTAGATTGCCCTTTTTCAGAAAAGTGTCCGGATCTTCCCCTTTGGGAAGGAGGACGGCCTTGCCCGCCACCTCCTCTTCCAAAAAGAGAGGAAGGGTGCGAAGGGTGGCTTGAACTCCTGCTGGATCGGGGTCAAAGAGGGTGATTAAATTTTTCGTATATCGTTTCAGGGCCCTGATATGCTGGGTCGTCAGCGCGGTGCCAAGCGTAGCGATGCTGTGCTTCAATCCATACTGGTGGAGGGTCAGGAGATCGAAATAACCTTCGACGATGATCACCCCATCCTTCTCCGAGACATGACGCCTCGCCGCCTGGAGGCCATAGAGAACCTCTCCTTTGTGATAGACGCTCGATTCCGAAGAGTTGATATATTTGGGTTGACCCTCTCCAAGCGCCCGCCCTCCGAACCCCACGACCCGTTGATGGAGATCGAAGATCGGAAAAATGATCCTCTTTCGAAAAGCGTCATACCAGCCCTCCTTCTTCTTCGGAAGGATCAACCCCAGTTCCCATGCCAGCTCCAGAGAAACCTTCTTTTCGGTCAGGTGCTGGACCAGTCCATCCCATCGCTCGGGAGCAAAGCCCAACCGGTGTTCCTGAATGATCTGCTCGCTCACGTTCCTCTGGGAGAGATAGTTCCTCCCCGGCTCGCCCTCTCTCTTCCGGGTCAGGAGGTCATGGAAATAGTCCGATGCCAGCTGATTGATCCGGAAAAGGACCTCCCTCTTGGCCATCTCCTTCTTCTGAAGGGGGGAGGGTTCCAATCGGGGAAGCTTTATCCCGTATCGCTTCGCTAATTCCTCGGCAGCCTCCGGAAACGAGAAATGGCCTGTCTTCATTAAAAAAGCGAAGACATCCCCTCCCTCTCCGCACCCGAAGCAGTGAAAGATCTGCTTCTCCTCGTTCACCATAAAAGAAGGCGTTTTCTCCGAATGGAATGGGCATAATCCCCTATGGTTCCTTCCGGTTTTCTTCAGACTGACATAGTCCGAGACCACCTCCAGGATGTTAGCGCGGTCCCTGATCTCTGAAATCTTCTCCTCTGAGAGAAACCCGCTTGCCAAAGACGCTACCTCAGTTCAACCACCGTCACGCCGGCGCCGCCTCTCTGAACCTCAGCCGGAGCAACCTGCTTCACCCCCCGGTGTGCGCTTAAATACTTACCGATCGCCGCCCGCAACCTTCCCGATCCGATGCCATGGATGATCTGAATCTTTTCCAGGCCATATAGGAGGGCCTGATCGATGAATTTATCCACCTCCGGGAGGGCTTCATCGACGGTCAGTCCGATCACATTCAACTCTGCTGGAATTTCCTCAACAGGCCCCTCGCCTAACCGGCTCGCCGGTCCAGCTAAAACGTTCCTCCCGGTGCTCTCCTCCCCTTCTACATCGGTCGGCCTGATGATGTCGTTGAGGGGAACAATCACTCTTGCCTTCTCTGTCATCACCTCGGCGCGGCTGAGTGATTCCTCCACCTTCAGGAGAATCCCGTTTTTTTTAAGGCTTTCAATTCTAACACGATCCCCCGCTTTTAATCCACCTGCCATCGCACGAGGTCCCCTTCTCCGGAGGTGGGGAAAAACCGTCTCTCTGATCTCCTGAATTTCTTTCCGGCGAACCTGAGAAGGAGCCTTCTCCTTCTGCTCTTTCAGCCAGGCTTTCAATTCCTCTTCCACCTTCTGGGCCGCCTTTCTCGCTTTTTCCTCCGCTCGGGAAAAGATTTCTTCCCTGACTCTCTTGATCCGCTCGAGAGTCTCTTTGAGCTTCTGATGATCCTGATCCGTTTCTTCCCTCATCCTGATCCACTGAAGCCTCTGGCTTTCCGCATCCGCCTTCAGCTTTTCCAGTCCCTTCAGGGCTTGAGCCATTTCCTGTCCGCTCCCATCACGGTGCTGGCGAGCGCTCAACAGGACTTTTTCCGAAACGCCTAATTTTTCAGCCACCAGGAAAGCATTGCTCACTCCCGAAGAGCCGTAGGAGAGGAGATAGAGGGGCTCCAGGGTCTTTTCGTCGAACTTGACGGACACATTTTCCACATCCGGATGAAGATATCCATAGGCCTTGAGGCCATCGAAGTGGGTGGTGACCACGACCGAGGACCCCTTCTCCCTGAACAGGTCCAGAAACCCCATGGCCAATGCGGACCCCTCTGAGCTGTTGGTTCCCACCCCCAATTCATCGAGAAGGACGAGGGAACGAGGCCCTGACTTCTCTAAAATGTCGTTCACATGGAGGAGGTGAGCGGAAAAGGTGCTCAGGTTTTCCTCCATGCTCTGCTCATCGCCGATCACGGCAAAGACCTCATCGAAAATCGCCGCCTCGCTTCCTTCGGCAACAGGAATGGGAAGGCCGGATTGAACCATCAGTGTCAAAAGCCCAAGAGTCTTCAGGGCGACCGTCTTTCCGCCCGCATTGGCTCCGCTGATGATCAGAGTCCGGATGGCCCCTTCCATCCGGAGCTCCACAGGGACAACCTGAGCCCCTTTCTGGAGGCTGAGCAGAGGACTTCTTGCCTCCCTCATCATGATCCTTCTGTCTCCATTCAATTCGGGCCGTATCCCCTTTAAAAGAAGGGTCAGTCTGGCCATGGCATAAAGGAGATCCAGTTCCCCGAAGATTTCAAAGTCATTCCAAATAGACTGGACTTCTCCTCTCACCTTCTCAGAGAGGTCTGCGAGAATCCGGTATTCTTCCTCCTTCTCCTCTGAAGTGAGGACATTGATCTCATTGTTGAAGGGGACAGCCTGGAGAGGCTCAAAGAAGAGGCTCATCCGGCTATGGGATTGGTCATGGATGATTCCCTCGAGCCGGTGTTTGAAATCGGATTTGATGAGGAGAACATACCTCCCGTTTCTCAAGGTGATAAAATCTTCCTGAAAGATTCCCTGGAGGTCTTCCCGGTGAAGGAGGCGTTCAAGCGATTCCTTTGCCTTCTCCCTGGCTCCTGCCAATCGACCGCGAATATCCGAAAGGTTCGGGCTGGCGCGGTCGAGAATCTCGCCTTTCGTATTAATGGCATGGAGGATCTCTTTTTCGAGAGCCTTGAGAGAGGAAACCCTTGAAATTTTCTCCTGAAGAGAGGGAGCCTTCACCTCCGGTTTAAGGAAGAACTTTCTGAGCCCCTTCCCTAATGCCATCATTTGGTGAATATTTAGAATCTCCTGAACCTCGAGGACGGACCCTTCAACCTCTAATCTCTTAAGAAGATCCCCAATATCCTTCAGCCCTCTGAGGGGGAGATCTCCTGCGGTTTCAAGGATTTCTTTCAGTTCGATGACTTCGGTCAATCTTGATTCGATGAGGAAGCGATCCGGAGTGGGCCTCAGGGCCAGGCACCGCTTCTGCCCCAGAGGTGAGATTGAAAAATCTTTTAAGAGGTCTAAAAGGGAGTGAAATTCTAAAACCTTAAGGGAACGATGATCCATAAAAAAAGGGAAACCGCTTTATTGATGGGGGGAAAGTTAAGGGGAAAGCCTTTCCTTGACCAGCTGATTGATCACTTTGCCGTCGGCTTTCCCCCCTAATCTGGGCATGACCGCCTTCATCACTTTTCCCAAATCTTTCAGGGATGATGACTGGGTCTCTTGAATCGTCTCATCGATGATCTTGATGATCTCTTCCTGGCTGATCGGCTGAGGCAAAAAGGATTTTAGAATCTCGATCTCCATCTTCTCTTTCTCCACCAGATCGTTCCGGCCTCCGGCCTGAAACTGCTCGATGGATTCCTCGCCCTTTCGCACCATCCCCTGGATGACCTTGTAAATATCCTCGTCCTCCAGCTTTTTTCTCAGCTCGATCTCTTTGTTCTTTAAAGACGAACGAATCATCCGGATCGTCGAGAGCCGGACCTTATCATTCGTCTTCATCGCCTGCTTCATCTCTTCGAGTATTTTTTCTTCCAAACTCATCTTTATCCTCTATCGGTGAATTTCCGCATCCTTTTTATTGCCCTCTTCTGGGCGGCTAGCGCTTTTTTCTTTCGTTTGATGCTGGGTTTTTCATAATGTTCTCTTTTCCGGACTTCTGACAGGATCCCGGTTTTTTCAACCTGTTTCTTAAATCGCCGGAGCGCATTTTCGAAGGACTCATTCTCTCTAATCCGAACGTCTGGCATCCATCTTCCCCCTCCTTTCATCCTTTATTTTAAACATTAAATTATAGGATTTTTTACAATAAAGTCAAATTTTTTGTCGATGCCGAATTGCCCTCAAACCGTTTGATTTTTTAAAGTGGGCTTGATAAGTTAGGATAAATCCTAAAACCGGGTTAAAGACGTTTAGAGATGCAAAAACTCAACCGTTTCCCTAAATTATACGGGATGGTGGAAGGGTTAAGTCGAATAAAATGATCCTTTTTATTTACATTCCGCATTCTCTCTGAGCCGAAGGCGGCATTGAACATTCGAAATCATGGGATTGAGTTTTCACACGTCCCTGGAGTCGTTTCTCATCGGGAACCATACAAGAATAGGGGAGGAAGTAGAAATGAAGTCGTCTGTTCTTAAAACTTTTTTGGCGGGCGTTGCTTTCGGGATAGGCATAACTGTTTTATCCCTGTATGCTCAAAAACCGGGTTGCTTCGTTACTTCGTTAGAAACAATATCAGAAATGGGGCGAGCCCGAAGGGCCAAAGAAGAAAAAAACAAATTCCTAAGAAAAAGGCTTAAGGCAATGGGCTTTTCGGACAAGGAAATTAATGAAAACCTCTGAGAGGCGTGACATTGTTTGCTAAGTTGAATTATTCTGAAATCGAGTTTAGGTGCCATCCGTAAAAAAGAAGGCAACGGGGTCACCCATTAAAAGGCACCTGTCAACAGAAAAAAGTGGATATCTTGTAATGCCTCAGTTACGGTTGTTTTTGTCCCCCTTTGGCAAAGGGGGACATAGGGGGATTTTAAAATTATGTTCGGAAAATCTCCCCTTCCCCCTCTTTTCCAAAGAGGGGTATTAGAGTTCATTGTTATTACTTAAACCCATAACTGAGGGGTTACGAGTTCTTCCATTTTCTGCTTGACAAAGCTCTTTGATTTTCATTATGGTGGGTCATCCTGTTGATGACACAACCCTTTTAAAAACATTGATCCCATCGGGGCGGAGATGAACGAAATACTTCGCCTGCCTCTTATTCCCATCCTGATCGCTTATGTGATCGGGCTCTTTGGCGGCCAATTCAACCTTCCCCTGCCTTCTCAGGGACCGCTTCTCCTCCTCCTCATCATCCTCCTCGGCTTGTGGATCCTCCTGTTCCTTCTGAAAAGAATCCGATGGGCCTCCTGGATCGCCCTCTCTTTCTTCCTCTTTCTCGGACTCTTTTCAGTACAAAGCTATTTCCATCCGAAGCATCCTCCTTCTCATATCTCCCGTTTCATCGGTTCTGAACGAATCCTGCTGGAGGGAACGATCGATCGCTCCCCGCAACGGACCCGGACCGGAACCCAACTTTTGATCAAATCTCACAAGATCATCTCGGGAGACCGCCAGATATCCGTTGAAGGCCATCTCCTCCTTTTTCTGAAAGAGAAAACCCCCTCTCTCCATTTAGGAGACCGGCTCAGGCTCCTCTGCACGCTTCACCGGCCACACGGGTTTCGTAACCCGGGTGTTTTCTCCTACGAACGCCACCTCGCCCTTGAAAGGATTCATGTCATCGGGTTCTTGGCCGATGATCAGATGTGGGTCATAGTGGGCAAGGGCTTTAAAAACCCCATCCTCTTGAAAATCGAATCCTGGAGGGATCACATCCGCGATTTTTTAGAAAAAGAAGCAACCCTGCCCTCTTCTTCCATTTTTCAGGCCCTGGTTTTAGGTGAGCAGGGAACCATTCCGGAAGACGTGAGAGAATCTTTCATTACAACAGGGATCGCCCATCTTCTGGCCATCTCAGGAGATCATCTCGGAATTGTGGCCCTTCTCTCCTTCTCGCTGCTCCTCTGGGTCATGAAGCGCTCTGAATTTCTTCTTCTTTCCCTCTCGGTTAAAAAATGGGCGGCTGGCCTGACCATCCCCTGCCTCCTCCTCTACACGTTCATCGCCGGCGGAGGAATCTCCGTGATACGGGCAACGATCATGGTCATCACCTTCTTTTTCTCCATCGTCTTCGACCGGGAAAGGCACCTCCTCCACACCCTCGCCCTGGCCGCCTTTCTCATCCTCCTTTGTTCGCCTCCTTCCCTTTTCGATGTCTCCTTTCAGCTCTCCTTTTTGGCTGTGCTCTCGATTCTTTATCTGTTGCCGCGCATCTACCGGGACCTGAGACGTGAAGAGATTTACATCCCTTCGGAAATCTCATGGAAAGAAAAGATAGGGAAATACATGAAACTCTCTTTCATTGTCACCGTTGTCGCCATCCTGGGAACCGCGCCCTTTGTTGCGCTTCATTTCAACCGGGTCTCTCTTATCGGATTTCTTGCCAATCTCTTTATCGTCCCCTGGGTAGGTTTTCTCATCGTTCCTATCACCCTGATCGCCTCCATCTTCTCCTTCTTTTTCTATCCATTTGCCGGCCTTCTGATCACAGTGGACCAATTTCTTGCAGCCATTCTTTTCAAAGTCGTGGCCTTCTTCGCTTCCATCCCTTTTGCGTCCATCTATCTCCCCACTCCAACAGCCCTTGAAATGATTCTATTCTATCTTCTTCTCTTCTTGGGAGTACATCTCCGGAAAGGGAAAAAAATCAACCCTTCGACTTCCCGGCATGAAGGCCGAGGCTTGCCTTCGACCCGAGCTCAGGCCGAGGGGCTCAGGGTTGACCCTGAGCGGCGCTTCTTTACCCTGCCTTCAAAAACGGGGCTTGGCGCCGCCGAATGGGTCAAATATCTTTTTGCCGGAATCTGCATCCTTCTCGCCGCCAATATCGCCTACTGGAGCTTCAAGGACGACTTCCGTAAAGACCTTCACATCACTTTCATCGATGTGGGCCATGGAGATTCGATTCTGGTCGAATTCCCAAAGGGGAAGAGGATGCTGATAGACGGAGGGGGCCTCCATGACGAACGTTTCGATATTGGAAAAAACGTGATCGCCCCTTTTCTCTGGAAGAAGAAGATTCAAAGAATTGACACTCTCGTCCTGACCCATCCTGACCCGGACCACCTGAAAGGTTTAAATTTCATCGCCTCCCAATTTAAAATCGGCCGGTTTTGGGACAACGGGCTTCGCGGAGATTCGGAATTCTACCTCGATTTAGAAAAAACACTTGATCGGAAAAAAATAGACCGCATATCATTCGATGAGAATTCCGATCCAGAAATGATCAATGAGGTTGAGATCTCCTTCCTCAATCCACCGGCTGGAAGCGCTGGCCCTGTTCGTCACCAAAACCCCGCCTGGCTCAATAACCAGTCCCTGGTGATGAAACTGAGGTTTAAGGATATCATTCTCCTTCTGACAGGAGATGTAGAAAAGGAAGCAGAGGAACGGATGGTGAGAAAAGGGTATCCGCTCGGGGCCCATCTTCTGAAAGTCCCCCATCACGGAAGCTCCTCGTCAAGCAGTTTCCTCTTTCTTGAAAAGGTGAAACCTGACCTTGCGATCATAAGCGTGGGAGAACGGACCATGGGCCGGCTTCCCCACCCGGAGGTCATAGAGAGATATAAAAGATTGGGTTCAAAGATCTTCAGGACGGATAAACACGGAGCTGTCACTGTCGTGACAGACGGCGAGAAGATCGAGATCAAGCCTTTCCTGAAAGGCGATGATTGAATTTAGAATCTTTCCTACCTTCCCAGGGAAAATCTTCTATAAACTCTTTGAGTACTCTATATATCGGCCATGCTCGAATCCGAGGCGTTTGAAGAAGCCCTGTAAATCACCATCCCGCTCAGCGAGCATCACGCGAATCAGTTTTATCTTTTTGGCGCGACACTTCTCCATGAGCGCCTGAATGAGCTTGGAGGCTGTCCCCCGTTTCTGGTATGCCGGGTCAACCCCGAAGATCTGGATGACACAGGCCTCAGAAAGCTCCTCGCGGACATAGGTGAGGTAGGCCAGAAGAAACCCGACCAATTGATTGTCGACCTCAGCCACAAAGCTCACATCGACCTCGCCTCCCAATCCCTTCCGGACCAGGTCCTGGTAAGTAACGGCTCGATCCATGCCGCTGATTTTCCGATCCACCTCCAGAATACCATTGATATCCTCCGGCTCCATGGGTCTGATCTTCACCTCTATACCCGCCATCCCGCTTTCCTCCTTTCTTTTCTAATTTCAAAGTTTGATAAGTTACATCATCCTCAAACTTCATTAAAAAGTCAACGAAAATTAAGAGGTTGTTCGATGATTCACAGAAGGTCACTTGCTCTGTTAGTCAGCAAAAGGATCAGTAAGAGGATAAATTGACAATTCATAAAAAGAACGATATGTTTAAAATTGATAGACTCGTAAAAAGTCGAAAAAGCCTAATGATCGTCATTCCGGCGAAAGCCGGAATCCAGTAATCTCAGATACTTATGAAAACACTGGACACCGGTTTTCACCGGTGAGACGACTTTTTACGAGACCATCAAAATTAAATGGTTATAAATTGAGGAAGGATTGATAACGGTTTTTACAGGAGGTGGGCATGATGGCGAATCCAAGTGATTTAGATCGGACATTTAATTTTATTATGAAAAGAATGGTGGAATCTGGGCAGGCGCCGCACTATACGGAGATCGCCTCTGAATTTGGAACTCCCATGGAAGAAGGCCGAAAAGCTCTTCACGACCTTATGGCAGCGGGGATTCCCGGATGGCTATTTCCAAATACCGACTACATCACCTCTTTTGCCCCTTTCAACAATCTTCCGACTCAGTATCGGATAACCATCGAGGGGCAGCAGAAATGGTTTGGCCAGTGAGCGTTCGAATCGCTGGCAGTCTGCTGGCTTTTTCCAGAGAAAACAGTGAAGATCGATGCTCCCTGTCTCGATTGCGGTTTCCCGATTCGTGTGGAAATCCGCGACGGGCAAATCCTTCGAGCCGAGCCTGAAGGTCTGATGGGGTATGTGGCTGTACCCTTTTGGAAATGGTTTGAAAACGCTCCCTATGCCTGAAGTACAATGAACCTCTTCCGGTCGGAAGAGCACATTCGGAATTGGGCCCGTTTCGATCCAGCCACTGCCGAGGGTATCCTTTCACTTCCGGACTTGGTCAAGCTCTTTTCAGGCAGTTATTTTCGCAGACGGTTGGACCCTGATTGGGTCTCACATAGTCGAGAGTATGTGCGGGAAATGGTTACAACACTTGCGGAGCTTGGAAAGACTGGCCCTTTCTGGAAGCGACCCAAGCCCTGAAACTTTTCCGGTGGTGGTGTCAATATGTCGAACACGTTAAGTCCGAGTGCGCAGATGGTTCAGGATGCTTTAAAAGCGCTTGGCTTTATCAACGAGGTGATGGAACTACAAACCACCACCCGCACCTCTGCGGAAGCCGCCCAGGCCGTGGGATGCCGGGTCGAACAGATTGCCAAATCGATTCTCTTTTGGGGCGGGCAGACCAATCAGCCCATTCTTGTCATTGCCAGTGGTGCTAATCGTGTCAATGAGAAGAAGATTGAGACATTGATTAGTGAGCCCATTGGCAAAGCCCCC
>VGRU01000064.1 GCA_016875255.1 Deltaproteobacteria bacterium
GTTTAACTGCGGAGGTGGTGGACGTCATCCACCACGTGATAGGTGAGCAGGGTCGTCAGTTCGATCAACTTCCGCTGCTCATCTTCAGGATGGTATCCCAGTGATTCATTTCTACAGATCGCCTCCCATCGTCGAAGGCTTTTTCGAACCGTGTTCTGATTCGACCCCGAAATCCATTGGCTGACCTGTTCGGTCAAAAGCCTTGCATATTTCCGGATCAATCTCCAGGCCGGAAGCAATCTTCTCCGGCCATTCGTTGGTTTGATAAAGAGTTCATTCATATCCTTCAGGTACTCCTGAAGCTCCTGATCCAGCATCTCACCGTCAAGCCCCCACCATTCCGAAACAGTCTCTTCGATGGTCGTATACTCCCCTTCCCTCTTCTTCTTCAGGCTGAGCGGGTTCTCTCCTGCGATCTCTTCCATCAAATGATCCACATAAGCCAATTTCTCCAGGGCATTGGGCCAATTCCGGTACATGCGTTCCCAGTGGGATCGGGGATCGAGCCATATGGCAAAAGTCTCAGCCCAGTCCTCATCCGGATGCTTCTGGGCATAATGGGGATCGCCTAAGTAGTGGAGGTGACGGACATAACTCTTCGACCAGGGATTCACCCTGTAGAGATATCCATCACAATATGTCTTATTAAAATCGCCAAACGTCTCTTTCCAGTCTTTTCTCTGCCACAACTTGTAGGCGTAGTTGATCCCATGGCCGGTCTCATGGCGAAGAGTCTTCAAGATTCCTTCTCTCGTTGGAATGTCTCCTTCAAGCTCTTTCAGCTCAGGCATGGCATAATAGAATGGAATGCTGATTGAAATCTTTTTATTCACACAGCCCCACTCATTACCGAAATAAAAATCGGGCCAGAGAAGGATCTGATGACCCTTCAATTCCCTCTTCAGCCTCTTAAAGCAATCGCCAAGGCTCTCATCCGGATCAAGGTCCAGATCGCAGATTCTCGTGGTTAAAAATTTCTGATAACTGATTTCTTCCATACCCTTACGCCTCTGATAGGGGCTACCCTAATTTGATTTTAATTTTAAATGTTGGAAAATGAAGGAGGGAATTGGTCTAAATATAATATCTCCCGCGCCGAAGTTCAAAAAAATCTTTTCACAAGCGAATGTCATATAATATCAATATGTTACGCAAGGCCTAACTCCGCTCCCAGAAACACCCCCAAAGAAAACGGGCAAAGTAATACTTCGCCCGCAGTCTTAACCTGGGTCTTAATCTGGTTTCCCTTATTTCCCTGCCCTCGCTTTCAATTCCTTAAACTTCTCTCAGAAGGAATAAAATACAAAAGAGGTCAAATCAACTGGACGGGAAAACTCTGGCCGCCGATGATGACGATGTAGCGCATCGTCATGATGCCGATGAGCACAAGAACCGAAGATAGGGCCTGCCATTGGAGAACCCCTTTTGTCCTGGAATACGTGAGAAGAAAGAGGGGAATCAAGGCGCCCATCAGGATTTCCACCCCGAGGAAAAGAAAGGCAAACCTTCCGGCAAGCAGGCTCATCACGGTATGATAGGACTCCTCTGTCGCAACGAGCATGACAATGACGTCGCTGAAGATAAGGAAGAGGTCAAGGGCGATAAATCCGATGAGGTGTTTGGTAAGGTCGGAGATGACCTCCGCCTCAATCGTCGGGAAAAAGTGATTAAAGAGTTTCAGGTGCTGGGGATAACGCTCCTTAAGCCATCGGGAGTTCGAAATAAATCTTTCTTTCACGATGCTTACCAGAATAACAAGGGCATATCCTGAGACCATGGCAGAGATCAGGAAAAGAAAGGGCATTAAAGCCGTATTCCAGAGGTGTTTTCCTGGAACCACGGCCAAAACAAAACCCGTATAACCGTGAACGGAGATCGCAAGGGGAATTCCAATCAATCCGAAGAGCTTTGCCATCTTCTGGTTTCCCGTAAAAAGGAAATAGGCGTAAACAATGGCTTCAAGAGGATAAATGCTCAAAAGCCATGTCCCGAAGGCCATCGGTGAAGCGGGATGAAAATGGGGAAAGAAATTGTAACGGAGCAGATACCAGAACCTCCAGGGAGACTCCAGGTCCAGGATCAACGTGGCCGGTGCAAGAACAAGACAGAGAGGCGCCAGAACGGCTCCGATTCTCCCAACAGCCTTGAACTTGACCATCCCGAAGACATTGGCGAGCGTTGAGATCACAAACGAGGCCGCACTCAGACCGGTGAGATAGAAATAGAACGCCGGCAGGACGCCCCATGCATAGTCAATGGGAAGGGGGTGGATCTTCATAAAAGGTTCCATCGTACACATCCTTCTCGTATAATTCGGAATGCGGATTGTGAAGTGCGGAGTTAAATCAGTTGAAGAATTTCGTCAATTCCGAATTCCGCAATCCCCGCCTGTCATAGCCCTGCGGCGGGCAGGCGAAATCCACATTAAATAATTACTTCTGGCTCTTCTGAAGCGCTCCGATCACATCTATCGGTAGCGGAATGACCGTGCTGTTCTTCTCTCCGGCGATCTCCGTCAGGGTCTGGAGATACCGGAGTTGAAGGGCCGCAGGCTCAATTGAAATGATATGAGCCGCATCCTTAAGGGTTTCGGCTGCCATATATTCACCCTGTGCGTGGATGACCTTTGCCCGTTTTTCCCTCTCTGCCTCAGCCTGCCTTGCCATGGCCCTCTGCATCGTCTCCGGAAGTTGGACATCCTTGACCTCGACCACATCCACCATGATCCCCCAGGGCTCGGTATGATTGTCAATGATTTCCCCTAACTTCTTATTGATCTTATCTCTCTCAAAGAGAAGCTCATCCAGGTCCGACTGCCCCAGGACGCTCCGCAAGGTCGTCAGAGCGATCTGGGTTGTAGCTTTCATATAATCCTGAACCTGAAGCACCGCCTTGACCGGATCGATCACCTTGAAGTAGACGACCGCATCGACCTTGATCGTCACATTATCCTTTGTGATAACAGCCTGAGGTTCGACGACCATGGTGACCACCCTGAGATCCACCTTGAACATTCGATCTACTACGGGGATGATGAGGTTGAAACCCGGATCGCGTGTTTTCATCAACTTCCCGAATCTCAGGACAACGCCTCTCTGGTATTGTTTGACGATCTTGATCGCTAAGCTGACCAAAACCAGAACCCAGAAACCGATAATGAGTCCAACCGATGCTTGAGTAAATTGAAACATAAAATCCCCCTTTCTAAAAAATCAATTTCAAATATCAAAGTTCAAAATCCAAATGAAACAAAGGTAATGTCAAATATAAGAATTGTTTTCCATGTATTTGGAACTTGTGTTTCATTTGACATTTGAACCTTGACATTTGGATTTGATTCACCCCTTTTCCGCCTCCGGCGGAATCCGGCTAACTTCAGCCACCCTCCACTTTGATCGGACCGCCTCCCTCCTTCGCCATGGAGGCGTCCCTGAAGCCTGCTATAAATTCTTTTGAAAAAGGCTCCACCTTTTCCGAAGGGAGAAGGGGCGATTGCGTCATCATCCACAATTCCTCCTGCCTTTCAGGCCCCCTCATGACGTCTTTTGGCTGATAGGCCAAAATGAAGGCAGGCACAATCAACGTGGCGGCCAAAAGGATGATCAAAGTCTTCGTTTTAAGAGAATCCCACACTGGTCCGAACCTCCTCTCCCGGCTCCCTCTTCAAGGATTCGACAAACCGCTCCAGGGCTTCAAAAACAGACACGTAAAACGCAGAGGGACAACAGGTTGTCCCGTGTTGGACCATTTTGGCTATCCAATCAAGATGGTCTTTGATAAAAATTCTGACCCCTTCCTCAGAAGGCGATTCAAGAAGAAGGGCTAAAAATTCCAATTCCAGGACGATATGGTCCGGAAAACTATTAAACCCATCAGGGATTTCAATCCCGAGAGATTGATACAGGTTCAACATATGGAGGGCCGAATCTCCCATGATCAGGCCTTTTTCTCTCGCAATGGAAAGGCGGCATTCAGGATCATTTGTCCAGGGCTTGTGAAACGATTCAACCCACCACAAATCGCCTGACTGAGGGTTTTGAAAAAGGTTCCAATAATCCTCCTTCATCTCTTGAAGAAGATCGTTTCTATTCTCCTGAGGGAGGAATCCTTTCAAGGCAGGAGACTCTCCATTATCCGACTTCAAATAACCGGAGAAGATATGATGGATATCTCCCTGCTTCAGAGACGCAACCATCTCTTCGTCTGGCTCGGTCAGAAGCCACGCAAGGGTCCGTGCCACCCCTGCCTTTTTCAATGTTTGGTTGCGGGTTTCTGATTTCAGAATTATCTCCTCACTCCGAACGCCGAACTCCGAACTTCCGTCCGGCTATGCCTTCCGATAATACAATGAGGGCTTCGTATTCAGATCCGCCCTTAATGTTTTGGCTCTATATTTTCCGATCTTTGCCGAGACCTCGCTCTTCGGGTCATTCAGGTCACCGAAGGTTCTGGTCTTTGTCATACAGGTTGTGACGCATGCGGGCTGCTTTCCTTTTTCAACCATTTCGATGCAGAAACGGCATTTCTCCACAACGCCATGTTCCTCGCTGATCACCCTTACTGAATAGGGGCAGGCGACCATGCAGTATTTGCAGCCCACACATCTTTTCTCATCCACCAGCACCACCCCATCTTCTCTTTTATAAGTGGCTCCGGTGGGACAGACCTTTAAACAGGGAGGGTTATCACAATGCTGGCACTGGACCGGAAGGAATTCCCGGTTGAAGTTAGGGAATCTCCCATACTCTCGCTCCTCGATGCGATTAAAGTTCTCCTTCGGGGGAAGTTCATTCTGGTTCTGGCAGGCGACCCGGCAGGCATGACATCCCACACATTTCGTCGCATCAATGAACATTCCGTATCGAGGCATCACTCCGAACCACCTTTTCATTATTATGTCATCCCGAACCAGGTCCTGAACTTAATTCAGGATCTATCGATTTCGGGATCTCTATATCATTTGTACAAGATGCTGAACCAATACTGAAACAAGTTCAGCACAAGGTTCAGAAGCATGACATCTTTTTATGTCCTATGCTTTTTTAATCTTCACGATCACCTCCGAGGCCATCGCATGACCCACGGCCGGATCGAAAAGGGTGGGCACAAAATCGTTATAAGAGAGACCCACATTGAAAGCGGTCTTCAGGTTTTTTGAAAAGATTCCGTATCCGCTCGGCAGCCAGACCGCAGAGGGATGGATCCCCTCGGTGAGCCTGACATGAATTCTTCCTTTTCCAATTTCTGATTCAACCGTCACCTCATCCCCATCCATGATCCCCAAGGCCTCTGCTCGCTTTGTGTTCATCCAGAGCCTCACCATGTCATAGTAGCGAGTGATCTCCATGAGATAAGGCTGATTGGCTGTCATCGAATGCGTATGAATTGCTTGTTTTCCGTGGAGCAAGCGGAATGAATGGGGGTCCTTTGGATCAGGAGAAACCAGAGGCTCTTCCCAGCGAGGGATGGGGGGAAAACCGAATCCCTCCAGACTCTTCGAATAAATTTCTATCTTTCCGGAAGGGGTCTCCAATTTATCAAATCCCTCTTTCCATTCTTCCCCGACAAAGAGCATTCCTTTCTTCTTTAACTCCTCCAGGGTCACTCCAAAAGGTTGGAGTCGAAGACGGTTCGCCTCTTCAAGATCAAATTCAAAAAATTTCCCTACCCCTAAATGTTTTGCCAGATCAATGATGATCCGGGTTCCCGGTCGCGTATCGTATAAAGGCTTCACTGTCTGCTGCTGAAGGCTCACCTGTGCGCGTTTTCCGCTATGCCTTGTGTCCACGGCCTCATCCCGTTCGAGATAGAAGGATTCAGGAAGGACGTAGTGAGCAATGCTCGCTGTTTCAGACAGGACGGTGTCAACGACGACCAGAAGGTCAAGCTTTCTATATCCGGCGATCACCCGCTTGGGATTGGGGTTGGTTCGTAGAGGGTTATTGTGATAGACAAAACCAGCTTTCAGTTCTCCTCTGAGCGCTAATTCCGGGATGGCATGGGTGATCCCATCCCCATAACTCCCAAGGGGATATCTTCCCGGAACTCCGGTCCCATCTGCCTTTGGAACCTTTGGAAGCTCAGGGGCCGGATGTTTGGGCTGGAGTTCGCCCAACTGGGCGGATTTAGGGAAATAGATGCCGCCTTCTCGATTGATATTCCCCAAGAGGCTATTGGTGATGGCTAATGCCCTTGCGGTTTGAAAACTGTTGAGATACTGTGATCCGAAGGCTCCGTGGTATCCTCGATGAAGGAGGGCTTTGGGCCTGGCCTGAGCCATCTCTCGGGTAATCCGGACAATCGTCTTCGCGGGAATCTCGCAAACTTTCTCCGCCCATTCCGGAGGATAGTAAACCGTTTCATCCTCTAACTCTTGAAAACCCACCGTCTTGTTTTTAACAAACTCCTTATCGTAAAGCCCCTCTTTAATCATGACATGGATCATCGAGAGAAGAAGAGCCAGATCCGTTCCGGGTTTGATGGCAAGCCATTCATCCGCAAGAATGGAGGTCTCGCTGTGCCTTGGATCGATCACCACCACCTTTGCTCCCTTCTCTTTTGCCTCAACGATCTTCTTCACCTGAGCCAGATCAATGCCGCCTGCCGGATTCCGGCCGATGATCATAATATATTTTGAATTTCCAAGGTCATTGGATGGAAGCTGTCCAACCGTCACCTTCCAACCCGCATTTCTCGCCGTATAGCAGGTAGAGCCATGGGTAAAATAGTGGGGACTTCCCATGGCGTGCATCAATCTCAGGGCATAGAGGTTATTGGCTTGAGGAAAGTTAACCCAAAAAAGGCTTTGAGGCCCGGATTCCAGCAGGATGAGATTGATTTTCTGAGCAATCTCCTGATAAGCCTGTTCCCAGGAGATGGGCTCAAACCGGTTCCCGACTCTTTTCAGCGGTCCTTTAAGACGCTGGGGGCTGTATAAATCATGGATATAACCATGTCCTTTGGAGCAGATCAGCCCCAGATTGCCATTGGCTTCCGGATTCCCTTCAATCTTCCATATCCTTCCGTTTTTGACATAAGCAAAGATTCCGCATCGGTTTCCACACCCATTGCATTGTGTTGGAATCATCTCAACCGGCGAAGCCTGAACCTCTTTTTCCCAGGCGGCAAAGTCGAGGAGGGTATTGCCGAGAGTGGCCGCAGTGAGACCCGTTCCTGCAACTTTCAGAAAACCCCTTCGTGTCATCTGGAAGTTAACCGGATTTTTTACATCCACGATGGGGTGATCCATCACTTCATCCTTCCCGAGGAACTGTGGAAGGATCTGTATTCCAAGATGTGAAAGAATCTTATTGATGCCTAATATCATTCCAAATTTCATGGGTTGAACTCGTACCCTTTAAACATCCTCCGCCCCCCGATAGAAGCGGGGGGCGGAGGAATAAAAAAGGCTATCTCTCTACGGGATAACCGGCCTTTACCCACTCTTCAAAATGGGCATCCATCAGAACGGCATTCTTGTAACCCAGATCGTTCAGGGTCTTGGTCGCTAAAGCGGAACGGGCTGCCGTCAGACAGTAGACGTAAATCTTTGCGTCTCTGTCCTTAACTTTATCCCAGACCGTGAACTCGAGCTTCCCTCTGGAGACATGGACTGCTCCTGGAAGGTGGCCTGCCTTATACTCGTCAGGATCTCTGACGTCGAGAATGACCGCCTTCTCCTTGCTATCAATGGCGGCCTTCACATCAGCCGGAGTCACCTTCTTGATCTCCGCCTTTGCCTTGGCCACCCAATCCTTAACTGGGGTGGTCTGCCAGGCAGGAACCTTCGGTTTATCCTGAGCCAATGTCAGGCCGACCATGGATAGAGCAAATACGAACGCCAGCATTAACACGAACATCCTCTTTTTCATCATCGTTTTTCACCTCCTTCCATCGTTTAATTATCTTAAATCCCTAACTCCGAACTCCCTGCCTGCCGGCAGGCAGGCTTACTCCGAACTCCGAACTTTTCATTCCCATGGCTTCTTCTAATTGTTTCAGGTCGAAGGGTTTCTCTAAATAACCCCTGATTCCAGCCTGCTCCGCTTCCTGTCTCAACTGCTCGTCGCTGTATGCCGTCATCAGAATCGAAATGAGTTTGGGTTTCGTCTTTGTCCACCCCTTTAATACTTCCAAACCATCTCCATCCGGAAGCTTATGCCCGCAGAGGACCATATCAAAGGGAACCTCTTCAAAAAGAGAGACTCCTTCTCTACACGTAGGAGCTGTAAAAACTTCAAAACCGTTAAATCGTTCTATGAAGTTGATGAGGGATTGCCGGATGGTTTTTTCTTGCTCAAGGATGAGAACTTTCATTACAATTAGACTGTAGAGCAAAGATGATGCCAAAGAAAAATTGGAATATTTAATAAAAAGTTCTCATACATAATTGATGTTCTAAAACACAGGCTTACAGAAACAGGAGAGGGGTTATGTATTCCAGGAATTCTTTAATTAAGAAAGGCAGAAGAATCAGCAATTTTGTTTGAAAAGATGAAATTGGAAGATTGAAGAGTGGCTAATACTTCGAAATTTAAAGAAGATCCTCCGGTTGTATGGTTTCAGATATTATGTTTGTTTTCAGACATCCTTTTATTTGATTCTGTACTTTTCCATCCGGTAAATGAGAGCCGACCTGGAGATGCCGAGGAGTTTGGCGGCCTGAATTTTATTTCCCTTCTTTAATCTCAGGGCCTCTACTATAAAAGATTTTTCCACTTCATCCAGGATGATGCCCTGGGATGGAATCAATGGTTTGAAAGAGACGGTTTGTTCATATTTTCCCTTCTCGCTGAGAAATGAGAAATGTTCTGAGAGGATGGTCTCGCCTTTTTCCAGAAGGACAATCCGCTCCACAGCATTCCTCAGTTCCCGAACATTGCCTGGCCACGGATAAGAATGGATTTGCTCCTCCGCTTCGCCCGAGATCCTGAGAAATCTTTTTTTGAACTGTTCATTGAATCTCTGAAGAAAGAAGATAAAAAGGGGCAGAATATCTTCTTTTCGATCACGAAGCGGAGGAATGGTCAGCCTCACGACATTGAGCCTGAAGTAGAGATCGTCCCTGAAACGTCCTTCCTTGATCTCAGACTCCAGGTCCTTATTCGTTGCCGCAATGATCCGGACATCGGCCTTCTTCTTTTCGACTCCTCCGACCTTGAAATATTCTTTCTCCTCAAGAACTCTCAATACCTTAACCTGAGCAGGAGGAGGGAGTTCACCTACTTCATCGAGGAAGAGTGTCCCCTTCTCCGCTGACTCCACCTTCCCTATTTTCCCTTTATCAAGGGCCCCGGTGAAGGCGCCTTTTTCATAGCCGAACAGCTCGCTCTCAAAGAGATCCTTAGGGATGGCACCACAGTTGATGGGCATGAACGGAAAAGAGGAACGAGGGCTTAAAAAGTGGATGTATTCGGCAAGGAGCTCTTTACCCGTTCCGGTCTCCCCTTCGATGAGGACCGTCGTCTCCGAACCCTGGGCAACCTTTTCGGCAAGTGCCAACACCTCCTTCATCTCTTGGCTCATTCCGATGATCCCGCCGGAACGGAATTTTTCCTGATATTGCGCTCGAAGCCACTCCACTTCTTTTCTCAAGCGGACTCGATCCAGCCCCTTCTTAATTAAGTCTTCGACCTGGTCCAGTTCAAAAGGTTTGACGAGAAAATCAAAGGCTCCCATCTTCATCGAACTAACAGCCAGTTCGATCGACCCCTGGGCGGTCATGATGATGACAGGAATCTCAGGCTCTTGCTCTTTTATCTTTTGAAGAACTTCGTCGCCATTGATGCCGGGCAACCAGTGATCCAGGAGAATGAGATCGGGGCTCTCCTTCCGAAAGAGTTCCAATCCTTCCTCTCCGGTTCCCGAGACGAGGACATCATATCCCAATGTTTTGAGCGCCACATCGAGAGATTCCCTAAGAATGGGTTCATCGTCGATCACCAGGATCTTAAACCGCATGATCACCCCTTATTGGAAAATGAATGATAAAGGTTGAACCCTTTCCTTCCTGACTGGTCACATCGATGGTGGCTCCGTGACTTTCTAAAATCTTAATGCTGATGGAAAGTCCGAGTCCCGTTCCTTCTGATTTGGTCGTAAAAAATGGGTCGAAAACCTTTTTGAGATGGGATTTCGAAATCCCAACACCGGTATCCTTCACTTCAATGCCTACTTTATTCTTTCCATCCGAAAAGGTCCGTAAAGCCAATGTGCCGCCCTTCTCCATTGCCTGAATGGCATTGAGTATTAGGTTAGTTAGAACCTGCTGGACTTGGTGGGCATCGATCCAGACCTTCGGCAGACCCTCGCCTTTTTGGAAGAAGAGAGAGATATTACCCTTCTTCAATTTTGTCTGAAAGATCGCAAGACTGCTTTCGGCCACCTCATTGATCTCTTCGTCTTTAAAATGGGCAGCCCTGGGTTTAGCAAAATGGAGCATATCATCCACGATCTTTTGAATTTTCCCGATTCCCTCAAGGCTGCTATCAAGAAGCTTCTTTTCCATATCAGGGATATCTTTTTTCCGCAACAGGACCTGAGTATTGATTTTGATTCCCGCAAGAGGGTTCCGGAGTTCGTGGGCAACACCCGCAGTGAGTTCGCCAAGGGAGGTCAATCTCTCCGTAAATAGCAATCGTTCCTCCACTTTCTTCAGCTGAGTAATATCTTTACAGATACGGGAGGCGCCGATAACCCTTCCTTCCGCATCCCTGAGCGGAGAGATCGTCATGCTCGTGATGATCTCTTTTCCTTCTTTTGTCCGTCTTTTCACCTCGACATTGGAAACCGCCTCTCCCTGCTTCACTCGCATCATCAATTCGTCTAACAATCTCTCTTCATCCTCTCTCAGGTTTTCATCAGCGGGAAAGAGAAAATCGGACAGTCTTTTGCCGAGCACCTCTTCTTTCCGATACCCATAAATCTGTTCCGCCCCTTCATTCCAATAAAGAATCTTCCCTTCAAGGTCAACCACTGAAATGGCATCTCCTGCTTTTTCAACAATCGATTCGAGAAAGTTCTTTGTCTCAATCAGCTCCTTCTGAAGCCTGACTTTTTCTACCATTAACGTATGGCCCTCCACTGCACGGTTGACGACAAAAGGGAATGCCTTGGCGCACTCTGCGGACCGGTTAATGTAGTCGAAGACGCCCTCCTTCATCGCCTGAATTGACATCTGAGGGTCTCCTTTGGCTGTGACAAAGATGGTCGGAATGCCGATCCCCATTTCATTGAAACGTCGAAGCCATGTCAGTCCGCTCCCATCGGGAAGAGAATGGTCTAAAAGCAAGATGTCAAACTTTTCATCCTGGAGTTTCTTTAAACATGTTTTTCCGGAGGAAACCACTTCGAGGCGATAAAGGCCACCCGACTCCCTCAGAGAGTTCTCGACCATCTTTACAAAATCAGGATCCTCTTCAGCAATCAAGATACGAATCTCTCGGCTCATGTACTTCCTCTCTCTCACCCCCACCCTCTCGCCCATCGGAGGCGGTGCCTTAAGTCCGTTCATGGCTCGATCCCACGTTTCGCAGGATTCACCCTTCGAGAGCCTCAGGGTGAACGGTTAATTGAACTACCACCAGCTACAAGCTGGTGGCTTCTCTACTGACTGAAGTCAGCTAAAAACAAAACAACTAGCACAGAAATTCTCACGAGGGAAAATCTGAAAAACCTGCACATAGTGTGCATACTAAAGTCTTCGCCTGTCCGCAAAAAGCGGATCCGCCTCCGGCGGAAAGGCGAGGGTTTTTCTCCCCGAGTGAGACAATCAGATTACGACAAAGCCTTTTGAGAGGGAGAGGGAACCCATTCTTAAAATACCCCATTTCCTTTCAGTTGACAATCTTTCTTCAATCTTTTTAATATTATCTTATGAAAGCGCTGCCTCTCCTTCTGCTTCTCTTGATCAGCATGCCTGCTTTTGGTGAATCGATTATAGAATCTCCCCATCAGGTCTGGAAAGTGGGCGAACAGCGTTGGACGGATGAGGAAGAATCGAATTTCGCCCGATGGGTCGAAGAAAATATCACGGAAGATTTCTTCATCCGCCATAAGATTCCGGTCGATTGCGCGGATGTTCCGTATGCCGTTCGATGGATTTACGCGCGGATCGCAGGGCTCCCCGCAGCCGCTACGACAAAAGACAATAAACTCATCGGCCACTGGTCAACGGTTTGGGGGCACCTGCCGATTCACTCCGAATGGCACAAAGACCTCCGCTTCCGCAAAGCCCTTCTTCATATGCTCTCAGAAACAACCACCCGGACCCTTCCTCTCGATACTTATCCCGTTCGAATCGACCAGGAATCGGTCACTTCTGGAACAATGTTCTTTGTTACGGAATCCCATTCCGGAGTCATCGGCCGTGTCATTTTCGACGGAAGCAACGCTCATCCCCTTCAGACATGGGAAGCCACATCGCCTGCGAAGATTCAAAATTTGAACGGAAGGGACTTTCTGACCCCGAGGCCGGAGTCAACGGTTTTTTCCGGTCTGGTGAAGTTTCGCTGGCCGATCTTCAAGAATGGAAGATGGGAATACCTTCCTGCGGCAGAACATCCTTTCTATTCGCTGGAGCAGTATTCCTCGGATTTCTATGAAGGCTACGCCGATTTTGTTGAGGCCGTGGCAAGAAGAATTGATCCGACGGATTATGACCCCTGGGAGAAAGTGGAAAGATTGCTCCATACCACAACCCGCTACCTGATGGACAGGGTTCCGGTCGTCCTCACAGGATACCAGCGATGCCAAAAGGGGGGATGCCGAGAAGGATCCGATCTCTGGGAGGTCCATAGCACGCCTGGCCGGGATGGCAGAATCGTTTTATTGATGGATCATCTCAATCAGATCGTTGAATCAAACCAGTTCGACAGGGAGATGGTTAGAGAAAGAATGGAGGCGATTTCAATTCCCATTCAGAAGGGGCAATCCGTTACCTTCCTCCATGTCTTTCAGAACCACCTCTGGCTCTCCCCTCATCCGGGAGACTCCATTGAGGCCCGATGGGGTCTCAGAAAATGCGAGATGATCTTATCTCAAATTAAAACCACACTAAATACCATCGCCTTTATCGAGAGGACCTACCGGAAGAGAGATCTTAAATATGCCGACTTTGCCACCAACCAGCAACAGGAGATTCTGAGAAGGCTTAATGAAGAATGGGTTAGGTCAGAATGTAAGGAACCAATGCCCCCTTCACCGAAAAAGAAAGTGGGGAAATAGGGAGATGGGGTGATAGGGAGACAAACAAATTTCGGAATGCGGATTTCGGAATGCGGACTATAAAAGAAGTCAAATAGTCAGTTAGTCTAATAGTCTTATCGTCGTGAGTTCTTTAACCTGTGGGTTGGCCGGCAAGTGCCCCTTGACTCCGCCTTGTAGGCTGGGTCAAGGGGCATAATATAAATGATATTTCATCTCCGGGAAGCCCCGTCCTGTGGACGGGAAGCTTCACTATCTGACTATAGGACTATCAGACGATGAGACTTTTTTACAAAAAATATTTGGCAATATCGATGTGATATTTGTTTGGGTCCAATGTTTTTACAATGCTTCGCTTAAAACCATTTCCTCCATTCCTTTCGGTCAGGTCGGCCAGCTCCTTCAATCCCTTTCCCCGCTTATTCCTCTCTACCAGGACCACCTGGGGACGCTCTATCCATTGAGGGTCCGGATTGGGCTTGAATATAATTCCCATCTCATGGGTATCGAGAAGGACCAGAGAACCGATGGGATAAACGCCCACCAGGCCGATGAACATTTTGAGAAGGATTGAGTCAAAGCAAACATCCCGGTCTTTGAGCATGACGGCCAGGGCCTGTTCCGGTGTGAAGGGAACTTTCTTATAGATTCTCGGAGTGGTCATCGCATCGTAGGCATCTGCAATCTGAATGACCCTGCCGAAGAGGCTCACCCTCTTTTTGCGAAAGAGCTTGGGATATCCTGAAAGGTCGTTCTTCAGATGGTGATCGAAGATGCCGACCACCATTCTCGCATTGACCTCGCCCAACTGCTTCAGGTTGAGGACGATCTCCACCCCTGTGAGGGGATGCTTTTTCATCTCACCCCACTCTTCATCGCTGAGGGCGCCGGGTTTATTCAGAACCTCAAGCGGGATTTTGGATTTTCCGATATCATGAAGCATGGCTGTAATGCCCAATTCGCTCAGGACGCCCCTGGAGAACCCCAATCGTCTCCCCATCGCCAGGGAATAGATCGACACATTGACAGAATGGTTAAAGGTGTACTCATCATAATTCTTAATCGCCGTCATTCCAAGAAGGATGGATTCATCTTCCATGACGAGGTGAACAGCCTTCCGGACGAGCCGCTTCAACTTTCTCACATCGGCATGCTGTTTCCCTTTAATGTTGGTCATTACTTCCTTGAATGTCCCGATGGTTTCGAAAAATACCTTTTTGGCTACCTCTCGAGAGTCCTCCTTTTCCAGGATGTAAGCTCCTTCTTCCCTTTCAGAGACTTCCAGAGGGCCCACCTCGATCGAAGAGATATGCCGCTCTCTTAACTTTTCATTAAAGAGAGTGGCATTTTCTTCTCGCCCCTCTTCCAGGCCCATCAGGATATAGATGAACTCCCTCAATGTTTCCTCATCCAGGACCTCTTTGTAGAGGACGTCTCCGATGAACCGTTTCTTCCACTGGATCACAAGGTACTTAAAGCTGTTAAAACCCTCCACGGAATAGCGAAGTCTCTGCTCATTGAGGAAGATGTCGTCCCCTACGATTTTGAGGCAAAGGGTTCCCTCCCTCTGGATAAAGGTGTTGATCGCAAGAAGAGACTCCTGAATAAATTGATTCAGGGCTACATTCTTCGAATCGTATATCTGGGAAATCCTCATCAACACATGGAATTTGGTAATGAGGTTGCTCCCCAGCTTTGACAGCTCGGAGTCCATCGCCTCTTCCGATCGACGGGCTTCTTTCTGGGGTTGAACCGCTAATTCCATCATCTCCGCCTCTTTCTAATTAGAGTCTGTCTATAAACTAACTGTTTCCAAAAAGGTTGTCATTCCGGCGAAAGCCGGAATCCAGTTTTTTCAAGTTCTTCTGGATGCCCCCGTATCAGGTACGGGGCAGGCTCCTCAAGTCCGGTATGACGGCTAAATATTTAATGAATGGACCGTTCGATATGTTTCTGCTTCTGCCTCGATTGATCGGAGTC
>VGRU01000065.1 GCA_016875255.1 Deltaproteobacteria bacterium
CACTCACTATCAGGCAGAAGCGCTCAAAGGGTAAAAGTCGTATCGTCTGGTAGTCTCATAGTCACATCGTCAAAAATCGGATAAAAAAACAATAGACGATGAGGCGATACGACTATTTGACCAAAGCGCCCTGTCATCCCGAACTTGTTTCGGGATCTCGGTTTAGGTTGAAAATGACTGTCCTAGAGGCACTCAATTGGGCGACTGATTATTTAAAAGACTGCGGGATCGACAATCCCCGGCTCAATGCAGAGCTTCTGCTGGCCCATTCGATGCACCTCAGCAAGGAGGTGCTTTACATCCGTCTTCACGACCAGATGAGGAAGGAAGAAAAAGAGACGCTTGAGGATTTGATCCGAAGAAGAGGTTCCGGCGAGCCCCTTCAATATATTTTGGGACATCAGGAATTCTGGTCCATCGACCTCAAAGTGGATTCCCGTGTCCTCATTCCAAGACCGGAGACAGAACATCTGGTTGAAGAGAGCCTTTCGATCCTCGCAAATATTTCTTCCAAAAAAATTCCATCTGTTTTAGAATTGGGGACGGGAAGCGGAGCCATTGCCATCTCACTGGCAAAGGAAGTGAAGAACATTTTTCTTGTTGCCACGGACCTCTCAGGGGATGCGCTCATCGTGGCCAGGGAGAATGCGACACAGGCGGGTGTTTCCGATAAGGTAGGGTTCGTGAAAGGCGATCTCCTTCAACCTTTCCATCAGGGAGAATCCTTTGACCTGATCCTTTCGAATCCTCCCTATATCCCAGATTCGGAAATAAGCGGTCTGGCAGGGGAGATAAAAAATCATGAACCCCTCATCGCCCTGCAGGGTGGGAAGGACGGTCTGGAGGTTTATCGAAAGTTGATTTCTCAGATTCCTTCTTATCTGAAGAGGGAAGGGTGGCTCCTCCTGGAGATAGGAAGCGCTCAAGCGGACAGCGTTTCTGAGATGATCGGGACGGAGGGCTATTTTCAAAAGCCAGAATGTGTGAAAGATCTTGCCGGGATTGAGAGAGTGGTGAAGGCACAGCGAAAGTAAAAAATTCGAAGCACCTGCCTGCGCGAAGCCGCTTCGGCGAAGGCAGGCGAAATCCGTGCGAAGCATCCCAGCAGGGATCAATTCGAAACAAGCACGAATTTTCAAAACATTAATGGCCACAACGAATAAAACTTTTTTTAATTTTGAATTTTGATTTGAAATTTGTTTCGAGTTTCGATATTCGGATTTCGGATTTGAGGTCTAAAGATGGATAAGATCGTCATTCGGGGCGGGGAGAGGTTGATCGGAGACGTGGAGGTGAGCGGTTCTAAAAATGCCTCCCTTCCCATTTTTGTCGCTTCCCTCCTCTCAGAGGGGGAGAACCTCTTCCACAATGTTCCCAAACTGAGGGATATCCTGACCATTGCGAGGGTCCTGAAGAATCTCGGAGCCAAGGTCCGGGAGGAAGACGGGATCTATCGGATCGATGCGACAGAGATCTCAAACGATGAGGCCCCTTACGAACTGGTGAAAACGATGAGGGCTTCCGTTCTCGTCCTGGGCCCCCTGGTGGCTCGAATGAGAAAAGCGAGGGTCTCCCTTCCAGGGGGGTGTGCCATCGGCGCAAGACCCATCAACCTCCACCTCATGGGGCTTGAAGCAATGGGAGCCAAGATCGATCTCCGCAAGGGATATGTGGAGGCGAAAGCGGACCGGTTAAAAGGAGCCGACATCTCGTTTGACACGGTCACGGTGACCGGAACGGAGAACCTGATGATGGCCGCCACGCTGGCCAAAGGGAAGACGGTTATACAAAACGCAGCGATGGAGCCGGAGGTGGTTGATTTAGCCAAGGCCCTTAAAAAGATGGGAGCGAAGATCGAGGGAGCGGGAACAAACCTCATCGAGATCGAAGGTGTGGAAGCCCTTCATTCGGCAGAGCACACAATCATCCCTGACCGGATCGAGGCAGGTACGCTGATGGTGGCGGCTGGCCTGACACGCGGCAACATCAAGCTCCATCGATGTCCCTTCCACAATATGGAAGCGGTCATTCATAAATTGCGGGAGACGGGAATGGAGATCGATCCCGAAGGAGAAGGGGTAAGGGTCGTGGGAAGCCGAAGGATCCGGAGCGTTGATGTGAAGACACAACCCTATCCCGGATTTCCCACAGACATGCAGGCCCAGTTCATGACCCTGATGTCGCTTGCCAGGGGATTGAGCATCATCACTGAAACGATCTTTGAAAACCGTTTCATCCATGTGAATGAACTTCAAAGAATGGGGGCGGATATCCGGATCCAGGGAAATGCGGCGATTATCCAGGGCGTGGAGAGCCTGAGCGGAGCCCAGGTCATGGCAACCGACCTGAGGGCGAGCGCTTCCCTCATCGTTGCCGGCCTTGCCGCAGACGGGGTAACAGAGATCTCGAGGGTCTACCACCTCGATCGAGGCTATGAAGGGCTGGACAAGAAATTGGCCGGACTAGGTGCCAACATCAAGAGGGTTAAAGAAGGGGATTGAGATTTCGCCCGCCTCCTTCCTCCCCCTTGAGGCTGTGTCGCAATTACTATTTTGTCACCCTGAATTTATTTCAGGGTCTCGCAATTGATTGAATTAATTAGAGTCTGTTTATAAATTCCCTTTTTCCGTCATGCCGGACTTGATCCGGCATCCAGAAGGTCTTGAAAGAACTGGATTCCGGCTTTCACCGGAATGACAACCTTTGGGGGAACCATTAGTTTATAAACAGACACTAATTAGATCCTGAACCAAGTTCAGGATGACATTTTTATCAATTCCCTTATTGCGACACAGTCTCCTTCAGGGGGGAAGGTGGGGGCGGGGTAATAGGCAATAAATATAAAGGATTGCGCGAGTAAAAAAAGAAAATTCAAAGAGGCTTTTGAATGAGGATTCTTCGGACCGGAGAGAAAGGATTTGATCGATACCTTTCAGAGGTGGAAAGCAGAATTGCCGAAGATCCACTTCGCCTTGAAAGAGAAGTCCGATCCATTCTGGGGGATGTGAAGAAGAGGGGAGATAAGGCTCTTCTTCGCTATACGCAGCGCTTCGATAATGTCCGGCTCACTCTTTCCGAACTCGAGGTGAAGATGGGGGAAGTGAAGGAAGCCCGCAGGAGAATCCCCCGCGATTTCTTGGAGACCCTGAAGAAAGCCAGCCATCGCATCCGAAAGTTTCACGAGCTTTCGAAGAAGAGAGGCGTGGTCAAATGGATTGAAGAGGGGATCAGAATTGAACAGGTTGTGAAGCCTCTTGAGAGGATAGGAATCTATGTTCCCGGAGGAAAGGCATCCTATCCATCGACCGTGCTGATGGCTGCCATTCCGGCAAAGGTGGCAGGCGTAAAGGAGATCATCATTGCAACGCCTCCTCATCCGGAGGGAATCAGCCCTGCGGTTCTCGTGGCCGCGGATCTGGCTGGAGTGGATCGGATCTTTCGCGTGGGAGGAGCTCAGGCGATCGGAGCCTTAGCCTATGGCACTGGAACAATTCCGAAGGTGGATAAGATCGTGGGCCCCGGGAATCGCTACGTGGCTATTGCCAAGCGGCTCGTCTATGGCGCTGTGGATCTGGATATGGTGGCCGGACCGAGCGAGATCGTGATCATCTCTGACAGAAAGACTCCTCCGGCCTTTATAGCGGCCGACCTGATCTCGCAGGCAGAGCATGATGAAAGGGCGCTCTCCATCCTGATCACTCCTTCCGAATCCTTTGCAAGAAAAGTGGAAGAAGAGGTTGAGAAACAGCTCTTAACCCTGAAGAGGGAGAAGATCGCACGCAAAAGCCTCCGCCAGAGAGGCGCCATTTTGGTCGTCAAAGACCTCGACCAGGCCATCGAATTAGCGAACAGGATCGCACCCGAACACCTCGAGCTGTGCGTGAAGAATCCTCTGCGCCTGGCCAAGTCGGTGAAACATGCGGGAGCCGTCTTTCTCGGTCCCCATACTCCCGAAGCCATCGGAGACTATCTGGCAGGGCCCAACCACATTCTTCCCACTGCCGGCACAGCCCGGTACGCATCGGCCCTGGGCGTGGAGGACTTTCAGAAAAAGACGAACCTGATGCAATTTAGTAAAAAGGCGTTGAAGCGATTTGAAGGGGATGTGAAGAGGTTTACGGAGTGGGAGGGGCTGGAAGGACACTATCGGTCGGTTCAGATGAGAACGAAGTGACAATCACCAAATTCCAATAATCAATACCCAAACTTTCTTGGCATCATTGATTATTGTTTGGTTATCGACAGTTGGTAATTGGTGATTATTTGGATATTGGAATTTAATTTACCGTGAGGTTTTTGTAGGGGAGTCTCTCTGTGGGCTCCCAGAATAGGCGGCCACAGCGGGCCGCCCCTACGTCATTTCTAACAGGGGAGATACGATGAAGAGACATCGGAAGGCAGAGGTGAAGCGGAGGACGAAGGAGACAGAAATCTTCCTAAAGATCGATCTGGATGGGTCCGGTAAACATTCGATTCAGACAGACATCCCCTTTTTCGATCACATGCTCAGCCTGATGGCTTATCACAGCAGGATGGATCTCTCTCTCAAGGCAAAAGGCGATATCGGCGTGGATGCCCACCACACCGTAGAGGATGTGGGGATCTGTCTGGGAGATGCCATCCGGAAAGCGCTCGGAGATGCAAAGGGGATTTGGCGATATGGCTTGGGTTTGATTCCGATGGATGAGACCCTGGCCGCCGTCACCTTAGACCTTTCGATGAGGCCCTGCCTGGTTTATCATATGAAGCTTAAGCGATCGCGAATCGGAAACTTTGATCTCGAGCTGGTTGAGGAGTTCTTAAAAGCCCTTGCCAATCACGCAAGGATGACGCTTCACATCAATCTCCTCTACGGCCGGAACAGCCATCACATGGTAGAGTCTGTTTTCAAAGGGCTGGGAAGGGCACTGAGAGAGGCGGTCTCTCTCGATGAACGGGCCATGGGTGTGCCATCGACGAAAGGGGTTTTATAATGCGGAATTCGGATTGCGGATTTCGGATTTAATTCCGCATTCCGCAATCTGCAATCCGCAATCGGAAGAGCTATGAATCCAAAGATTGTCATCATCGACTACGGAATGGGGAACCTCAGAAGCGTTCAGAAGGGGTTCGAGCGAGTCAGATTTGAAGCAAATGTTACACGTAATAAAAGGGAAATTGCTGGGGCTTCTGCGATAGTTCTGCCGGGGGTGGGCGCCTTTAAGGACTGCATGGAGAATCTGGAGAAGTATGGATTGATCGAATCCATTCTCCGTTCTATTGAGAAAGGAAAGCCTTATCTCGGAATCTGCCTTGGTCTTCAAATTCTTTTTTCAGAGAGCGAGGAGTTTGGTCATTGTAAGGGGCTTGATCTGATCAAAGGAAAGGTCGTGAAATTCCGGCCCGATCCAGAGCATAAGGTTCCTCATATGGGATGGAATTCGATAGAAAAGGAGAAAGAGACTCCCTTATTCCAAGGGTTAAAGAGCGGAGACTTCTTTTACTTTGTCCACTCTTACTATGTCCTTCCTGATGGAGAGGATTGGACTTCTACGATCACCCGATATGGGATTTCCTTTGTTTCGAGCGTCTGGAAGGAGAATATCTTTGGGACCCAGTTCCACCCGGAGAAGAGCCAGCAAAAAGGGCTAAGGATTTTAGAGAACTTTGCGAAAATGATTTGAATATTTTTCTCCCTCCTCCTTGATGGGGGAGGGAGCGGGTGGGGGTGATGTTCCCTATTCCCCCTCACCCTATCCCTCTCCCGCCGGGGGAGAGGGGAGTGAATGGGGAGGAGCCACCAATGAACGAAGTGAAAGTAGGAGAGGTTCGAATCGGAAAGGGAAATCCGCTTGTCTTGATCGCTGGTCCCTGTGTCATAGAGGGGGAAGCCATCGTCCTGGAGATTGCAAAAGGTTTAAAGGCGCTCTGCAAAAAGCTGGAGATTCCCCTGATCTTCAAGGCCTCTTATGAAAAGGACAACCGGGGTTCGGAGAAGTCTTATAAGGGCCCGGGGCTTGAAGAGGGATTGAAAATTCTTGCAATGGTGAAAGAGAAGACAGGCCTTCCTGTCTTGTCCGATGTGCACCGGATGGAGGATGTGGATCAGGCAAAGGAAGTTTTAGATGTAATCCAGATTCCAGCCTTTCTCTGCCAGCAGACGAGCCTTCTTCTCAAGGCGGGGGAGTCGGGAAGGGTGATCAATATCAAGAAAGGGCAGTTTGTTGCGCCGGAGAATATGGCAGGCGCTGTCAAGAAGATCCACAGCACCGGAAACCGGCAGGTCCTTCTCACGGAGCGGGGAACCTGTTTCGGGTATAACAAATTGATTTCGGACTTCTGTTCCATTCCCATCATGCAGGGGATCGGCTGTCCGGTCATCTTCGATGCCACGCATGTGGTGAGAAATTACGGCATCCCGAGCGAAGACCCGAGGGGAGGAAGCCCGCAGTATGTTCCTCATCTTTCCCGTGCGGCGATGGCCGCGGGTTGCAATGGCCTTTTTCTCGAAACCCATCCGAGGCCGGCTGAGGCGCTCTGCGATGCCTCGAGCATGGTTCCTCTTAATGAGATGGAACAACTTCTCCGTCAGACCAAAGCCATTCACGACCTGGTCGGAGGGTGGGGAATCGGTTAAGAAATACAATGTCAAATATCAAAGTTCAAATGCCAAATGAATATCAAATTTCTAAATCCAAATTCTTGACATTTGAACTTTGACATTTGGTATTCTGCAAATAGGAATTATTCTGGAATGCTGAACCTGTGAAACTGGGAAGACGTTGACATCGGGAAGGAGGACAGGGAATGAAGATATTTATTGATACGGCGAATCTGGATGAGATCAGGAAGGCGAAAGCGCTCGGTCTGGTCGATGGCGTCACCACCAACCCCACGCTCCTTGCAAAAGAAGGGGAGGAAGCGGAGACGCTGATCCGGAAGATCTCTAAAGAGGTGAAGGGGCCTGTCAATGTGGAAGTCACGGGCATCACCTGTGAAGAGATCGTAAATGAAGCCAAAGTGCTGGCAACCTGGGGCGATGAGATCGTGATCAAAATCCCCATCAATCAGGAGGGATTAAAAGCAGTGAGAATCCTATCTGATGAAAAGATTCAGACGAATGTCACTCTCCTCTTTTCGGCGAGTCAGGCCATTTTAGCGGCAAAGGCAGGAGCGACTTATATCTGTCCTTTCATCGGAAGACTTGATGACATCAGCTTTAACGGCCTCGAATTGATCCAGCAGATCAGGGAAATCTATGACCAATATGATGAGATTGAGACCCGCATCATTGTTGCCAGCGTGAGAAACCCCATTCATGTGATCGAGGCGGCCCGGATGGGCGCAGAGATCGTGACCATCCCGCCTGCCATCATCGAGCAGATGGCAAAACACCCCCTAACGGACAAGGGCATTGCCCAGTTTTTAGAAGACGCAAAAAAGATCGGCGTTAAGAAATAGTCTCTTCGTCGGGTAGTCGTATGGTCATAAATGAATGAACAGACAGGTAACCCCCCTTCATCCCCCCTTAATTTAAGGGGGGAATAGAAGGGGTTATAAGAGGTGGAGAGATGAAAAGAATCCTTTCCGGCTATGGGTTGATCATTCTGTTATTGGGCTTAATGATTTCTTGGATACCCGGAGCGATGGCCGAGGAGAAACCCCGCCTGGCCATCCTTCCCTTCTTCGTTGAGCGGGAAGCCTTCTGCCCGGTTTGCAAGACGGTCTTTCAGAGGGGAGAGGTCCTGCCAAGCGCCCAAAACACGATGACGAGGCTTCTCTATCAGAAGTTAGAGGCCAAAGGAATTTTTAAGGTCATCCCGTTGGAGAAGGTCGAAGAGGGTTTCTCTCGCAGGGAGAAGAGGATCTTCGAAGAAAGGCCCAAATCCTCCTCGATTGAATTGGGCAAGGAATTGGGCAGTGATTTCGTTGCCATCGGATTCGTTTTCCGTTTTGAGGAGAGGATGGGATCTTCCGTGGGTGTGGAGCGACCTGCCTCTGTGGGATTCGACCTCCATCTCATTCGGTTAAAGGACAGTGCAGAGGTGTGGAGAGGGAGGATGGATGAAACCCAGAGGCCGCTGAGCGAGAATCTTCTCAAGATCGGCTCCTTCTTCAGAAGAAAGGCCCACTGGCTGACCGCAGAGGAGCTGGCGAGCGTAGGAATGGATGAGGCATTGAGAAGGCTTCCAGGAGCAACGGAACTGGAAGAAAAATAACATTGCAAATTGAAAATTGTAAATTGCAGAATTCAAAATTTACTGTTGATGAACTCGTAGAAGGTTAAAAAATACGCCTTGCTGTCATTCCGGCGAAAGCCGGAACCCAGTCTTTTTAAGTAATTATAAGTTCTCTGGACTCCGGTTTCCACCGGAGTGACGACTTTTAACGAGTTCATCACAGTTAACAATTTGCATTTTTCATTTTGCAATTTTCAATGAGTTTTTCTATGATCATCATCCCGGCCATAGACCTTAAAGATGGGAAATGTGTGAGGCTCTCCCAGGGAAGAATGGATCAGGAGACCATCTATTCCGAGAATCCTATTGAGATGGCAAAGCATTGGGAGTCGAAGGGAGCGGAGAGGCTTCATGTGGTTGATCTCAACGGTGCGGTAACGGGAAAGCCTTTCCACAGGGCTCTGATCGAGGAGATGGTGCGTTCCCTCCATATTCCCGTTGAGATAGGCGGAGGGATCCGGGATCTAACTACGATTGAGGATTACATCCATTCCGGCGCAGAATGGGTCATCCTGGGGACAGCGGCCCTCCGGAATCGCCACCTGCTCACAGAGGCCTGCCATCGATTTCCCGGAAAGGTGATCCTCGGCATTGATGCCAAAGGAGGAAAGGTGGCTGTGGAGGGATGGAAAGAGGTCGCCTCCATGGAGGCCATTGACCTGGCAAGGCAGTTCGAAGGAATCGGCCTTTCATCCATCATCTTTACGGATATTGAGAGAGATGGAATGTCCACAGGTTTAAACTTTGAATCCACCAGGAATTTATCCCGCTCCACTTCCATCCCGGTGATTGCCTCAGGAGGAGTTTCTCGAATCGAAGACATCGAGCATCTTTTAGCGTTGGAACCGGACGGGGTTGTCGGAGTGGTTGTAGGCCGCGCCCTTTATACAGGAAGTCTCGATTTAGAAGAAGCGATACGAATAGCCAGAAGGAAATCCGAAATTCGAATATCGAAATCCGAAACAAATCTGAAGTCCAAATTTTCAAACTTTAAAAAATAAGTAATTTTGAATTTTGGTCATTTGAAATTGTTTCGAAATTCGGATTTCGTGCTTCGAAATTTTATATTTCCAGAACAAAAGAAACACCCGCATATATTCTTGAAGACTTGTTGGAGGAATAGAATAAGGTGCTTGCCAAGAGAATTATCCCTTGTCTTGATGTGAAGGATGGGAGGGTGGTTAAAGGAACCCAATTCGTAAACCTGAAGGATGCAGGCGATCCGGTTGAGAACGCGAAGGCCTATGATGAGCAGGAGGCTGATGAGATCGCCTTTTTAGACATCACCGCTTCCCACGAGAAGAGGGAGATTCTCATCGATATCGTTCGGAGGACAGCAGAGGAGATCTTCATCCCCCTTACCGTCGGAGGCGGCGTAAGAAATCTTAAAGATATCCGGAAGCTCCTGAAAGCGGGCGCGGATAAGGTTTCGATCAACACCGCCGCAGTCAAAGATCCCTCTTTTGTGAAGAGGGCGTCCATGCGTTTCGGAAGCCAGTGCATTGTCATTGCCATCGATGCCAGAAGAAGAGGGCAGGGCTGGGAGGTTTACACGCATGGAGGAAGGATTCCGACAGGGATCGATGCCCTCCTCTGGGCCAAGAAGATGGAGGAGTTGGGGGCAGGTGAGATTCTCCTCACCAGTATGGACCGGGATGGGACAAAGGATGGCTATGACATTGAATTGACCCGGACCATTTCGGAGAGCGTGGATATTCCTGTCATTGCATCCGGCGGTGTAGGGACACTGGAACATCTTTACGAGGGGCTTGCATTAGGGAAAGCGAGCGCTGTTCTTGCGGCCTCCATCTTTCACTACCGGGAATATACGATTGCTCAGGTTAAATCGTATCTTAAGGAGAAGGGAGTTGTTGTCCGGATATAAACAAAGGGTTCCAGGGGCCTGGGGTTCGGGGGTTCAAGTGAGAACCGTTAAAAAATTTTTTCACTCGAACCCATGAACCCTCGAATCCTTGAACCCTCAATCAAAGATGAGACATTTTATCCTCTTACTCGCTACTGGCTTCGGTGTGGGATACTCCCCCATAGCCCCTGGGACTTTGGGCACGCTCCTTGCCATTCCCATCTATTTCTTCCTTTCGGAAATCCCTTTCCCCCTCTATGAGATCACTCTCGCCGGTTTTTTCTTTCTTGCCGTTTGGGTTTCAGATAAGGCAGGGGCTGTTTTTGGGAAAAAAGATGATCAGAGGATCGCCATCGATGAGATGATGGGTTTCTTCATCACAATGCTCTGGGTGACGAAGACACCTTTCTTCATTTTGGTCGGTTTCATTCTCTTCCGGTTTTTCGATATTCTCAAACCCTTCCCCATCCGCCGTTTCGAAAAAGCAAAGGGAGGATTTGGAGTGGTATTGGATGATGTTTTAGCGGGGATCTATGCCAATATTATGCTGCATATGATCTATTGGGTAGCCAGATAAATCAAAAGGTGGCTGTAGATAATGCTAAATGCCAAAGTTCAAAGTTCAAATGAAATCCAAAGCTCAAATGGCAATTTACAGAAAGAATAATTTTTGCCATTAAGCCATTTGACATTCCTTTGACATTTGGATTTAGACATTTGAAATTTCGTTGGACATCGTGAGGATTTACCCATGAAATTAGAAAAACTCATTGGAGATCAATTGCGAGCAAAAGGCTGGACGCTCTCCATTGCAGAGTCCTGCACAGGCGGGCTGATCTGCGATCGCATCACCGATGTCCCGGGAAGCTCAGACTATTTTATGGGAGGAATGGTCAACTACAGTAATGAATCGAAAGAAAAACATTTAGGGGTCCCAATGGATGAAATAAAGAAATATGGAGCAGTGAGTCCCCAGGTCGCAAAAAAGATGGCTCAAGGAGTTCGAAAAGCCTTCGGGACAACCTTCGGATTATCCACCACGGGCATCGCCGGGCCCACCGGGGGTAGCAAGGAAAAACCGGTCGGCCTCGTTTTCATTGGATTGACCCACGGAAGAAGAGCTCGAGTGATAAAATTAGACTTAAAGGGTAGCCGAAGAGAGATCAAAAAAAAAGCAGCCAAACACGCCCTTAAGTTTTTTTATGAAATACTCATTCAAAACCAAAAGAAAGCAAAAAAATAGAACTTATCATTTCAAAATCAATCAGTTAGCAACTATTTAAATTCCCTTCTCAAGAAAAATATCCTTTATTTTATTCCCTCTCCTTTAAATCCAGATAAGCATCGAGTGTTTGCTTGACAAGCAATATAACATTTGATATATTGACCGTTAACTTGAGAATGAATATATACTACTTTCGCCGTCATGCCGGACCTGATCCGGCATCCAGACGTCGTCCCGACGAAAGTCGGGAACTATCTCAAACACTGGATTCCGGCTTTCGCCTGGAATGACAAAACGGTAGGATGAAGGTTGCGAAATGATAAGGAGATTCCCTATCGACCATACCACTATCGAAGACTACGCTGATCGGATTAAGAGCCTCCGCGTCAGGCTTGGTCTTACCCAACAAGCCCTTGCAGAAAAGCTGGGTGTTTCCTTTGCGACAGTGAACCGATGGGAGAACGGTCAGACAAGACCCTCAAAGCTTTCATGGGGTCAGCTTCGCCAGCTTGAAGTGACAATGGCGGAAGAGTTCTCGCCTGAAAGCAAAAACAACGAGGAATCACCCTCAGCAATACTCGACTTCACCGCTCCCCCGGAAATTGTCAAAGTCTTAGCCGAAGGGGAACGACTTTCTTTTGGCCACTTAGCCAATCCAACCTTTGCCACTGAAATCTCCAGGATCGATCCTCTGCCCCATCAACGTATCGCTGTCTATGAGCGCATGCTCACGCAGCCCCGCCTCCGCTTTCTTTTGGCCGATGACGCAGGCAGCGGGAAGACGATCATGACGGGGCTCTATATCCGAGAAATGGTCTCAAGAAGACTTCTCCGGCGAATCCTGATTGTCTCCCCTGCTGGTCTTGTCGGGAACTGGCGCAGGGAATTAGCTACATTATTTAATTTGCATTTCAGGTATATCAGTGGCTCTGATGCGCGAGCAGAGAATCCTTTTGTTGGCGACGATAGCAACTGGATCATCGTTAGCATTGATACACTGGCAAGCCCGAGACTTTTAGCCCGGCTCAAGGACCCCTCGGTCGAACCCTATGATCTTGTCGTATTTGATGAGGCGCACAAACTATCGGCAGACCGTGGTTCGGACCTTCGCGTTCGCAAGACCGATCGTTACCGCCTTGCAGAAGCGCTTGCAGGGATTCGGGGCCTCAATGAACACTGGACCCTTGGATGGAGCGCTCACCACTTGCTTCTTCTTACAGCAACCCCTCACATGGGGAAAGATTATCCCTATTATGCCCTTTGGCGGCTCCTCGAGTCAGAAACGCTCTCTACTCCCGAAGCCTTTAACGAATATTCACTTGAGCAGCGTCAAGCCCATTTCATCCGTCGAACCAAAGAAGAAATGGTCCATCTTGACGGAACCCCTCTTTACCCCAAGCGTATTTCGGATACCCTTGGATACGATCTGAGTCAAGGAGTAATCAGTGAGCAGACACTTTATGATGAAACAACCGATTATCTCCGGTTCGTCTATAACAAAGCAAAACTTCTTAATCGAGAAGCAGCTCGTCTCGCCATGACCGTTTTCCAGCGGCGGCTCGCAAGCTCAACTTATGCGCTGTTTCGTTCCTTTGAACGCCGGATTGAAAAACTGGACAGGCTCATCGAAGAGGTTCAGGATGGTAAAATAACCACAGAGCAGCTCGTCCTTCTCCAGCAGCGCATTCACGAGGAAGATGATATTTTGGAGACCAAAACAGCCGATGAAGAAGCTGCAGAAGAAGGCCGGGAAGAGAACGAGCAGGCTGAAGATAATCTCCTGCAGGGCGTTGTCGCCGCTTCGCTCATTGATCTGATGGCTGAAAAAGAACAGGTCAGGGAGCTCCGCGACCTTGCTAAAAAAGTCTGCGATGCGGGAGTTGAATCCAAGTTTGAGAAGCTCTCCGAAATTCTAACCGATTCAAAGTACAGGGGAGAAAAACTGATCATCTTCACCGAACACCGGGACACTCTGGGATTTCTGGTGAGGCGGCTGGAGGGCATGGGCTACACCGGGCAAGTCGCACAGATTCATGGGGGGATGCATTATACTCAACGTGAAGATGAGGTGGAACGCTTCCGCAAATCGTCCGAGGAAGGCGGAGCCCGATTTCTTGTCTGCACAGATGCAGCAGGCGAAGGAATCAATCTTCAGTTTTGTTGGATCATGATCAATTACGATGTTCCCTGGAATCCGGCCCGTCTTGAACAGCGTATGGGCCGCATACATCGCTACCTTCAAAAACACGATCCTGTTATCATCCTTAACCTTGTCGCACCCTCGACGAAGGAGGGCAAGGTACTGAAAATCCTCCTCGAAAAACTGGAGAAGATTCGTAAAGAGCTTCAGTCCGACAAGGTGTACGACTGCATCGGCCGGATTTTTCAGGATGTTTCCATTAAGGAATACATGGAACTGGCGATTACAGAGGACCCGGACCGTGTGGCCCAGGAGCTCGATGGACGCCTGACAAAAGAACAGGTGCTGGCTCTTGCTGCCCGTGAGCAATCCCTTTTTGGAACAGGCGGTGACGTGGGGAAAGAATTGCCCCGCATTCGCGAGCATGTAGAACGGGAGATCCATTTCCGCCTATTGCCGGGGTATGTCCGGCACTATCTTGAGCAAGCTGTTCCTCTTGTTGATATCGAAATCGAGGGAGATATTGAGAAGGTTTTTTCCTTTCGACCGAAACGCCCGGGTGCATTGGACCCGATCCTGCCCGCCCTGGAACTCTACCCCGGGAAAATGCGTGACCGCTTATCTGTGTCCCGGCCTCTGGACTCAAAAGACGCCATCTGGGTTCGGCCGGGAGAGCCGGTCTTTGAGAAGTTCCGTGCGCTTGTCTCCGAGCGCCTTGCAGGTATGGGCCGCCGTGGAGCAGTCTTTGTGGATCCAACAACAGAAAAACCCTACCTGTTCCATATGGCTCTTATCTCAATCATACGAAAGCCCGATGCCGAAATACCCGAGCTTTCAAAAGAAGAGACTCTCGAATGCAGACTGGTAGGCATAAAGCAGTACGAAGGGGCAGATGTCATGGTTTGTCCCATCGAGCATCTTCTCTTTCTTAAAGGGGGCTATGGGCTGCCGCCCTCCGGGCAGCGACTGGCTGTCATTGCTGAAGAGATGAAAGGACAAACCCTTGCTTTCCTCATCGAACGCATTGCCCGGAAAAAAGCATTGGAGCGGAAAAGGCATCTTCTTGAAAGTATGCCTGAACGGGAAGGTTTACTACAGCGTGCGTTCGATTTTCAGGAGGCGGAACTCGCAATTGCACGGGCGAAACATGGCGAGAGGGCAAGGGCCGGAAACCGAAAAGCCATCGAAGCGCTGGAAGAGGTTAAAGAACAACAGAAGCAGCTTGCCAGCAGAAGGGCAAACAGTCTATCAGTGATGAGGCGTGAGCCGGAGTTGATCATGCCAGGACCGGTCACTTTCGTAGCCCATGCTCTTGTTGTACCATCCGTTGATCCGAAGGACATTGAGGAACATGACGTTAACGTTGAAATGGCAGCCATGAAGGTTGTCTGGGCATTTGAAGAAGCGGCAGGAGCTAAAGTCCTGGATGTGCATTCGCCGGAATTGGCCCGAAAGGCCGACCTGCCGGACAATCCGGGCTTTGACATTCTCTCTATAAGATCGGAGAAGGAGAAGCGTGCTATCGAAGTCAAAGGTCGAGCCGCAACGGGCGATGTTGAGGTTTCAGCCAACGAATGGGCCAAGGCATGCAACATGAGAAATGGTTATTGGCTTTACGTCGTTTACGACTGCGCCACACCAAATCCGAGACTCGTTCGCGTCCAAGACCCGTTTGGAAA
>VGRU01000066.1 GCA_016875255.1 Deltaproteobacteria bacterium
TCATTCCGGAGAGGATGAATGCAGTCAAAGCGCATCTGTGGATGGTTCCACTTATCCCCAAAGAGAAATCCCTATCGCTTCACCTCAACCTCATCCGATTCGGCAGATCGATCTGCAGGGCCAAGCGCCCCCGATGCGAGGCGTGCTTCCTTGCAAAAGAGTGCCTCCATCTTTCACAATAGGTAGTAAAAAAGGCTTTTATCCACTCAAGCGGTTATGGGTGACGACGCTGGTATCGAAGCACGAAGCTCGAAAAACGAAGCACGAGTATCCAGTTTCCATATCCGAGCCTCGATACGAGTTTCGACAACGCCAAACGTCAATTTTAATTAAACAATACGAGCCCTGAACCTAATATGGTACAGGGCGGGCCTCGTGACCCTTACCGTTAGACTTTTTACGCATATGAACCGAACATTTCAATCTCTTGAATCATGGTTAGAATCCGAATCCTTTAAAGGATTAAAACGGATTGGTCTGACCGGGTTGAAGGGATCATCGAAGGCCTATCTTTTATCCTGGTGGAGAGAGAGGGCTAAGGGGCCCATTCTGGTCATTACGCCTCACCTGCGTGACGCTGAAATCCTCCTCGAGGACTTCCGTTTTTTTCAAAAAGAGGGAGATGGACCGACCTATCTCTTTCCCCAGTGGGAGACGCTTCCCTATGATGAGATCCCACCCCATTCGGAAACCATCCGGGAGAGGGTGAATAGCCTCCACATGCTGACGAGGGATGAACAGGCAGTTGTCTTCTCCTCCGTGAAGGGTCTGATGCAAAAGGTTCTCCTCTCTTCGGATTTAAAGAGATCGGCGTTTCTCCTGGCGAGGGGAGAAGAGGTTGAACGGGACCGCCTGGTCCATTTTTTCAATGAGACCGGATATGCTTCTGCAAGGGTGGTTGAAGAGATGGGCGATTTCAGCATCAGGGGAGCGATCATCGATCTCTTCAGTCCGCTTTACGAGGAACCCCTCCGGCTCGAATTCGATGGCGACCGGCTGGAGTCGATCCGGGGGTTTGATGTTGAAAGCCAGAGGTCGATCAGAGGGGCAGAGATGGAAAAGGCAACGCTTCTGCCCGCGAGAGATGTTTCAAAAAACCCCTCTCTCCGGACCATGGCTACCCTTTTCGATTACCTTAAAAAAGGGGGATGGGTTTTGGTCGTTGACGGGGAGGAGGTGGAAAGAGAAGCAGAGGCCTTCTCCCGCATGACGAAAGCCCATTATGAGAAGGTCCGGGCTAAGAAACCCTCTGTTTCACCTCCTGATTCGCTTTACCTCTGTTCAGAGGATTTCCTTAACACCCTCGAAAAGTTTAAGACGGTCTTTCTCCAGGAAGGCCCCCTCGCTCCTCCCGGATGTGAGCGCATTGATTCCTTGGGGATGGAAGGCAACGAAGATCTTCAGAGGGAGATGAAGTCGATTTTTCAAACAGAGGGAAATCGGGCCAAAGATTCACCCCTGTCTGTTTTAATGAAGCCCCTTCGGCAGTGGCAGGCAGAGGGAAAAGGAATCTTCATTGTCTCCCATACCCTGAGTCAGGCTGAAAGGATGAGAGAATTGCTTTCCCACTACGAGATCGCTTCCCGGCTCGAACAGGGAAAGAGGTTTGATGAGGTCATAGAAGAGAAAGGGAGGATCACACTTCTCACCGGACGACTCTCCTCCGGCTTCCGGGCTCTGGAAGAGGGCTGGGTCTTATTGACGGAAGAGGAGATCTTCGGAGAGAGAAGAAGACTCAAAGAGGAGAAATTGGGAAGGCGCCTGCCAAGAGGGGAAGCCGGTCCGCTCTCCTCGTATGGCGAACTTCGGGAGAATGACTTTATCGTCCACACGGACTATGGCATCGGCTTTTACAGGGGGCTGAGACACCTGAAGATCGGGACCGTTTCAAACGACTACCTCCTTCTGGAGTATCTCGATAAGGATAAGGTCTATGTCCCTGTGGACCGGCTCAATCTCATTCAGCGTTATGTCGGAGGAGACGGAAGCCATCCCCGGCTTGACAAATTGGGCGGCCGCAGCTGGCAGAGGGCGAAGAAGAGGGCGAAGGATGCCGTCTCGGAGATGGTCAAAGAGATTCTCGATCTCTATGCCGCGAGAGAGGCCTTCAAGGGAATGGCCTTTGCTCCGGTTGATCAATTCTACAGGGAGTTTGAAGCAATCTTTCAATACGAGGAGACGCCCGATCAGGTCAGGGCCATCAAAGAGGTGATGATGGATATGGGGAACCCGAAGCCCATGGACCGGCTGGTTTGCGGGGACGTGGGGTTCGGAAAGACCGAAGTCGCGCTCCGGGCGGCCTACCGCGCCGTGATGGACGGAAAACAGGTTGCGTTCCTGGTTCCGACCACGGTTCTGGCCCAGCAGCACCACCAGACCTTTTGTGAACGGTTCAAAAATTATCCGGTCGTCATCGAGGCGTTGAGCCGTTTTAAAAGTCCCCGGGATCAGAAGAAGATCCTCCAGCGGCTGAGCGAAGGAAGAGTGGATATCATCATCGGCACACACCGGCTCCTGCAGAAGGATGTCTCTTTTCATGATCTGGGCCTGGTGGTCATCGATGAGGAGCACCGTTTCGGCGTGAACCAGAAAGAGAAACTGAAGCAGATGAGAAAGATGGTCGATGTGATCACCCTGACCGCCACGCCCATCCCGAGAACGCTCCAGTTAGCCGTCTCCGGAATCCGCGATCTCAGCCTCATCCAGACCCCTCCAGAAAACCGCCTTTCGATCCGCACCTTCGTAACCCGCTATGAAGATGAGACCGTCCGGGAGGCGGTCCTGAGAGAGCTTGCCCGGGGAGGGCAGGTCTTCTTTGTCCACCATCGGGTCCAGAACATCTATTCAATGGCCGCCCATCTCAGAAAGCTTGTTCCAGAGGCGAGGCTGGCCATTGCCCATGGTCAGATGAAGGAAAGGGAACTCGAAAAGGTGATGTTCCAATTTGTCAGGGGAGACCATAACCTTCTGGTCTGCACGAGCATCATCGAGTCCGGCCTCGACATTCCGGCAGCCAATACGATCCTGATCAACCATGCCGAACATTTCGGCCTTGCGGATCTCTACCAGTTACGGGGACGCGTGGGACGGGGAAGGCATCAGGCCTACGCCTACCTTCTCATCCCCTCGGACCTCTCACTTTCGCGAGATGCGGCCAAAAGATTCCGGGCGATTCAGGAGTTGAGCGAGTTAGGATCCGGATTCAAGCTGGCCCTTGAGGACATGGAGATCAGGGGGGCGGGGAACCTTTTAGGCCGCTCCCAATCCGGACACATCTCTACGGTCGGGCTCGAATATTACACCCAGTTGATGGAGAAGACCGTCAGAGAATTACGAGGAGAGGAAGTGGTCGAAGAGATCACACCCGAGATCCATTTCCATCTTCCCGCCTTCCTCCCGGAGAGATATGTGAATGAGCCGGAAGAGCGACTGCGCCTCTATCGGAGGCTTTCCCATTGCCGCTCGGACGAAGCCGTGGAAATGATCCGTGAAGAATTAGAGGATCGCTTCGGGAAGATTCCGGAAGAGACAACGCATCTGCTCGAGGTGATCAAGGTGAAGATTCTGCTGACAAAACTCTCCATCCGGAAATTTGAAGAGACCTCCTCGCAAATGGTTTTGACCTTCGATGAAACGACACGGATCTCTCCTCAAAGAGTGGTCGAATGGATTGAACAGGGAAAGGGGAGGCATCGACTTACGCCTGACTCCAGGCTGATCGTCGAAGGGTGGCCGGGAATGAGTAAGAATCCCTTTGAGGCGGCGAGAAAGCTATTGCAAGCATTGGCTTGAATATGGTAGATTTGCATAGAAAATAAGGATTTCGCCTAAAAGCATAGGTTAAGGTTACGGTTACGAAGCCCCTGCCTACCGGCAGGCAGGCGTTTGGATGGATAGTTAAACGGTTATAGGTGACCACGCTCGTATCGAAGCAAGAGAGTTGAAATTGGAAGCTCGAGCATCCAGATTCTATTCACGAGTCTCGATACGAGCTTCGACAACGACAAACGTCATTTTTAATTTAACGATACGGGCCCTGAACCTAATATGGTACAGGGCGGGCCTCGTTACCCTTACTGTTAGATATATATTCCATAGCGCTTTCCAGGAGGGAGGGTGATGAAAAAGATAATCAGTTTCATCTTCGGAATCTTTCTCTTATTGAACGCCCTGAGTTGCGGGAAGTCGGGGAAGGAGGAATTGGGCAGGAAGGAACTGGTGAGGATCAACGAGATCTCCATTTCTCTTGAAGAATTTCGCCAGATGTCAGAGAAGCAGCCCCTTGAGGGAAAGATGAGGCTCCTCGACGAAAAGGGGATGAGAGATTTTCTTGAGAATTATGTCGTCACCCGGGAAGTGCTCTATCAGGAAGCCAGGAAGAAGGGTTTCGACAAGAACAGAGAGATCCTTGCCAAAGTGGAAGATTTCAGAAGGGCGATGATCATCGATGGACTGATTGAGGAAATGTTGAAGGGAAAAAGCGAGGCCACCGAAGACGATATCCAGCGATACTATAAGGAGAATAAGTCGCTCTTTACCGAACCCCTTGAGATCAAGATTCGTCATATCGTGGTCAACTCCGAACCTGCGCTCAAGGAGGTGTTGACGAGGCTCTCCAAGGGAGAGAGTTTTGAGAAGCTTGCCTCCACTTACAATATTGACCGGACACGGGAGGATGGCGGAAACCTCGGCTATATTCGGAGGGGACAGATGGCTCCCTCCTTTGCTCAATTTGAGGAGGCCGCTTTTTCACTTGTGAAGAAAGGGGATATCAGCGAGGTGGTGAGAACGCCTTATGGATTTCACCTCATCCAGATGGAAGAGATGCGGGGGGCCAACCTGAGGCCCTTCGATCAGGTGAAGGAGAAGATCCGGTTTTTCCTTCAAGCCAAGAAGAAGCAGGAGGCCTACATCGACTATGTGAAAGAAGCGAAATCGAAGGCTAAGATCCTGATCAACGAGACGTTATGGGCCGAAGAAGAGAAGAAGGGAGGAAAAGCAAAGGAAGAGAAAAAATGAGAAGGTTCCATTTTCGCCTCGGTTTTACGCTCTTTCTCCTTTTATTTCCGGGATGCGGATTGTGGGAGGGAGGGCTTCAGGAGCATCTTATTGCACGAATCGGTCGTGAAGAGATCACGATCGATGAATTCAACCGGGAATTTAAAGAGCTGGTCACCGACCCGAAAAAGGAGGGGAGCCCGTTAGAACTAAGAGAGCTTAAAGAAGCCTATCTCGATCAGATGATCGAACGAAAGATCCTATCCCAGGAGGCCAGGCGATTGGGAATCCAGGTCTCCGCAGAAGAATTGAGCCAGGCCATCCTTGAGATCAAAAAGGACTACCCCGGAGAGGGATTCGGGGAAAAATTGGGCCTCAAAGGAATGAGCCTGGAGGAGTGGAAGGTTCGCCTGGAGGAGAAATTATTGGCGGAAAAGATGGTTCGGAGCGACCGCCAATACCAGGGGAAAATAGAGGAGAAGTCAGCCAGAGAATTCTATGAAGCCAATCGTTCCTTATTTCAACTTCCGCGAAGGGTGAGGGCTCGTCAAATCGTTGTGTCGGATGGAAATGAAGCGCTCCAGATTCAGAAGCGGCTGAAGAAGGGGGAAAGTTTTGAGAAGCTGGCAAAGGAGAAGTCATTAGGGCTTGAAAAGGCCCTGGGAGGCGACCTGGGTTATTTCAGCGAAGGAGAGAGACCTGTGGAATTTGACCATGTCTTCTCCATGGAGGCGGGCGCCATCAGCGAAGTGATTAAGAGTCCTTATGGATATCACCTCTTCAAGCTTGAGGAGAAGGTGGAACCGAGGGAGATCTCTTTTGAAGAGGCAAAGAAGAGCATTCTTGAGAGGCTTGCACGGGAGAGAGGAGAGGAGGAGTATCAGAGGTGGCTAAAAGACCTGAGAGAGAAAGCGAAGGTAAAGATCAACAGAAAGTGGTTGAGATCATGAAGAGGAAAGCCCTTATCACTATTTTGGTTCTCTTTTTTCTGGCCGTACTCGTTTTTTCAGGCGAGGCGGTTGTTGACCGAATCGTAGCCGTGGTCAATCAGGAGATCATCACCCTCTCGGAGGTGGAGAGGATGATTGGTCATCTGAAACAGGAGATCGAGGCAGAAAACCGTCTGGAAAGGCGCAGCCGGGTCAATGAACTTTCTCGAATGGCGCTCGAAAGACTAATCGAGGAGAAGCTGATCGATCAGGAGGCCAAGAGGTCGGGAATCAAAGCGGCTGCCAAAGAGATCGATGGCGCTATCGAAGAGATCAAACGGAGAAATTCAGCGACTCAGGAAGACATGGAAAGAGCTCTGGCCAAAGAAGGGTTGACCCTGGAGGCATTTAAGAAAGACATTGAGAAGAAGATCATCCGGACCAAAGTGATTCAATGGGCAGTCAAGGTGGAGCCCAATATGGGAGAGAAGGAATTAAGGGATTTCTATCTGAAGAATTCGGACCGCTACAGGACCGAAGAGTCCTATCGGCCCGGCCACATCCTCTTTAAGGTTCCGAAAGAGGCCGCCCCTGAAGAGGTTCGCGAGATCAGGGCGAAATGTCAGAAGGTGCTGGGAAAGATTAAGGCAGGAGAAGATTTTGGAGAGTTGGCCATCCTTTATTCGGAGGACATCTCGAGTAAGGATCGGGGGGACCTCGGAGTCTTTAAAAAAGGGGAGCTCCTCCCGGCGTTTGAAAAGGAGGCGCTCCGGTTGAACATTGGAGAGGTTAGCAATATCGTTCGAACCGATTTCGGGTTTCACATCATCAGACTCCTCGACCGAAAGGGGGCTGATCCTCTTCCTTACGAGGACGTAAAGGAGAAGGTCCGTCAGGACTACCTTGAAAGGGAATTTGACAAAGGGCTTAAACAGTTTCTCACCACGCTCAGAGGAAAATCGATCATCGAAATCAAACTATAAGCCCCGTTAGAAATTCCAGCGGGGCATGAAACCCCGTCGAAATTATTCTGGAAGGTATAACCCAGTTGCAATGCATCGAGGCATTATTTCTAACGGGGTAAACAGTTCGGAGTAATGAGTTCGGAGTTCGGAGTTATTAGTCTCATAGTTTCATAGTCCGATAGTCTTTGACTGTATAACCATTTGACTTTCATTTTATTCCGCATTCCGAAATCCGCAATCCGCAATCAAGGATAGCTCACATGTCCCTTCCCACCATAGGCATCACCATGGGTGATCCCACGGGGATCGGGCCGGAGATCATCGTCAAGGCCCTATCCAGGGAAGAGGTCTATCAGGCCTGTCAACCCGTTGTCTTCGGAGATGAACAGGTTCTTCTAAAAGCCATTCGAAGAGAAGGCCTTCCAGTTCAGATAAAGGTCATTGATGACATTCCAGGAGAGGGGTATCAACCTGGGAAGATTTTTCTCTTCCCCTCCGGTCAATTGGAGGCCAACTTACTCTCATACGGAAAGCCGGACATCGAGTGCGGCAAGGCCATGGTAAGATATGTCGAAGAAGCAGTGAGGTGGTTGAAAAGAAGAAAGCTCGATGCCATCACAACCTGCCCCATCAATAAACAGGCGATGAACAGAGCAGGCCATCTTTTTTCAGGCCATACTGAGCTCTTAGCCCATCTCACTCAGGCTTCACCTGTAGCGATGATGTTTGTTGGATCGAAGTGGAAGGTTGTTCTGGTCACGACTCATCTTCCACTAAAAGAAGTGTCAAAATGGATCACCCATGATCGCATCCTCACGACTATCCGGCTCACCGGGGAGGGTTTGAGGAGATATTTCGGGGTTTCTCAACCCCGGTTGGCCATCCTCGGTCTTAATCCCCATTGTGGAGAGGAAGGGCTCCTGGGAGAAGAGGAGAGAGATGAGATCATCCCGGCCATTGAAGAGGCCAAAACCCTGGGGGTGAAAGTGGAGGGACCCTTTCCTGCTGATTCATTTTTCAACATTTCAGGCATTCAACCTTATGATGCTGTGATCGCCATGTATCACGACCAGGGCCTTATTCCGATGAAGATCTCCGATTTTAAAGAATCTGTCAATTTTACACTCGGCCTGCCATTTGTCCGCACCTCTGTTACTCATGGCACTGCCTATGATATTGCCGGTAAGGGGGTGGCAGAACCGGCCAGCCTGATCAAGGCAATGGTCACTGCCGCTAACCTATCAAAATTTAAGAGAGAATTTTGAAGCCTTTGTTTTATAAAAAATTATTGACAAAAGAGATTATTTCGGCTAATAAAAGACATTTGTGAAAAAAATCATTTGGAACAGGAGAACGCTATGAGAGAAGTTGTTGTTGTAAGCGGTGTTAGGACTGCCATCGGTAACTTTGGAGGTTCTCTTAAGGATATTCAGGTGGTAAAATTGGGAGCCATTGTCATCAGAGAGGTTTTAAGGAAAGCGGGCTTAAAGCCCGTTCCGAAAAAGGAATATGCAGAGATCGGTCCGGACCTGCTGAAAGGGGCGGGAATGACAGAGCTGGAAAAGGCAAATTACCAGTGGGATGCGTCTCTCAAAGAGATAGAGGTTGATGAAGTCATCATGGGCAATGTGCTTCAGGCCGGACAGGGGCAGAACCCGGCCCGGCAGGCTGTGATCCTCGGAGGCGTTCCAAAGGAGGCCACTGCCTTTACGATCAATAAGGTCTGCGCTTCGGGTCTCAAAGCGGTCGCCCTTGGGGCTCAGGCGATTCAGGCAGGAGAGGCAGAGGTGATCATTGCAGGTGGAATGGAGAATATGAGTCAGGTTCCCTATGCCTTTCCGCAAGGCCGCTGGGGCGCCAGAATGTTCAATCAGGAGATGGTTGATCTCATGGTTTTTGACGGCCTCTTTGAGATCTTTTACGGATATCATATGGGACTCACCGCTGAGAATATTGCCGAGAAGTACGGGATATCAAGAAAAGATCAGGACCAAATCGGACTGCTAAGCCACCAGAGGGCAAGGGCCGCCATTCAGAAGGGGATTTTAAAAGAGGAGATCGTTCCTGTTGTCATCCCTCAAAAGAAAGGGGAGCCGCTCATCTTTGACACGGATGAGAGGCCGATGGACACTTCGCTTGAGAAGATGGGCAAGCTTCCCACGGCTTTCAAGTCAGGAGGGACAGTCACGGCAGGCAATGCCTCCGGGATCAACGATGCGGCCGCAGCGGTTCTGTTGATGTCAAAGGAGAAGGCAAAAGAGCTTGGTCTGGAGGTTCTGGGAAAGATCAGGGCTTGCTCTTCCGCAGGGATCGATCCGGCCTATATGGGCCTGGGGCCCATTCCAGCGGTGAGAAGGGTTCTTAAAAAAGCCGGTCTCTCCCTTGGGGACATTGGGCTGATCGAACTGAACGAGGCTTTCGCATCCCAGGCCATCGCCTGCATCCGGGAGCTGAAGTTCGACATGGAGAAGACCAATGTCAATGGAAGCGGAATCTCCCTGGGACACCCCATCGGCTGCACAGGCGCGAGATTGATCGTTTCGCTCCTCTGCGAGATGAAAAGGAGAAAGGTGAATCTTGGGCTGGCCACGCTCTGCATCGGCGGCGGCCAGGGAATGGCAATGGTCGTGGAAAGAAGTTCGTAGTTCGGAGTTCGTAGTTCGGAGTTTTTTATATTCTTGTCTTTTTCTCCGAACTCCGAACTCATTACTCCGAACTTTTGAATTTAAAGAGGAGGTACGATGGAATACAAAAACATTCTGGTGTCATTTGAAGGGGAGATTGGATTCCTGACGATTAACCGTCCCAAGGCCCTTAATGCCTTAAACATCGAGACGCTTCAGGAGATTCAGATGGGGCTCGAGGAGGCGAAGGATCAACCCGGGCTGAAAGTTCTCATCGTCACCGGAGCCGGAGAAAAAGCCTTTGTGGCCGGAGCCGATATTCTCCAGATGAAGGAGATGAATTCGATCGAAGCCCTCAACTTTTCAAAGACAGGCCATCACACCTTGAAGATGATACAGGATTTCCACTGTCCGGTGATTGCGGCGGTCAATGGTTTCGCGCTGGGAGGGGGAACAGAGATCGCCATTGCCTGTGATTTCATCTATGCCTCTGAGAATGCAAAGTTCGGCCTTCCCGAGTCGACCCTGGGCATCTTTCCCGGTTTCGGAGGGACTCAGAGGCTTCCCCGCCTGATCGGAAAAGGGAAGGCAAAGGAACTGATCTTCACCGGAAAGATGATCAGCGCGCAGGAGGCCTTCCAGATGGGGATCGTCAATAAAATCTTTCCCCAGGCTTCGCTGATGGAAGAGACAAAGAAGACAGCCCTCCAGATTGCGGGAAACGGAGCGGTCGGCGTGAGGCTGGCGAAGATGGTTGTGAATGGCGGTTTTAATATGGATCTCACAGAAGCCTGCAATCTCGAATCTTATGCCTTTGGCATCGGGTTTGCCTCCGAGGATCAGAAAGAGGGGATGCGGGCTTTTATCGAAAAGAGAAAACCCGATTTTAAGGGGAGATAAGGAGAGAGCGGAAAAAGCTCTCTGATTAAATAGAGTCTGTTTATAAATGCACTTTTTCCGTCATGCCGGACGTGATCCGGCATCCAGAAGGATTTGAAATTACTGGATTCCGGCTTTCGCCGGAATGACTGCCTTATTTGATACCATCAATTTATAAACAGACCCTAAATAGATTTCAAAAAGAGATTACACAGATTTCTAATCTGCGTAATCCTTTCCTAATCCATGACATCAGGGATTTCTGGTTTTTTTCAGAAATCTCCATAAGGAGGAGCGAGGTGAAGATCGTCGTCTGTATCAAGCAGGTTCCGGATACCACGGATGTGAAGATCAATCCCGAGACCAATACTCTGGTCCGTGAGGGTGTGGCCAGCATTACCAACCCCTTTGATGAGTTTGCCATCGAAGAGGGGCTCCGCACCAAAGAGAAGTTTGGCGGCGAGGTTCATGTGATCACGATGGGACCTCCCCAGGCGATCGAGGTCCTGAAGAATGCGCTGGCCGTGGGTTGCGATAAGGTCTACCTCGTCTCGGACAAGGGTTTTGCAGGGGCTGATACGCTGGCCACCGCCTATGCCGTGTCCAAGACGATCGAGCATATCGGAGGCGCGGATATCATTTTCTGCGGAAAACAAGCGATCGACGGAGATACGGCTCAGGTCGGCCCGGGCGTTGCCACCCGGTTGGGAATCCCGCAACTGACCTATGTCTGCAAGGTGAGGGAGATCAACCTCGAACAGAAAAAGGTCGTGGTGGAACGATTGATGGAAAATGGTAAAGAGGTGACCGAATCTTCGCTTCCCGTGCTCATCACCGTGGTCAAGGACATCAACGAGCCCAGGCTTCCTTCCCTCCTGGGGATCAAGAAGGCGGCCAAGGCGCAGATCCCGACCCTTTCGGCAAAAGACATCAATGCCGACGAGAATCGGATTGGATTGAAGGGATCGCCCACCTGGGTGACCAAGGTCTTCACACCAGAGCCAAGGGGAGGAGGAGAAGTCCTGAAAGGCGAGTTGACGGATGTGGTTCCACTCCTGATCAACAAATTGATGGATTCGAAGTTCATTAAGTAAAAGGGTAGGGTCGAAAGGCAAGGGTAACGAGGCCCGTATCGTTAATAAAGGGTTACGTTTGTCGTCTCTTATAATTATTTACACGTAACCTTAACCAATAACCGAAACGGGCATCCTAACCTTTACCCTTACCTATAAACCCTTTTCATTGTTCAGGTTATTTAAAAATAGGAGGAGAGAGAATGGCAAACTTATTGATCGATAAAGGAACCTGCACGGGATGCGAAGCCTGCATTCCTTCCTGTCCGTTCGGGGCATTGAGCATGAAGGAGGGGATTGCCGTTGTTGACGAAAAGTGCACCTTTTGTGGAGCCTGTGTGGATGTCTGCCCGGTCAGCGCGATTGCGCTGGAGAAGGATGAGAAGGCCGTAACGATCGACGTCGGCGCTTATCAGGATGTCTGGGTCTTCATCGAACACGAACAGGAAAAGGTTTCCAGCGTCTCCTTTGAACTCCTTGGAGAGGGGCGAAAGCTGGCCGATGCCATCGGATGCAAATTGTGCGGGTTCATCTTCGGAAAAGAGGTCGAGGGATTCGTTAAGGAGGCGATCGCTTACGGAGCGGAGAAGGTCTACGTGACCGAAAACCCTCTGCTCGAACCCTATCGGACCGACCCCTTTGCCTGCGCCGCGGTCAACCTCATCCGAAAATATAAGCCCGAAATCGTCCTCTTCGGAGCCACGATTCAGGGAAGGGATTTTGCCGGGAATGTTGCCACCGCTCTGGAAACTGGACTGACAGCTGACTGCACAGGCCTGGAGATCGATCCCGAGACGAAATATCTCAAACAGACACGGCCTGCGTTTGGCGGCAATATCATGGCGACCATTCTCGACTACCCCAATTACCGGCCCCAGATGTCCACTGTTCGGCCAAAGGTCTTTCCCATGCCCTCGAGAGATGAATCGAGAAAAGGGGAGGTGATCCGGGAACCTCTGCCCATGACCGAGAGCCAGATCCGGACAAAGGTTCTGGAATTCATCAAAGGAGCGGAAGCGGTCAATCTGGCTGATGCGGAGATCATCGTTTCAGGAGGCAGAGGGATCGGAAGCGCGGAGAACTTCAAGGTGATCCGCGAACTGGCAGGCGTTCTGGGGGCGGCTGTGGGAGCCTCTCGCGCTGCTGTGGATGCGGGCTGGATTCCCTATGAGCATCAGGTGGGGCAGACCGGTAGGACCGTCAGACCCAAGATCTATTTTGCCTGCGGCATTTCAGGTTCGATTCAGCACCAGGCCGGGATGAAAACCTCGGACATCATCGTTGCCATCAATAAAGACCCGGAGGCCCCGATCTTTAAGATCGCCACCTATGGCGTGGTCGGCGACCTCTTCACCATCCTCCCCATGATTAAGGAGGAATTCAGGAAGAGGTTAGGACGTTAATTTTTTGATTAAAGTTCAAATGTCAAAACCCAAATGTCAAAGGAATGCCAAATTTCAAAATCCCTCCCTACAATAAGGAGACAAATGGGAAATGACCTGAATTCTTTAAACTTTGTGCTTTGACATTGCCTTTATTTGATTTGAACTTTGGACTTTGACATTTGTCATTTCATCTCCTACGATTTTCTTCTTGCTTTTTTCCATTCCTTTCATCATAATTAAAAAAATCCTTTGAAGGGGGTTTCCATCTATGATCGTCACCTGCGCCTCCTGTTTGACAAAATATCAACTGGATGATTCAAGAATTTCAGAAAAGGGGGCAAAGGTTCGATGTTCCCGGTGCAAACATGTATTCTATGTCGTCTTGCCTCCGGAGACGAAAGAGGAAGTGACTGAGAATTTCGAGTCCTTTGCCAAATATCATGAAGAACTGATGGGGCCGGATCAGAGGGGAATGGAGATTTCCACCCCGGAGGAAGAGGAAGTAAGAGGAAAAGAAGCGGCGCCCATGGAGGGGGAAGGGGAGGAGGAAAAATTTCTTTTTTCAGACCAGGCGTCTGGGGACAAGGTGGAACCCTTTTCTCTTCCGGAATTTGAGGAAAAGGCAGAGACCGGGGCCAGGGAGGCCCCGCCGAAGAAGGCCGCCATGGATCCGTGGAGAATGAGGGGGGAGAAAAAAAGGCCTTCCCGTTTATTAGCCCTTGTTACCGTTATTGTCATTCTAATCTTCGGTCTCTTCTACTTATGGACGGAGATGGAGTCCGGAGGGAAACTTTCTTCCTATTTGGGAGATCCCATCAAGAAAGCGACCCAGTTATGGGAGCAGGTCTGGGGGACGGAGAAGGAGGGCCTGGTCGTAAAAGACCTGACCGGATATGAAGAAAAAGCGGGAGAATTTTCCCTTTATATCATCGAAGGAAAAGTGGATAACCAGTCTCAGAAAACGAAGAAGCTTATTAAAGTGAAAGTGATCATCTTTGATCAGAACCGGATGAAAGTGACAGAGAAGGAGACCCTTTGCGGCCAGACCCTCGGCCGGGGGGAGCTAAAGAACCTTCCCTCCGACTTCTTTTCAGGAGAGATGGTCATCCAGCCTAAAACCGAGAAAGAGATGCTCGCCCCTTCGGGCAAGACCGTTCCCTTTATAGTCGTCTTTAAAAATTTGCCCGCTCAGGCCAAAGAGTTCAAAGTCGAGATTGTCGAAGCGCCCAGCCTCTGATAAAAGTTCGGAGTTCGGAGTTTTGAGTTCGGCGTAGGGCAATTTATGAATGATCCCTGCGGAGCTCTAAATATTGAGAATCTCCTCTGTCTTCGATTTATCCAGATCCATCACATACTTGATGCCGCTGATTTCCGATGCCTCTGGCGTTAGAGCGGCAATGTCATCCCGGGCTAAATATTCAAGAGAAAATTTTCTACTCCCGGCCATGAGCTGACGAAGCCCTTGAGCAAGGCGTTCGTAGTAAGTGTAAAGGCCAATGGCGCCGGTAGGTATTTTCTCAAACTCCGCATCGCCCAATTCTTTCCGCAATGAACTTGCCGTTACAAAGATTTCATCTTTCGTTTGACCGAAGCGCTCGATATAGACAGGAACCTGACGGATTTCGATCGTTCGGCCAATGGTTTTTCCCACCATGGCGGCCGCGACCGGAGCCCTGGCCATCCCGACGAGCTTGACAAAAGGAGCCCCCAGGGCGAGGGCCTTGAAGATGCTGTCTTCGAAGATGAACCCTCCTCCCAAAGCCAGGGGAGGCACATATTTTTTCTTCAGGTGGAGATAGGAGGCATATCGATAGAGAAGGGAGTGAAGTTCGACAGGAGGAACTCCCCATTCATTCATCATTCGCCAGGGGCTCATGCCGGTTCCTCCTCCGGCAGCATCGACTGTAAGAAGGTCGAGCCTGTACTTTGAGGCGAAGGCGATTGCCCTGGCAAGGTCAGCGGGCCGATAGGCGCCGGTTTTAAGGAAGAGGTATTTGGCCCCTGCTTTACGCAGGGCTTCGACTCTCTCTGCAAAAGATTCTTCCGAAACCATGCCTACCCGTGAGTGCCGTTCAAACTCCTTGAATGCCTTTCGCTCGAATGCCCTGATCACATCGGGATCGGTCGGATCAGGCAGGACGATATAACCCCGTTCATGAAGCATCTGGGCTTTCTTAAGATCTTTAACCTTAACTTCGCCGCCGATATCCTTTGCTCCCTGCCCCCATTTGA
>VGRU01000067.1 GCA_016875255.1 Deltaproteobacteria bacterium
ACCCTGGCAGATCGCCTCATTCAAATTACCGGTATGGTCAATGAACGAAACTTCAAAGACCAGATCCTCGACAATATGGACATTGAGCGTGAGCGCGGGATCACCATCAAGAGCCAGGCCATAGCCCTTCCCTATCATGCGGAAGACGGGGAGGAGTATGTCCTCAATCTAATCGACACGCCGGGTCATGTCGATTTTTCTTATGAGGTTTCCCGCTCCCTGGCCTCTTGCGAAGGCGTCCTTCTTCTGATTGATGCGGCCCAGGGCGTGCAGGCTCAGACGATTGCCAATCTCTATCTGGCCATGGAAAATAACCTGGAGATCATTCCGGTCATCAATAAGATCGATCTTCCCACGGCGGATGTGGACCGGGTGATCGAGCAGATCGACTCGGAGTTGGGACTGGACGCTTTCAGCGCTCTAAAATGTTCGGCCAAGGAAGGAATAGGAATCGAAGAGATACTGGAAGCCATTGTCAAGAGAATTCCTCCTCCGAAAGGCAACCCCGAAGGGCCGCTTGCGGCTTTGATCTTCGATGCCCAGTATGATCCTTTCCGTGGAACAGTTATCCACTGCCGCGTCTTTGATGGAACCGTGAAGCCTGGAGATTTTATTCGTTTGATGTTCAATCAGGAGGCTTATAAGGTCGAGGAGGTGGGACGATTCCTGCTTGCCAGAGAAAAACGGGACCGAATCTCCGCAGGAGAGGTGGGTTACATCTTCGCAGGCGTCAAGACAGTTTCGGATGTCCACATCGGCGATACGATCACGCTCGATGAACGGCCCTGCGACAAGCCCCTCCCCGGCTTTAAGGAATTCAAACCCGTGGTCTTCTCTTCGATCTATCCCATCGCTCCGGAAGACTATGAAGACCTGGCTGTTGCCCTTGAAAAATATTTGTTGAATGATGCGGCCTTCGTCTATCAGAAAGATTCATCCATCGCCCTGGGACAGGGATTCCGGTGCGGGTTTTTAGGCCTTCTTCATCTCGAAATCGTCCAGGAAAGGGTGGAACGGGAATACGATCTCTCCATCATCCTCTCCGTTCCGAGCGTCCGTTACCGGTTTACATTGAAGGACGGAAGCGTCATGTTCGTTGATAATCCTGCTCACTACCCGAATCCCCTTTCTATTGAAAAAGGAGAAGAGCCCTATATTCGCGCCATGCTGCTTTTTCCGGAGAGATATCTCGGCTCCGTGATGAAACTCTGCATGGAGAAGCGAGGGGAAAACTCAAAGCTTGGTTACCTGGGGCCAGGCCGCATTGAATTGACTTATGAGATGCCCCTGGCTGAAGTAATTTATGATTTTTATGATCGTTTCAAATCCATCACCCAGGGATATGGGTCTTTTGATTACGAAGTCATTGATTACAGAGAAAGCACCCTGGTCCTGGTGGACATCCTGGTCAATGGCGAAAAAGTGGACGCCCTGTCGCAAATTGCCCACCGCGATCAGGCCCGTCCCCGGGCCCTCAGAGCCTGTGAAAGGTTGAAGGAAGAGATTCCCCGGCAGATGTTTAAGATAGCGATTCAAGGAGCGATCGGGGGAGAGATCATCGCCCGTACGACGATCTCTCCCTTTCGTAAGGATGTGACCGCAAAGTGCTACGGCGGCGATATCACCCGGAAGCGAAAGCTTCTCGAGAAGCAGAAGAAAGGAAAAAAGAGGATGAAGACGATCGGGTCGGTCTCCATCCCCCAGAGCGCTTTTCTTGCGGTTTTAAAATCGGACACAGATAGTTGATTTAAATCCGAAGCACGAAATCCGGGCGAAGCGTCCAGCAGGACCAATTCGAAACAATTTCAAATGACCAAATATCAAATGTTCTAAACAAGACAGTTTAAAAGTTTTGAATTTTGAAAATTCAGATTTGTTTCGGATTTCGATATTCGAGTTTCGAATTTTCCAAACTCTCAACACGTGCTTGGATTTAAGACTATACTGGGTTAGGCAGGCCCAAACTCGATGGATCCACTAAAAACATCTGGTCTTTACATCCACATTCCTTTTTGCCTGAGCAAATGTCCCTATTGTGATTTCTATTCGTCAACCTCCATCTCTGCTGCCCCTGATTTTTTAAATGGCCTCTCAAAAGAGATGGAGATGTATCGTCACCAATTCAATCCTATCGACACAGTCTACATCGGCGGCGGAACCCCCTCTCTTCTCAGCCCCGAACAGTTAGAAAACATCCTTACAAAAGTACGGAAAAATTTTGATCTGATCTCGGATGCAGAAATAACCATCGAGGCTAACCCCGCTGACCTCAATCAATCCTTCCTTGAATCGGTGCGAGAGATTGGCATCAATCGAATCAATATCGGAGTCCAATCCTTTGATGAAAAGGCGCTTGGCTTTCTGGGAAGAAGGCACTCCGTTAAGGAGGCGATTTCAGCCGTTGAGGCCCCGAGAAAAGCAGGATTCGAAAATATAGGACTCGATTTGATTTACGGTGTCCCGGGGCAGGGGATTGGGGTGTGGCTCAATACTTTGAAACAGGGTATTGCTTTTTCACCGGAGCATCTCTCCTGTTATCAATTAACGCTTGAACCTAAAACGCCATTGGGAAGAAGGTGGCAGGCAGGAGAATTTTCCGCCCCCGGAGAAGAATTGCAGTATGAATTTTTTATGAAGACATCCGAATTCCTGGAAGAGGCCGGCTATATCCATTATGAGGTGTCGAACTTTGCAAGAGGAATGGAGCATGCCTCAAAACACAACCAAAAATATTGGGATCATTCCCCTTTTCTCGGCCTTGGTCCTTCAGCCCATTCCTTCCATGGAAATCAACGCTGGTGGAACCATCGCTCCCTTGATGAATACCTTGTGACCATTAACAGAGGAAATTTTCCTATCCAAGGGACAGAGGCCCTTACGTTGGAACAGCTCCGGTTGGAAGCGATCTACCTCAGCCTTCGGACGAAAAGGGGAGTGTACCTCGAGGACTTCAAGAATCAGTATGCTTACGATCTCTTCACCGAAAAAAAAGAACTATTGGCAAAATTAGAAGAAGAAGGATTCATCTCCATCCGGGATGGCTTTCTCTATCCCACACAGACCGGCCTTGCCATCGCCGATAGCCTTTCGTTGATTTAGATTATGCAGAAAAACCATTAAATCTTAGGGAGTGGAAAAAAATTCTTTCTCTGCCGATCGGGAATGAGAAGAAGGATTGGATACTTTCTAAGAATCTAAAGGCTCGTTGGATTGACTTAAGTTGTTTGAAACTTCCTGCAACAAATAGTAGCGCCCCCTTATTTGAAAACACCTACGCTGGTTTGATAAAAAAACACACCCTTCGTCCTTTCTGCCCTAACCCTCAAAATATGATAACTAATCATCCTTAAACTCTTCTTGACTACTTTGCAAAAATTCTGGTAGGTTCTTATCAAAACGGAGACATCCATTTTAGTACCCTTTGGTGCCAAGTTGGGAGAGTTCTTCCAATAGGTGGAGAAGGAGGAATGGAAATGGTCGGGGAAGACGTAATCATCGAAAATCAAAAAGATTCGGATCTCTTTAAAGATATTGAAGAGAAGGTATTAAAAGAGTTCCATTGGGGAGTCGATCTCAAGTGCTTAGAAGTTCTTGACGGCAACGAGACCACCCCTGATCAGATCGAACTTCTTAAAGAAAAGCTAAGCCAAGAAATGTTGACCCGTTTATTTGGCATGGCAAATTCTGTCTACTACGGGAAATTGCGTAAAGGAGAAATTTCAACATTCCATGAGGTTGTCTTACGGCTGGGTATGGTCTATACCAAAACTTTCATCATCGCCTCCTCTCTGTTTTCTTTGGTTCCCGGTAAGGGTGCAGAGATCTTCGCTGCACGGAGTTTTGCTACCTCGATCCTGGCGAGAATCCTGGGACAAAAATTAGGTTTTAGAAGCGAGGAGGTACAAAAAGCAGAATTAGGTGGGTTATTCTTCGATGTAGGGAGAATCGTCATTTATATTTATCAAACCTTCCACAGCAAGCAACCGTTGGAAGAACGGTTTATCGAAGCCTACCATCCTTACTTGGGAGTTGAAATCATCCGACAATTCGAATTGCCTGAGTTTCTGAAGGAAATCATTTCTCCACATCCCTTTTCGTTACATGACGAGAGTTTCTCTATTTCCGCCATCGTGGATTTAGCCTATGCCATTGTGGACCGAAGCTTTATCAGAAACGAAAAACTCATCATTCAATCCCCTCTGCCGGACAAAGAAGGTTTTGTGATTCATACCCTCGGCTCGATGATTTCTGATGAATTCAGCACCATAGGGTTGGGACGCTATCTGGAACTGATTCCGTCCCTCTCAGACAGAGAACTACGCCTGCAAGCAAGAGCAAAATCAGACGAAAAGTAATCCCAATCGACATCACCCCTTTTAAGAAACTCATATCCTATTTCTTATCCGATCCCGGCTCATCAAATTCTGTGATGAGTATAGATAAGCCTTCTTTGCTTCTCATCTTGCGAGAGTGCTGCTCGTGGCAAAAAAAACAGAAGCATCCACTTTTCCTACGAGAGGATTCTCTTTGGTTCTGATATTCGTTTTGGAAAAATGAAGTTCCACGGACATGGTCCCTAAGAACCGGCGCGTTATTCTACGGCAAGCGAAATCTGCCGAAGCCTGGAAAAATATTTCACCCAAAAATGGAAAAGATTTTCCACAAAACGGCAAACCGCTTCACTTTTTTGGATGGTTGATTTGTGGCTTAAGAGTTTCAAGAATATCTAACTCATTGAAGAGAAAAGCAATTTGATATAGTTTCTTAAGGTATAGGGAATAGGCACGGATTTTGCGGTATTCTTCCTTTTATGAAGACAGTAGACGAAGTTGTGGCAGAGTGGAGCAAAGAGGAAAGAGAACGGTTAAAGGACCTCATTAAGGACTGTCGGGAGAGAGAAAAAGAACTAATAGAAAACTCAAGACGTTCAAGAGAGAATCTGATCGAACTCACCGACTCCCTGACCTCCCTTTTCTCTAACTCATGTGGAATCAGGGAAAAAGCCAACGAAATAGGGGATGCCCTATTAGGGGTTTACCTTCGACTCCATAGAAAGAAGATGCCGGCAGCATGAGATTCTTACCTATCCTTCATGGGAGCGCTTCAACTCCAGCGTCATACGGTTTCCGGAACGGAGAGATTGGTTCCTCCATCCCTGACCGGTCACTCCTTCGACCCTCCGGCATCGATCCAAGGAGATACCTGGAGTCAACCATAAGCCGCACCTCGCGCAGGGGATTTTTTAATATCATCGATCTTAGCTCCTTATGGTCAATCCCTTCCCGTGATTCGGGTTATCAACAGGAGAAAGGGATAGCTGCCTATAGAGAAGCCGAGCGATTTCAGACCTTATGCGAAGAAAGTGCATCCCGGGTCATTGACATTTATGTGTGAAGATTGATGCTCCGGACTCTCCATCTTCTCGCCACTTTTTTGACGCACTGCTCTGCCTAAACCGGAAACCATACAACCTGGGTTAGTGGTTTATATCGACGAGAGTTCAATTGCGTTGGCGTCATAAAGTAAGACATTTCCTTAATCTTCCCAGGGAACGGCAAATTTCACCAGACCATATTTCCGACTGTCAGGTTATAGGCCGATGTTCCTCTTGGAACGCAAGTAGGAATCGGAAAACATTCTCTCTGCTGACCGGAAGTTAAAAAAGAGGAAATGCCATTTGGGGGCAGGAAAAGACCCAAAGAATGATCTTGACTGTCAAAATAATTTAGAAGTTATACGTTTTCTATAGGTTGTTTAACTTTTTATGGAAAGGTTAGAATTATATGGCTACTGTTAAAACTTTATCGAAAGGCCAGATCGTCATCCCTGCCGAGATGAGAAAGAGATACCATATCGAACCCGGTACGGAGTTACAGGTGATGGAGTACGCAGGGATCATCTACCTGATCCCCCCTGTTGAAGATCCTGTGAAGGCAGCCTGTGGTCTCTTGCCCCCCAAACCCTCTCTTGCTGAAAAGCTCCTGAAAGAACGGAAGGGCGAGTTCAAATAATGGAGAAAAGGCCTTATATTTTCGGCAGCCACGCCCTTCTGAAATTCTTCCAAAAAGAGAAGGGGTATGAAAAGGTTGTCCATCTCCTTCAGGAAATAAGAAAAACCGGTGTCACCAAATATATCAACGCTATTCATCTTGGTGAGATCATCTATTCGACAAAAAAGGAATTTGGCGACCAGAAGAAATTGGAGGTTCTTGCAAACATTGAAAGGTTGAACTTCACCATCCTGCCGATCCCCAATCATTTGATATTCCAGGCCGCTGATAAAGTTTTTTCCTTTATTGGCTTTCAAACGTATGAAGAGACTGCCGTGCTTCCTTGACATACTACTCCCTTTTTCATATAGTTAACCCATCCCAGAGCCGCTAGATCAACTCCACAGGAGTTGTGCCTTGAATCTTATTATCGGACGCAGTGCGCAGAAAGGGTACGGCTCCAGGAAGACTTCGCATGAGTTATAGTGTTATGAACAAAAAACTTTTCACAATCGGCTATTCCGGCCGATCAATCGATAATTTAATCGCCCTTCTCGAACACTACAAGATAACGGTGCTGTGCGATGTGCGGTCGGTGCCTTACAGCAGCCGGAATCCGCAATTCAATCGCGAACTTCTCAAGAAGGAGTTGAAATCTCATGACATTAAGTATGTTTTTCTTGGTGAGGAATTGGGGGCGAGGCCGAAGGATCCGTCGTGTTACATCAACGGGAAGGCGCTCTATCAGATGATAGCCGAATCGACCTTGTTTAAGAATGGATTAGAGCGCATCAGGCTCGGCATGCAGAAAGATTACGTCCTTGCCCTGATGTGCGCCGAAAAAGATCCGATGGCATGCCATCGGTCAATCTTGATATGCAGGAATCTCCGCGATTCTTTAATCGACATTCGGCACATTATTAATCATAACACCACGGAGACACAAGCAGACTTGGAAAAGCGATTAATTGCGCAATTAAAGCTTTACCCCGATTTGTTCAAGGATACAGATCCGAACGCGTTGATCGAGCGCGCATACGAGGTTCAGGGTGACCGGATGGCTTATGTTGAGAAGGCTGAACGGGAACAGGATGAACAACTGGCGGAAACGGTGAGAGAAGAACATGAATGGTATTAAGATTTATACGATCGGTTTCACCAAGACCTCTGCGGAGGAGTTCTTCGGTAAGTTGATCAAAGCCGGCGTCAGAAAAATCGTCGACGCGCGATTGAACAACAGCTCACAACTTGCAGGCTTTGCAAAGAAGGATGACCTTAAATATTTCTTGCAGGCAATAGGAAACATTGATTATATCCATATGTCTCTATTGGCACCGAGCGAGGAAATCCTTGCTGAATATAAAAACAAAAAGGGCGACTGGCATACCTACGAAAAAAAGTTTCTGGCCCTTATGGAGGAAAGGCGGATCGAAAACGTTGTCAGTCCGGACGAACTGGATCGGACGTGCCTGCTGTGCAGTGAGCATCTTCCAAACCATTGCCACCGGCGTCTTGTAGCTGAGTATTTGAAAAATAAATGGGGTAATGTAGAAATTGAACATCTCGTTTGAAAAGGTGGTCTATCATGGATCTCATTGTGACGGATTTAACGAGGTTTGCGAAAGATGACATCGTCTGTATAGCAGGGATAGATGTGAAATCAGAGCAATGTATCAGACCATTGCCATACCTTCCGAAGGCGGAATGCAAGCGACTTAAACTCCTTCCGGGGGCAATATTAGAAGGTAAATTTACAAGACCTAAAAGAGTAGATAAGCCGCATACTGAGGATATGAACTATGAGGGTCTCTCTTTTAAAGGACCTTGTACATCAGATGAATTTGAAAGTGTCTTAAAGACGACGACTTATCCCTCCATCAATGAAGGGTTTGACGACAAAGTACCAATAGGCACAAAGGTCATACCCCCTGACGACCCTTCGTCCAGATCAATTATTACACTCAAGCTAAAGCCCAACCAAATAGAAATAGTGAGAAACGCATTTGACCCGAAGAGTCTGAGACTTAACATCAAGGATAATGACGGAAGAAAGTACGTCTATCTATCGATTACTGATCTTGGTTTTCATAATTTGGCGGTTTCAAAGCAGAAAGATCCGGATTATACTGATGAACTGAACGAGTATATCCGTAGCCAAAAGAAGGTTTATCTCAGAATAGGTTTGGGGAGGCGTTATAAGAATCCCACTGATGGTCGTGATGGCTTCTGGATTCAAGTAAATGGAATATATACGTTTCCTGAATTTATGACCAAAGTCAGGACGCATGAATGAAGAAACGAAAGTGTCAACCCCAAAAAGATATGAGAGAGAAGAGGAATTGACGCGCAAGGTGTAGGTTAGGTGGACTGTGCATAGTCCCGGTTCCCGACGTCGGGGTAGGTATAGTCTTTTAGGAAAGTTTCGATATGATTTTCTTTACACTGAATTAGAAGATTCATCGGGGCCTGTAAGACAGAAGGGCAATCGTAATAAGGTATTTTTTTGGCGAAGTTTCCTTCGGGATAGTTAGGCAGTATGCCGTTCTTCCTTTTCGAGATGTTCTTTAATCCACATCCTGAGAAGCGACGTATAACTTAATCCCTTGCGTTCGGCAACCCTTTCCACCGATTTGATATCGTCCGGATCAAGCCTCAATGCAACGGTTTTCTTAGGTCTTCTAACGAATTTTATCCCGGCCTCCTTTACATCTCTGTAATGGTCCTGAAAACTGTGGGTTTCCCAGAATCTTGCGGCTTCTTCATCCGTCTTAAATTTTGGTATTTTTTTCATTATTATTTGCCTCTCGTCTTAAAATAGCTCTTCTCCCATTGATTCATATCTCTTGCCGTAATAACACCGACCTCCCCTTGCCTTATAAATCTGACGACAACAAAAAGAAATCTACCGGAATAGGTTTTCCCGAAAACATAATGCAAATTTTGTCTCCCTGATCTGATAAATGGAGTCCCCTCCTCATTGAAACATACTTCCTCGACTTCCTCCGGACTGGCCGCATGTCTTGCCACATGCTCTATGCTTTCATCCGTCCATTTAATGGAACTTATCGTCTTCATTTAGGACCATCACCAATGATTAATGAAATGATAAACAAACGTATTACATTTGTCAACAGGTGTGGTTTGGGATCAATTTCGACGATTTGGTGAATTTGGTTTTTTACCTTCTCGTGAGGTGTCGGTATTTGGTCCGGTGGGGTTGATCCGCCGCAGCTCCGAGGCGACGTTTCCGATCCGCCTCGTATTCGGAGTAGTTCCCTTCAAACCAGACAATGGCGCTCTCGCCCTCAAATGCCAGGATATGGGTGAGAGATTGAGTTGAGGGGACGCTGTGACCTCGCTAAAATTGACAGTGGGTTAAAATTGTAGTATTTTTAACCACATAAAAGAAGTGGAGGGTGAGGGGATCATTCCCCTTTTATATTTAAAATAGGAGATTTCTGGAAAAGCCAGAAATCTCTGATTACCCCCCTGCCTGCCGGCAGGCAGGGATTAGGATCCGATTACATAGATTAGACATGCAGAGAGCGAAAATTAGTTTTTAGTGCTCTCAATAGATAAATTAAGGATGGTTGTCGGTGAAAGAGTTACTACCACTTGTGTCAAAACCGGTCAGGTATTTAGGCCGGGAGATCAATTCTATCAGAAAAGATCCCTCCGAAGTCAGACTGAATTTCTGCCTCGCCTTTCCGGATGTCTATGAAGTGGGGATGTCCCACCTCGGCATCCAGATCCTCTATCACATCCTTAACTCAAAAAACGGAGTGGCCTGCGAAAGGGTCTTTGCTCCCTGGGTCGATATGGAGAAGGTCCTGAGAGAGAAAAGAATTCCCCTTTCTTCTCTCGAGTCATCCCTCCCTCTTAATCAGTTCGATATCATTGGCTTCTCCCTTCAGTATGAACTCTGTTTCACCAATGTTCTCAACATGCTCGATCTCTCCAACATCCCTTTCTTTTCAAAGGATCGGGACGATCGGTTTCCGCTCATCATCGCAGGAGGCCCCACCGCCTTCAACCCGGAGCCTGTGGTTGATTTCTTCGATGCCATTGTCATCGGAGATGGCGAAGAGGCGGCGCTTGAGATCTGCGATGTGGCGATCCAATGGAAAGAGTCTCATGGGAAAAAAGAGGATCTCTTAAAATCGCTTTCGAAGTTGAAGGGCGTCTATGTCCCCAGCCTTTCTCAGGGCCATAAGATCCAGAAGAGGATCATCTCCGACCTCAACCGCGCCCCTTTCCCCACTTGTTCCATCGTCCCCTTTATGAAAGTGATTCATGACCGCCTCAATGTGGAGGTCGCCCGGGGTTGCAAACGGGGATGCCGTTTCTGCGAGGCAGGGTTTATCTACCGGCCTTATCGGGAGAGAGATCCGGATGGGATTCAGGAGATTCTCAACGCCTCGTTGAAACGGACGGGCTACGAGGAGATCTCCCTGCTCTCTCTCAGCGCAGGAGACTATTCCTCCATCAAGCCTCTTCTTTCGAATCTGATGGACCGATTCGAGGCAAAGCGGGTGGCGGTCTCTTTCCCATCATTAAGAATTGAAAGCATCGTCGGCCATCTCGCAGGGGAAGTGAAACGGGTCCGAAAGACAGGATTCACCATCGCGCCCGAGGCCGCAACCGAGCGGCTCCGAAAGGTGATCAATAAGGAACTGGACGAGGCCATCCTCTTTCAAGGGGTAAGAGAACTTTTCTCCATGGGCTGGAAGAATCTCAAACTCTACTTTATGATCGGCCTTCCCACCGAGAAGGAGGAGGATGTAAGGGGCATCATCGACCTTTCCAGAAGGATATCCTCTCAGGGAGAACGCCAGAGAATTCATCCCCAGATCAGTGTGAGCGTCTCCACCTTTGTGCCAAAACCTCATACCCCCTTTCAGTGGGAACCACAAATCTCTCTCGAAGTGATGAAAGAGAAACTCCAATTTTTAAAGGATAATTTGAAGAAGAAAAACCTCCGTCTCAAATGGCAGGATCCCCATCTCAGTCTCCTCGAAGGGGTCTTCTCAATGGGAGACCGGAATCTGTCGAGGGGTCTGGTCGAGGCCCATCGGCTTGGATGCCGGTTCGATGGCTGGAGTGACCAGTTTCGCTTCGATCTCTGGGAAAATGCCTTTGAGAAGGCAGGGCTGGAGATGACCTCCTACACCCGGAAAAAGGGTTTTGAAGAAACGCTTCCATGGTCTTTCATTGAAACAGGGATCGGAGCCGATTTCTTATGGAAGGAGTATCAGAAAGGCTTGAAGGAGGAGGTCAGTCCTCCCTGCACAGCGAAGGATTGCCATCGCTGCGGCCTCTGTGACGGAAAAGATATTGTTGTGAGAGAAGCGCGCCCCGTAGAAATGGATTCGTTAAAAAAAGCGGATAGGAGTGAGATTCGAAGGAAGGGTCTCAGGATGAAATTTCGGTTGACTTTTGTCAAAAAAGGGGAGATCCGGTTCGTCAGCCACCTCGAATTAGCGCATCTCTTCTACCGGTCGGCAAAGAGGGCCGGCCTTCTTCTCCATCACTCTGAGGGATTTCATCCGATGCCGAGGATCGTTTTCGAAAAGGCCCTTCCGGTGGGGGTGGAGAGCCTGAGAGAGATCGTTGACATCGAATTGGATGGAAGGATCTCATCAACGGAATTGATGGAGAGGCTCAATCAGACCCTTCCGGACGGAATTGAAATCATTGAAGTCAGAGAAGTCCTTTTTCCCTTGCCCTCTTCCTCTCTTCCGCATCGGTCGGTCTATCGGATTTTCCTGGACCATCTCCTCTCAAAAGGAGAGGCCCAATCCAGACTGAAAAAGGCCATGGAAAAAGGAGAACTCTTCATCCTCCAGGAGAGGAAGGAGAAGGAGAGGAGGATCGATCTTCTACCTCTGATTGAGAGGGTTGAAGTGAAGGAAGAAACGGAAGAGCCGGGTGAAAAGGCCGGTCCGGTCTTAGAGCTTGTTCTTCGGAGCCTTAGCGGAAAGACAGCAAAGCCTATGGAGGCATTGGGAGCCCTGCTGGAGTTGGGGGAAGAAGGGCTTGCCCAATGCAAAATCGTTAAGATGGAATAATGGAATATTGGAAAAATGGAATATTGGTATCTAAGAGTGATGAATAATTAGAGTCTGTTTATAAATGTCTTTTTCCGTCATGCCGGACGTGATCCGGCATCCAGAGACCCTTGAAAACACTGGATTCCCCGATCAAGTCGGGGAAAGACGACTTTTTACGAGACTATCATCTAAGAGTTATGAATAATTAGTGGATTGGTCTTTTCTGTAAAACACATTATTCCACCATTCCACTATTCCAGTATTCCAATTCTATAATGTTTGGGGAGAGTTTATGGCCAACGAACTCATCATTAATGTGACGCCTCAGGAGACAAGGGTTGCCCTTTTAGAAGACCGGGTCCTTGCAGAGCTCCACATCGAGCGCACCCGGGACCGGGGGATCATCGGAAATATCTATAAAGGGAAGGTCGTTAAGGTTTTGCCGGGCATGCAGGCCGCGTTCGTGGACATCGGATTAGAGAAAGCCGCCTTCCTCTATGTCGCTGATGTTTATGGAGGGATGGAAGAGTATGAGGAGATGGGTTTTTTAGGCCTGGAGATGACCAACTACATCAATCCTCCGTCACAGATCCAGGACCTTCTCTTTGAGGGCCAGGAGGTGCTGGTTCAGGTCTCCAAAGAACCCATCGGCACTAAGGGCACCCGGATCACATCCCACATCACACTTCCGGGCCGCTACCTCGTCTTCATGCCCACGGTGGATCATGTGGGTGTATCGAGGAGGATCAGAGACGAGAAGGAACGAAGGAGATTGCGGGAAATCGCCCAGTCCGTCAAACCTCCTTCGGGCGGCATGATTATCCGCACAGCCAGTGAAGGAGCAGAGCCCGAGGAGATTCGAAATGATATGGAGTTTCTTCTCCAGATCTGGGGCAACATCCAGAGGAAGAAGGAGAATGCCTCCGTGCCCTCCCTCACCCACAGTGATCTCACATTGATTCTCCGAATGATTCGCGACCTCCTCTCCCCTCAGATCAACCGGATCATCATCGATTCGAAAGAGGAACACGAGAGCATCGTCTCCTTCATCAACACCTATATGCCCAAGCAGAAATATGAGATTCTCCTCTACGAGGAGAAAGAGCCGATCTTCGATGCCTATCGCATTGAGATGGAGATCGACAAGATTCTCGGAAGGAAGGTCTGGCTCAAATCAGGAGGCTATATCGTCATCGATATCAGTGAGGCAATGGTAGCCATCGATGTGAATACCGGCAGATATGTCGGCAAGAGGAATCTGGCTGATACGATCCTGAAAACGAACCTTGAGGCGGCCAAGGAGATCGCCTACCAGTTGAGGGTTCGCAATATCGGAGGGATCATCATTATCGATTTTATCGATATGGAGAGAGAGGGAGATAAAGAAAAAGTCTATCAGGCCCTGGAGGAGGCCACCAAGAAGGATCGACAGAAGACCAACATCTTTAAGATCTCGGAATTAGGGCTTGTGGAGATGACCCGTAAGCGGACACGTGAGAACATCTCGAGAGTTCTTGATGAGCCATGCCCATATTGCGAAGGGGCCGGACATGTCAAATCGAAGGTCACAGTCTGTTACGACATCTTCCGTGAAATCGAGAGAACAACCTCCCAACTGGGAGGCAATAGCATCGTGGTCGAAGTCCATCCGGATGTGGCAGACCTCCTCTACGAGGATGAAAGGACCAGGGTGGAGGAGCTGGAGAGGAAATTGAAAAAGAAAATCGTGATCAAGGCCAAGTCCGGCTTCCACCAGGAACAATTCAACATCATCGAAGTTTGATCTTCTGTCAAGGGGGAGGAGTTGGAGGGTCAGGTCCCAACATTCAACATCGCATTGGAATCACCCATAAAAAAGTGGGCTCGATTGCTGAAAAGATGTTTAAAAACAGTTGGATGGAGAGGATGATTGAACAATATTTGAAAAATCGTCGATGAACTGGCAGAACTATCATGTATCAAAACCTTGATCAGCATGAGGACCGCTTGATTCAAGCCCCTGGAAATTAAAGGGGATTTGCTCCCTTGATCTACTCCTTAAAAAGAAGTTTCCGGGATTTGACAAATACCGCAAAATCATTTAATATTTTTTGATAATAATTTCGGAGGATTTCGATGTTTGCCGTATTGAAAACTGGAGGAAAAGAGTATCGAGTCGCCAAGGGGGATATCATTCGGGTAGAAAAATTGGCCGGCAATGTGGGAGATCAAGTGACCCTTAAGGATGTCTTAATGATCTCGGGGGAAGGCCAGGTCCACCTGGGTACCCCCAATTTGAGCAACGCGGCCATCACAGGCGAGATCGTGCGCGAGGTCAAGGGGAAGAAGGTCCTCACCTATAAGATGAAAAAGCGGAAGAATTACCGAAGGATGAAGGGACATCGCCAGACCTATACGTACCTGAAGGTAAACGAAATAAACTTAAGTTAGAGGATTGAGGATAGAGGTTGGAGGCTTAAATCTCTTACCTTAAACCTCTAACCTTTAACCTCCAAAGGAGAAAGTTATGGCACATAAGAAAGCAGGCGGAAGTTCCCGCAACGGCAGGGATAGCGCCGGACAGCGTTTGGGAGTGAAGCGGTTCAGCGGCCAATCCGTTCCCGCAGGCAGTATCCTGGTCCGTCAGAAAGGCACACGGATTTTTCCCGGAGAGAATGTAGGCATGGGAAAGGATTACACCCTTTTTGCCATAATCGAAGGGATCGTCAAATACGAAAAAAGGGGAAGAGATAAGAAACAGGTGAGCGTTTACACCCAGAGCCTTTAAACCTGCCCCTCGATAGCCTGTGATCAAGAAAAATGAAGTTTGTGGATCAAGTCAGAATCCGGGTGATGGCAGGCAATGGCGGAAATGGATGCGTCAGTTTTCGAAGGGAACGCTATGTTCCCAAGGGAGGTCCTGACGGCGGTGATGGCGGCAAAGGT
>VGRU01000068.1 GCA_016875255.1 Deltaproteobacteria bacterium
AAAGATTCGGGATGGAGGTGGAGGTTTTCCCTGAGGGGAATGAGGAGAGGATAGGAGGAAGAAGGGTTTTTATCTCTCATGGAGACCTGTCCAATCCGAAACTATGGAGATACCGGACATGGCGAAGAATGATCAAGAATCAATGGACATACGGTCTCATCGAAAGGGTTGGTCCCGGATTCTCCCGTCGTGTTGCGAAATGGCTCAGTCAAAGGAGTTATCAAAAAAATCATGCAATCCTTTCCTCCGGCCCTCCTCCGGAATTCAAACAATTTGCCCATCAAAAATTTTTAGAGGGTTTTGATATGGTGATCCTTGGCCACTCCCATTTCCCGGAGGAGGTGGAGGAACGGATAGACGAAAAGAAATATCTCTATTTCAATGTGGGAGACTGGATGATCCACCGGTCTTTTTTGCGGTTTACGCCTCCGGATAAGTTTGAGTTGGGGAGATGGAGAGACAGGGGGATGGGGAGACAGGGAGATGGGGGGACATAAGGCGGTTTTTCTGGACCGGGATGGAACGATTAATGAAGAGATGGGGTATGTGAATCATCTCGAACGATTCAGGCTCTTTCCAAGAGCAGGCGAGGCGATCCGGTTATTGAACAAGAACGGAATCAAAGCTGTCGTCGTCACAAACCAGGCCGGAGTGGCGAAGGGGTATTTCCCGGAATCCTTAATCCACCTGGTCCACCGTAAGATGGAAGACCATTTGAGGGAAAAGGGGGCGCACCTCGATGGAATCTATTATTGTCCCCATCATCCTGATGCAGGAGAGCCCCCCTACCGTCAGAGATGCCGATGTCGAAAACCTGAAACGGGCCTGATCGAAGAGGCCGCAAGGGATCTGGGGATCGACTGTTCCAAAAGTTATATGATCGGTGACCGCGGGGCGGATATCGAGTTTGGCCACCGGATCGGGGCAAAGACCATTCTGGTCCTCACAGGATATGGCAAAGGGGAGTGGGAATATTTCGGAGACCAGTGGGAGTCAAAGCCTGATTTTGTGGCTCAGGATCTGTTTGAGGCGGTCGATTGGATTCTTAACAGGGAAAGTGGAAAGCAGACCTTAACGTTGCATAAAAAGTGAGGCAAGTGTGCTTACAAACCTTTACAATTGCGGATTATTTTATCTTTTATGGGGAACATACGATGTCACCTGAGGGGGCCTTTGGGTTTTGCTTGAAAACAGCGTAGCCAAACGTTTAAAGGTGCCGCTGTAAAGGTTTGGGAAACTGCGGTTTCCCGTATCCGCCCAGCACACCCGCCTCCCTTTTTATGTAATTTTTACGCAACTGTGAGGTAGAGAGTGGCAGGTGGAGAGTAAAACGAAATTTTTTAAAGGAGGACAAAGATGGCACTTAGCAAGGAACTTCTCGACATCTTGGCCTGTCCGAAGTGCAAGGGAGATATTTTCCTTAACCATGCAGGGGATGGGTTGATCTGTAAGTCTTGTCGATTGCTCTATCAGATCAAAGACGATATCCCAATCATGCTCATCGATGAAGCCCTGCCTTATCAAGGGGAAGAGGGGTGATCGATTTCGGAATTCGGCCTCCGGCTCAGAGAGCCCTCTGGCTCGGAGAGAATGCGGATTTCGGATTTAGGAATTTAAACAAAGTTAAAAATGATGGTTTCGTAAAAAGTCGTCTCACCGGTGAAAACCGGTGTCCAGTGTTTTTATAATTATATGAAATTACTGGATTCCGGCTTTCGCCGGAATGACGATCGATAGCCTTTTTACGACTTCATCAAAAATCTGAAATCAAAATACTCAAAACCCAAAATGTTTGCTTATCCCATCTACATACTCCTAAGAATGTTCGGCTTCTTCATCAATCTTCTGCCGGAGGGGTTTGCCCTCTGGATCGGGAGGCAGTTTGGAAATTTGATGTATGCCCTTGATTTTGAGCACCGTGGGATTGCTATTGATAACCTTGAAATTGCTTTCGGGCAGGAGAAGACAGGGGCGGAGAGGCGTTCGATTGCGAGAAAAAATTTCCAGAATCTGGGAATGATGGCCATTGAGTTTTTCCAGATTCCGAAGATGGATTTGGAAACTTACAAAAGAAAAGTAGCCGTGGAAGGGCTCGATAAGGCATTGAAGGTTCTCGATGAGAACAGAGGAGCGCTTCTTCTCCTCGGGCATTTCGGGAACTGGGAACTGATGGCTCTGATGTCGAAGGTCATCAACAGGCCGATCCTGGCCATTGCCAAACCCATCAAAAAGAATCCACGGTTGGATCGATGGATTATCGGAACCAGAAATAAAATAGGTCTGGAGATCATTCCTCCTGTGAATGCGACAAAGAAAGTTTTGCAGGCCCTTTCCCGGAACCAGATTGTTGCAATTCTGTTTGATCAGAGGGGAAAGCGAAGCAAAGGGGTCTGGGCCGACTTTTTCGGAAGAAAGGTGCCGACCACTTCCGGCCTGGCAGTCATGGCCATCAAAAGCCGCGCTCCTGTCCTGCCCGTTTTCATGGTCCGGGAGGGATTCTGGAAACACCGTCTCATCATCAGGGACCCTCTCGAAATCATCCATACCGGCGTTTTCAGGCAGGATGTGGAAGCCAATACCCAGCTCTTTAACCGGGTTCTCGAATCGATCATCCGTCAGTACCCTGAACAATGGCTCTGGATCCATCGGAGATTTGAAAGAAAGTCCCGCCGGAGATAACAACAAGTTAAAGAGAATATCGTTTAACGGCGACGATGCTGGTATCGAAGCAGGAAGCTCGATGCTCGAATTTCGGTAAAAATTGATTCGAGCCTCCAGCTTCGTCAGTCGAGCATCGATACGAGTTTCGACAACGGCAAACGTAATTTACCAACTGTGCTCTTCATCATGGCAGTAAACGCAGAGGTTTTCCCAGTTTGAGCCATCGGGCGGGTTGTTCAGGTGATTTCCGTCTTTGTGGTGGACAGTGAGAAGATGATTGGTCTTGTGGTCAAACTCTTTTCCGCACCGGGCGCAGATGAAACCGTGGATGTTGAGCGATCGTTCCCTGTAATCGCCTTTTTTAGGAGGGGTATGCTGTAATTCCCTGACGATCTCCTCAACAGACTTATTGGAGTCGGCCTTTTTCGTCTGTCGGCTTCGGTGGATTCGATAAGACGTTCTTCTCATCGGAATGACCTCCTGAACCTATACGAAAGCATCCGTCAGGGAGCGATTAAGACTTGGTCCCCAAAGCGCTCGGCGAGGGCAACGGCAAGGCTTTCGGTCGCTTTCTCGTCGGGAAACTCCACCATCAGCTCTCCTTCGTCTCCTACAACCAACCGGCCATGTTTCTTAACCACCTCCGCTACTTCAACGGGCTCTATGGTCCACCAGCCCCGTGTCCGAGAGAGGAGTTCCTCGCCTTTGAGCATCTGGGGTGTGATCAGGTCGATTTTTCGAAACCAGGCCTCCCATCCAATCCGGGCGGGAGCCCTCAGGACAGGGGTGACCGGATCATGATAGATACGGCAACGGCCAAAGAGACGGAGGCGGATCATCTTAACTCCTTCCGGAGAAACATGGCGATTCTTTCATCTTTTGACGATACCTGCTCCGGAACCTCGATCCCGTTCAGGCTTAACGTGTGGGCCAAACAATGCATATAGAGGAGGGTGGCCCCCCTCTCATTGGAAACGATCTCTTTTTGCATGGCAAGCGGCCATGTTTGTTCAAAGAGATCCCGGGCGCGGGAGCGGGCACGACGGAGCCTTGGGTCAAATAATGAGATGTTCAGATCCCTCAGCAAATCTTTCTGAGAATTCTCCATAAGAGAGAATATCCGGCGCATCATCTGAACAGTGGGGTCATGGCCCCATTCATCCCGAGTTGGCATCCCTTTTCCTACTCCTGATTCAGATTCCAGTCATAGGGTTGATATTTAACCCGGACTCGATTTCCGTTCTTGCCTAAAAAATTCTTTTTCTCTCCTTCATCGAGGAAATTGAGAATCGTATCGACCATTGTCCGGTCATCTCCCCCAAAGTCTGTCTTATACCATTTGAAAATCATTGAAATCAAGAGCGTGTTTTTTTCCGGAAGGATTCTGACCTGGGGACTGTTGATGAAGCTCATTGCCGCGAGTTGAAGCTGATAATCGATTTGATCTTGCTCATAAAATCCAATAGGCGGACAGGACTTTGCTCCGCAAACCAGTGCGAAATGGATTCTCGGGTCTATTGGCAGGATGGTAAATTTTCCCCGCGGGTCTTTTTTTCCGAAAGGCCTCAAAAGCCGGTAGGGTGGCCTCCGGTTGCCTCGGAGGATGCCATGCTCCATATCGTTTAAAGAAAAACGATACCCTCCAATTTCGTAGGCGATTCGATCAAAGAATCTAAAAAAGTCTTTGACCGAATGCTTCAACCGGAGCTCGATAACCCCATGAATGACGGCGGCATTGTAGATATTGATCCAGAAGGCAAGTCTCTTTCCGCGGTCTCTTAAGGATTCAAGATCGAAGGATTGCAATCCTTTTGTGAGGGCCTTGTACTCTTCGAACTTCTCAGAGGTGTGGATCGCATCATACCGGACAACGCCCCTTTCTGGATCGATGAACTGGGCTTTCAGAGCAGCCAATGAAAGAGTCAGGGCAATGTCGATGGGCTCATCCACCAGGGCTTTTGGTAACGATCCGGCATTGAGGATGATGGGTGAGAATATCACTTCTTCTCTATCGGGTAACCCGCCTTAGACCATTCCTTCCATCCGCCCTTCAGGGCGAAGACCTTCTTAAATCCCATTTCGATCAATTCCTGTGCCAGACTGGCACTGGTCCCTTCCCGGGGTCAGGCTCAGTAAAGAACAATGGTCTTGTCCGGCGAGTATTTGTTTGCCCAGGATTTTAAATTATCCGAGTCTTCTCTTACAGCGCTTTTGATCTTTGCATCACTATTGGTCCAATCTCTGCCGTAACGGACATCGATGATGACCAGGTCCGGATTACTGAGCAAAGCCTTCAACTCCTCCTTGCTCATCCTTGGCGCCTCAGCAGAAAAGGCAGGAGTTAACCATCCGATGGCCATCGAAAAAGATATGATGATGGTTAATAATTTCATCATTCCACCTCCACGATTCATCTCCCCCTCGTTTATGCCAAAAATTATAACCCTTTTCCCTTCATTTTACCAATGGATTTTATTAAAAACTGCTTGTTTAGGCGAGAAAAGTTTGGTATCTATAACATCAGAGCGTGGAAAGCGAAACCCGATTTTTTTAAAAACTACCTTCCACGTTCCACCATCGACTTTTCAACTCAGGGAGGCTGTGAATGAAACGGTATCTCATCATCGGTAACGGAGTGGCAGGAGCGAGGGCGGCGGTCAAGATCAGAGAAAGAGACCCAAAGGGTGAAATTCACATCTTTACAGGGGAAGCCTATCCCTTTTACTACCGGGTTCGATTCCCGGAGCTGGTTGCAGGAGAGGTGACGATCAAGGAGATCACCATCCACACCAAAGAGTTTTATCAGGGGAAAAACATCTCCCTCCATCTGGAAGAGCCAATTGTTGAGGTTCGTCCGGAGAAAAAGGAGGTTCTCAGCAAGAAGGGGCATACTTATTCTTATGACCTCCTGCTGGCGGCAACCGGCGGCAATGCTTTTGTGCCGCCCATTCAGGGAAATGAGAAGAAGGGTGTGTTTACCCTTCGCACCATGAGAGATGCCATTGAGATGAAGGCATTTTCAGAGAAGATCAGCCAGGCGATCCTGATCGGAGGAGGGCTCGTCGGATTGGAGACAGGCGGGGCCTTATTGAGACGGTCCATTAAGGTGGCAGTGATTGAGCAAAATCCGAGAATTCTTCCAAGACAGATGGACTCTGAGGGAGCTCAGATTCTTCAGGCGAAGATGGAAACCATGGGTTTCTCTTTTTTTCTCAACGGGCAGTCCGAGGAGATTCTGGGAGGCGAAAGCGTGGAGGGGGTCCGACTTAAGGATGGCAGGATCGTTGAAGGCCAGATGGCGATCATCTCCGCAGGGGTGAGGCCGAATATCGAACTGGCCAAAAAGACGGGGCTGGAAATGAAGAATGGAATTCTGGTCAATGACCGGTTGGAAACAAAAACAAAGGACATCTTTGCAGCCGGGGATGTGGCAGAACATCGGGGTCGTGTTTATGGGTTATGGCCGGCCGCCCAGAAGCAGGGTGAGATTGCCGGAGTCAATATGGCGGGAGGCAACGAGTCCTATGAAGGCACGGTTGTTTCCAATACTCTTAAAGTGGTCGGGATCGATCTCACCTCCACCGGAGAGATCGATGCGGAGGGGAAGTTCGAGTGCGTGGTGAGAAGCGACCGCGAGAAATGCAGTTACTGTAAGGTTACATTCAAGGAGGATAAAATCGTCGGTTGTATCCTGCTCGGAGAGACCAGGGGAAGGGCAGAACTACTCAATGCCATCGAAAAGGAGGCGGACATCAAGGATCTGAAGAGTTCGATCTTGAAAGAAGGGTTCGATTTCAATCAATTGCAATAAAAAATCCACCGAGCCTTTGGCTCGGTGGATTTAATTGGGTTAAGGTTTTTAAGTAGGAGGAAAGAGATTTTTATCTCTTGTTGAGAACAAGTATACACAACTCACATTAGAGGAAGATTAAAAAAAGATTAAAAGTTTTTAATCTTTTTACGGGAATACGGCTCATTGCGGGCGATTTCAAACAGGACGGTAAAAATTTTTGTGTTTTCAACAGGTTTAATGATAACGGCTTAAAGAAGGGGGGGATCCATGCCAGGAAAATGTCACTTCTTTCGTCTATTGGCCCTGTGGTTTGGGTTAATCCCTTTGCTCACTTCCTGTGTGGCTGAGTTTGTCAACCCGATTCCCCCGCCCAAGTCATCGGAGCCGGATCAGGCGATATTGGGCGAATGGGAGATGGCCGAGAAGGATGAAAAGATGAGACTCTATATTTATCCACGAAGATCGGGGTGGATAGATATCATTAGTGTCGAGATAGATTCAAAGAATAAAATCAAGCTTGATATCTATGAGGGGTATACCACCCAGATTCAACAGGAAAAATTTCTTTGCCTCAAAGAAAGGGAGATGGTTGTCAAAAAGGGAGAGGGTGAGGAATCGGGCTATTACATCGTCCCCTACAAAATTTCAGACGACGGCCGCTTCTCGTTTAAGATATTTGATGTTGACAGGGTTAACGATATGATTCGCAAAGGTGAACTCAAAGGCAATATCATCCGATGGAAAACCATAGTGACCTCCGGAGCGGATGAGCTGGTGTCATTGATTTTAAAGAAAGGGGTCGATAGTTTTGTTGACACCACTCAGGATATTTCGAAATCCACTTTCTCAAGGCCTAAAAAGTAAAGAGAGAGGACTGGATGAAAATATTATTAATCGAACCGGCCAAATCACCTTTGACAATAGGCGGAGAAGATGTATTTATCTATGAGTCACTTTCCCTTGAATACATCGCTACAGGAGTGGCAAAGGACCACGATGTAAGAATCCTTGACCTCCGACTCGAAAAGGACCTGCAAGGCATTTTGGCAGACTTCTGCCCTGACGTTGTTGGCATAACCGCATATACTGTGCATGTGAACACTGTGAAAAAGCTCTTTGAGGATATAAAAGGATGGAATCCAAAGGTTCTCACGGTGGTGGGTGGTCATCATGCTACCATGGTGGCAGAAGACTTCCTTTCCCCGTTTGTTGATCTCATTGTCATTGGGGAAGGGGTCTTTGCATTCCAGGAAATCATCACAAGATTCGAGAGAGGAGAGAGCTTTGATGGCATCCCAGGAATCGCCATTCCGAAAGGGGATCGCCTTGTCAGAACCGATGGTCAGGCGATAGCCGATCTCGATCTCTTTCCTTTTCCGGAGAGAAGACTAACATCGAAGTACCGGAGTCACTACTACTCAGAATGGATGAGGCCCTTGGCGTCAATCCGGACCTCAAAGGGGTGTCCATTTCGATGCAACTTTTGCGCCCAGTGGAAACTGGCGGGGGGGCGTTATTTGAGGAGAAATCCGGAGAGCGTTGTCCAGGAGTTAGCTGGCTTGGCAGAGAAATTCGTCTTCTTTGCTGACGATGAATCACTCGTCGATGCCTCAAGAATGAAAAAGCTTGCAAGGCTGATCAAAGAGGCAGGGATAAGAAAGCAATACTTTCTTTATGGGAGAAGCGATACCATTTGCAGAAATCCTGACCTCCTTGAGATGTGGAGGGATATTGGTCTTGAAAGGGTCTTTGTGGGGCTCGAATTCCTCAAAGACGAAGACCTCAGCTACATTCGAAAGGGTTCCACGGCAAGTGACAATGAGAAGGCGATAAAGATCCTTCAAGATCTTGGCATTGAAGTCTATGCCTCTTTCATCGTGAGACAGGAATTCAACAAAGCGGATTTCAGAGCCCTAAGGCAATATTGCCGGGAGCTGGGATTAAGTTTCGCCAGCTTTGCGGTCCTTACCCCTCTGCCCGGCACCGATTTCAATGAAGAGGTGAAAGATCAATTGATCACCCATAACTATGACTACTTCGACTTTATTCATACTTTGCTCCCGACGGCTCTTCCTCTTAATAAGTTCTATGGAGAATATTATGATCTCTATAAAAAAGCGGTTCCCATGAGTAAACAGTTCCTTTACATCTTAAAGAAATTTCCTTCAAAAGAGATCCCTTCCTTTATGAAGAAGTCGAATCGCGTCCTCAATCAACTAAAAAATGCTTACAGGGATTATTGAGAAAATCCTCAACAGATCCACCTATCATCATCAAACTCCTGAACTTGCCAGGAGCGACCAATTGTAGTCGTAGCCACTAATCCCTATGCTTGCAAATTCCTTCCTGAAACTTTCGATTGACTAATTCTAATAAAATTAGTATATTGCAGTCAGTAATCGAGGGCACGAGGGCATAAAGGGAACGATGTTTCTTCATTACGCCTTCGACAACACTGGTGGGTTTTCCAAAATAACAATTGCCGTTATTAATAAATGCCGGTATAATACAATAAGTTTTATCATTTTTTTGCGAAAAGGCCTTTTTCCGTGGCGACTTTTTATGAAAACCCAGCAGAGACAGTACACTAAATTGGTAATTCACAATCGATGGATTGAGGTGAAATATGGCGAAGGAACTGAAGAACAAACCTCTTGTGGAGGCAATCTTCGAAGTAAGATGGAAACTGCAAGGAGCACCTCCAGCGCCTGTAATAGATCCACATTATAAGCTTCTCCTTGGACGTTTGTTTGACCGATTTCTCCAGGATTACCCCGAGCATGAACAACTGCCGGCTGCCAGTATTCCTGATGATTTTGTCGGCCACATAATCCAACATCGTTTTCGTGTCGCCGCAAATAAGTGGCCTCTGGTTCAAGTCGGACCGGGAATTTTTTCTGTAAATTCAACCGGCGATTACATTTGGCCTGTCTTTCGTCTCCGTGTGGTAACAGCTCTTGAGAAGCTTTATGACGCACATCCGAAGGTGACCGATTTGAAGTTAACCAACATAATTCTTCGTTACATCGACGCCGAAAATTTCGACTATATGTCTGAGAATGCATTTGATTTTTTGCGCGATATGCTTAAACTCAACATCTCGCTGCCGGTGAATTTATTTAGTGGCACGGAGGTTGAGAATAGGCCGACCGGCTTATTATCGCAGTGTTCGTTCAAATGCCGAAAACCGAAGGGAATTGTCACTATCCGGTTTGCCACCGGACAAAAAAACAATGTTCCTGCTATTGTATGGGAAACAATTGTTGAATCTGCTACGGACGACTTGCCAAATATGCCAAAAGACTTTACAGATTGGATCGATGCCGCTCATCAAATTACTGATAATTGGTTTTTCGAAATGATTAAGGGGGAGCTTGAAAGGAGGTATTCAGGTGAATAGCGCATATACTGTTGATCTCCAGGGTAGACCGCCAGAGTCACGGGCTATTGAAACCGGTCCCTGGAGTGAGACCTATATAAGAAGGAGATCCATGAATCTGTGGGGAATACTCCGAATAACGAAGATTGCCGGAATCCTCCTCCCCTTGGCTGTTTCTACAATTACAGCAATACCAGACCCATGGCTAATCGAGAAAAGACGGCGTGATACTGTTGTGACCGTGTCGATCTTTCAGGAAGTTATTGGCCATGCCATATCACGATCTGAAGCATTAATTATCGCGCGACAGATCCTGGAGCAGGCGGAACACGAACGCCTTGCTCTTGCAGAGTTTGAGGCAGCTCGTGGGATACAATGGAGTGACGAGTTATGATTTATGAGTTCCCTGACAAATCAGCACCTATTCAACAGGGTGACATTTTCGTCAGCCTTCCACGAATCGATATCTCGCTCAACAATGTTCTCATAGCTGGAGAGACCGGAGAAAGAGCGGCGAAGTGGGTCGAGGTTATCCAAAGATATGAGTCGTTGAATATCATTGTGCCGGTACGGCCTGTTACCGCAATTGTCGCCACACAGGACTGCGATGCTCTCCATGGCCGCGACATAACACTTTGTGAAATCAGCGAGTTTAGGGATGTAGAACGAAAAAGCAAAGACTGTACCAATCCAAGAAAATTGAAGAACATTATTACACAGCATGCACGGATTAACCAAAAGTGGTTTTACCTGCCCCCCGATGAAGGGATCGGATTCTTAGAGAAAATGGCGGTTGATTTTATGGTGACACTGCGTGTTCCGCGAGCTGAACTTGAAGAGTTGCGCGATCTTCGGAAAGGCAGACTTAATCAAATTGCAGATGAGCATTTCCGAGAACGGATTAGTGAATTCTTCAGACGTTATCCTTACGACGAATGGTATCCTCTTGATCAAGAAGAACTAAAGGCCTACAAGGTTGAATATCCTGATGCAAAGCCATTTCCTTGGCAACAGACTGAGATAACTGGCAACGGTGACAAAAAGTGAGAGATTATACGAACTCTATAACATAAATGACGTGCGTGATGCGAACATCGCCCAACTCCCCTGTTATCCTCTCTTTCAACTCGTAATCTTCGTTTCCTGATTATGGTTGTCCGTAATGCTTTGTAGGTGAAGCGTTGAAAATGGCTTTGGCATGGAATTTTTCGGAGAGAATAAGGGCTTCTTCCTGTAACATTCACTTCCAAAAAGTTTGAAAAGGGTGTATATTACAACCCGTATTTGATGAGGACTATTACCAGTTCATTCAAGACGGCATCGGGGGGACTTTTGAAGGTCTTGAAGGTTTGGTTTTTGAAGAAACCTCGCAGCAGCACAAATAAATAATGTTCGATGAAGTACAAGAAAGTGGTCAATGAGGCCCACTAAGGTTTCTGAGGAAGTATACACCCATGAGTATCTATGGCGCGCAGCGGAGACCTTACACAAACATGCCCCTCTTGATAGTAGGCATTTTTACTATCGCCTATCTGCTCTGATGATGGCATACCTTGCTTTCGAAGCATTTATTAACTTCATCGGCGAAGTCATGTGTCCTGGTCTATGGGCAAATGAAAGGGATGTCTTTCGTGGCAAAGGTGATGCCATAGAAGCCAGAATCGACGCTATCGTCCACCAGTTCCCTGGATATGAATGGCGGAAAGGTGAACTCCCCTACCAAGATGTCAAGAAACTCAAAAGGTTCAGAGATTTGGTAGCCCACGGGAAAGTTATAAGAAGTGAGTATATCGCTTTTTCGAACGATGACGAGATTAACTTCAGGTGGACCCACGAATGGGATAAATTTATTAAACCCGAGCAAGTTGCGAGGTCAATAAGTTCCGTCAAGACCTTCTCTCAGTCGCTCTTGATTGAGGCGCGTAAGTACTCCGATGAACCACATCTAGTGTTCGACGCGTTTGAGGGGGCACTGGCTTCAGCCGAGGGAACACCAAGACCGGAGTAGACCGGAGAGCAACGCTCTCCAGCGGATGCTTTACATCTACCGTTGACCTCAGTCGTTGGGTGATGACAAAAGGTATAAATAATGGCACCGTGGCTTAACTGGTTTATACTCTTAATCGGATTATTCTTAATTTTCATGTTCTGGAGTTGGGTTCCTATGGAACGATTTGATAAATACTGGAAAAGAAACAACGATATTGGAAGGCCATTCCTAAATACGATAGTCATTACAGGATTGCCAGCCCTTTACGCAAAACTGACTTCTACACCATATGACTGGCTTTTGATTCCTATATGCTTTTTCCTCACACAGTATGCTGTCCTATCTGGTCGCTTTCTTCAAAAGAAAATGATCATCGCTGGTTGGATTATGTTGATAACAATGGCTGCAATTTGGATTGCTTACTTTTATCTATAGGTTTGCAGCCAACATATCGCTTTAGTGGGACGCCGCTAATGCATCGCCCCTGAGCTTTGTATTAGATTTGGAGGAGAATTAATATGAAACAGAAACGAATACTGACCCCAACCGATGGACCTGAAACATGGCAGCGATTCCTCGCTGAGCCGGATAAACACTAGCAACGGGGATTCTCGGCGATGTCCACAGCACTTTCCTGGGAAAGCGCGGACGGGTTGCCGCCTGAAATACGAGCTCTGTTCAAGGATGCGCATGATCCTGCAATGCGCGATGCTGCCCTTGCCTTGGCCATTCCTGAATACAAAGTTGATCTTGACGGTGGTACCCGCCCATCACAGAACGATGTATTCGCGCTGCTCTCATGCTCAGGGGGCCTCATCACAATGATGGTGGAAGGCAAGGCGCGCGAAGACTTCGACGATCTGCTTGATGATTGGAGGAACAGAACGTCGGAAACGGGTGTCAAAGCGAGACTGACCGAAATTACTGATAACATTGGCCTTACTGGACCCCCTCCCGGCGACATCCGTTATCAGTTGCTCCATCGCACAGCATCGGCAGTAATTGAAGCCAGAAGATTCCATGCAAAATATGCCGTCGTTTTAATCCAATCTTTCGTTAGCAACGATGCGGAGAATCACTACAACGACTTCTGCAAGTTCATTCGATTGTTTGAGCGCACAGCTACGAAAGAGCTCCTCATTGAGCTTTCCCGACCTCATGGTCAGCAACTTTTTGCAGCATGGGTTCAAAGTACACCCAGATGAAAGAAACCCGAACAAGCTACTGCACTTTCAACTGGTAATCTCCGATTCTTAAATATGGCTGCCGGTAATGAGTTGTAGGTGAAGTTTTGGGGGATTTGGAATTTTATTTTATTTTGGTTAGTTCCTTCAACGTTTCCTCATAAATGCTGTAAGTTTTTGAATCGAAAAGGACGAATCTTACCAGTTTGATTTCGGGGTGGTCCTTCAGATAATTCATGACGGTCTGTAATGCGATGCAGGAGGCCTCGTCCACAGGATATCCATAGACGCCTGTACTGATGGAGGGGAATGCAATTGAAGAGATATGATTTTGGGTACAGAGTTCTAAACTCTTTCGATAGGCGCTAGACAACAGTTCTCTGTCCTTGGGTGAACCCGAAAATCTCGGGCCGACCGCGTGGATCACATACTTTGCCTTTAAATTTCCTCCACCCGTAATGACCGCCGACCCCGTGGGACAGCCCTTATATTTCTTGCTCAGTTCAGCGATAATCACCAGTCCACCCGCCCGATGAATAGCACCATCCACTCCGCCCCCTCCTGCAAGTCTTGAATTGGCTGCATTTCCAATGGCCTCTGTATCCTGCCGGGTAATGTCTCCCTGGACCACTTCTAAAACAGATTGATGAACCGTTGCCTTCATCATTATTTTCTCCTTCTTTAAAATCTTGATCTATTCATAACAATTTAGCGGTTTGAAATAAACTTTTTAAAATCCCTCCCAGCCTCCCTTTGCCAAAGGGAGGAGAAAATATTTCCCCCTTTTGACTCGCCGCGCATGCGCTGGCGCAGCGGGCAAAGGGAGATGAAGGGGGATTAGATAACCTTTTTTAAAGGGTTTAATTATTACAATTTATCCATATCAAAAAAAGGTTGACTTCGTCAATACAGCGGAGTTAAGGTCAAAAACGATGAAACCGATTCACTACGGTTGGGTCATTGTCGGAGTGGGCGTTCTCGTGAAGATGGCAGGTCTGGGGTTTGGCCGTTTTGCCTATCCCATGCTACTTCCCAGCATGAGAGAGTCCCTTCGATTCAACTACTTCGAGATGGGGCTTCTGAGCGGAGGCATCCTGATGGGATACCTCCTTTTTTCTTTGATTGGTGGAATTCTGGCAACACGATTTGGCTCCAAAAAAGTTGTTATCGCCTCATTGTTATGCGGAACAATCTCCATGTTCTTTATCAGCAGGCTGTCAGAATTTATTCCTCTTCTCTTCTTTACTTTTGCCATGGGAGGCGCTGCAGGAGGAGCTCATATCTCCATGACCACTCTGCCCATGACATGGTTTGGAAAAGAGAGATTGGGCGGTGCATTAGGGATTGTGACAGGGGGAACAGGAGTTGGCATTATCATCACAGGCCTTCTGCTTCCCTATCTCCTCTCCACTCTGGGCGGGGAGGCATGGAGGGAGTGTTGGTCTCTTCTGGCCTTGATTACTTTTTGGGTCGGTATTATTTCATCCATTTTTTTAAAAGAGAAACCATCTCGTACGGATCCCCCTTTGCTCAAGGTGGACCAAGGGAGCAGTTCAGGATCAATCGGGACCAGAGGAGGCGGCCTCACACTTCCGGCGATCTTTCTTGTCTATTTCATCTTTGGGTTGGCCTATAATATCTATGTGACTTATTTTGTCGCCTTTCTTGTAGGAGAGGTCCGATTGGCAGAGGGGACCGCCGGATT
>VGRU01000069.1 GCA_016875255.1 Deltaproteobacteria bacterium
CCCCGAGGAAGGAGGCGTTTCGATTGATTCAAGAGGATCCGGACCTGGCAAAACCTTCCCATTCTGCATTGAAGGATGTGTTGAAGAAGCGCTGGAAAGGAAGGCTGGAGCTAGCTACGATTGGGTGACCCTGAATCCCGCCGTTGGCGGGATGAGGCTCAGGACTAACAGAATTGAAAAGGGTTACAAAGTATGTTAACCAATGACCATTGAGAAAATAAAGGTTGAGGATGAGGTTAAGGTTGAGGTTTAAATAAAATCCTATCCAAAAATATTTGAAATTTCATAGACATGTCATCCTGAACTCGTTGATTCACATTCGTTCATCACTTAGTGCCAGGATCTCTCGCTCTGGACAAAACGAGATGCTGAACCAAGTTCAGACCTTATGATTGAAAAGTGCTGTTCGAAACTAACGTGATGACCTCCTATGGGGGCGAGTTATTCACATGGTGCTACGAGAGCTCCGAGGTTTTGCCTTTCAGAAGCATGACATCCAGGTTTGGTTTTCGTCTTTTTGTCATCCCGAACTTGTTTCGGGATCTCGGTTTTGGATTTAGAATTTAGGTTTTAAAGCCCCGCCTTGTGGGCGGGGTTTTTTACTTGAGATTTGACTTCGGATGAAAGGAGTGAGGCATGGGGTTTCATCCCCAGGGGTCGGGCTTTCACCGGATGATGAGGTTGCCTCCCTATATCTTCGGCATCGTCAACCAGCTGAAGATGGAGGCCAGAAGAAGAGGAGAGGATATCATCGATCTGGGCATGGGAAATCCGGATCTGGCCACTCCCAAACATATCGTCAACAAACTGATTGAAGCGGTAAAAAATCCGAGGAACCACCGGTATTCTGCCTCAAAGGGAATTTATAAGCTTCGATTAGCCATCGTCAACTGGTACCGGAACCGGTATGATGTGGACCTCGATCCCGAATCCGAAACAGTGGTCACGATCGGCGCAAAAGAGGGGATCGGCCATCTGGTTCTGGCGACCTTAGGCCCGGGTGATGTGGTTCTGGTGCCTGATCCAACCTATCCCATTCATGCCTATTCAGTGGTGATCGCCGGAGGGGATCTGCGCTCAGTTCCCCTGTCGGGCGAGGGCGACTTCTTTGAAAGGCTGCTGACGGCGACGAAGCAGACCTGGCCTCACCCGAAGATGTTAATCGTCAGCTTTCCACACAACCCAACGACGAAGGTGGTTGATCTCGATTTTTTCGAGAGACTGGTGAAGTTCGCAAAGGATCATCGACTGATGGTCGTTCACGACCTGGCGTATGCGGATATTGTTTTTGACGGATACCGGGCGCCAAGCCTTTTACAGGTGAAAGGAGCCAAGGATATCGGAGTAGAGTTTTTCTCCCTATCAAAAAGCTACAACATGGCCGGCTGGCGGGTTGGGTTTGCCGTAGGAAATCAGCAGATGATTACCGCATTGGCCAGGCTGAAGAGTTACTTTGACTATGGCACGTTTCAGCCGATTCAGATTGCAGCCATCATTGCGCTCAATGAGGATCAGGCCTGCGTTCAGGAGATCGCAGAGGTTTACCAGGGAAGAAGGGACACCCTCATCCATGGTCTGAAGCGAATAGGCTGGGAGATCGAAAAACCAAAGGGGACGATGTTTGTCTGGGCAGGGATACCGAAAGAATTTCAGAAGATGGGATCCCTTGATTTTACCAAATATCTCTTAAGAGAGGGAAAGGTGGCGGTCTCTCCCGGGATCGGTTTCGGAGAGTATGGAGAGGGATTTGTCAGATTTGCCTTGGTGGAGAATGATCGGAGAATCAAACAGGCGGTCAAAGGGATTCAGAAAGCGCTGAAGTAAAGAAAGTTCGGAGTAATGAGTTCGTAGTTCGGAGTATTATATTTTTTTCTCTGAACTCAAGAATCAAAAATCTACATTTTGCGATAGAAGTTCGATGAAATTGAGGGAGTCTCTATGAAAGAAATCAAAGTGGGATTGATCGGGTTTGGAACGGTTGGGGCTGGTGTGGTGAAGATTCTCCAGAAGAATTCAAAACTCATCGAGAACAGAATGGGTTCAAAGGTGATCCTGAAACGGATCGCTGATGTGGACCTGAAGACGGATCGCGGGGTGAGAGTGAAGCCTGGAGTCCTCACACGGAAGGCCGAAGAGGTGATCAAGGATCCGGGAATCGATATCGTCATGGAGCTCATCGGGGGCATCGAGCCGGCCAAGACCTTTATCCTTCAGGCGATCCGAAATGGAAAACATGTCGTCACGGCCAATAAGGCCCTTCTTGCCCTTCATGGGGATGAGATCTTCAGGGCGGCCCAACAATCTGGGGTGGATGTTAACTTTGAGGGGTCGGTCGGAGGAGGCATTCCCCTCATCCGTTCGATCAAGGAGGGATTGGTCGCAAATCGCATCCAATCAATCTTCGGAATTCTCAATGGGACATCGAACTATGTCCTTTCAAAGATGACAGACGAAGGAAAAGGGTTTAAAGAAGTCCTTAAAGAAGCTCAGCAGAAAGGATATGCCGAAGCAGACCCGACTTATGATATCGAGGGAATTGATGCAGCCCACAAGCTCACCATCCTTATCCGGCTGGCTTTCGGGGCGGCCATTCAGTTTAAAGATGTCTTTATTGGAGGAATCTCCGAAATCACGCCCGTCGATATTCAATTCGGCCGGGAATTCGGATACCGGATTAAACTCCTGGCCATTGCGAAAGTGGATGGTGGAAAAATAGAGGCTCGTGTTCACCCCACGATGATACCTGAGAAACATCTTCTCTCAACGGTTGGAGGGGTTTTTAATGCCATCTACATCAAGGGCGATGCCGTAGGGCCAACCCTCTTCTATGGACAGGGAGCCGGACAGATGCCCACAGGGAGCGCTGTAGTGGGCGATCTGGTAGAACTGGGCAGGAATCATCTCATACGCGCCAGCGGACGTCGTGTCCCTCTTCTGTCCTACCAACCCTCTTCCATCGCAAAGGTTCCATTGAAGAAGATGGAGGAAGTGGTGATGCCCTTTTATATGCGATTTTCCGCATTGGACAGGCCTGGAGTCCTCTCGAAAATTTCAGGGATTTTAGGAAAAAATTACATCAGCATTGCTGCCGTCATCCAGAAGGGAAGGCAGATCAGAGGCGCTGTGCCTCTGGTCATGATGACTCATGAAGCGAAGGAGAAGAACGTCCATCAGGCATTGAAAGAGATTGATCGTTTGGGCGTGATCCTTGGAAAAACGATGGTCATCCGCATGGAGAATGAACTCGAATAATTGCGGAATGCGGAATGAAAATCCGGAATCCGAATTCCGAAATCCGAAATGTAAAATTGGGGTAAAACATGTGGCGTGGAGTGATCAGGGAGTATTGGGATTTTCTGCCGGTGATGAAGGAAGAGAATGTTATTACCCTCTTGGAGGGAAATACCCCTCTCATTCCTTCTTCCCGGATCAGAAAGGAGTTGAGATCAGGCATTGCTCTCTATTTTAAATATGAGGGCCTCAACCCGACCGGCTCGTTCAAAGACCGGGGGATGACCGTTGCGGTTTCCATGGCTAAGGGGATGGGTTCGAAAGCGGTCATCTGCGCCTCCACAGGGAATACCTCTGCCTCGGCGGCTGCCTATGCCTCAAGGGCGGGGATGAAAGCCTATGTGCTCATTCCTGAAGGGAAGATCGCTCTGGGAAAGTTATCGCAGGCCATGGCCCATGGCGCCCAGGTGATTCAGATCGAAGGGAATTTCGATGAAGCCCTTCACACTGTGAGGGAGATCTCCGAGACCGAACCGGTCACCCTGGTCAACTCTCTTAATCCTTACAGAATCGAAGGGCAGAAGACAGCGGCCTTTGAGGTGGTCGATCATCTTGGATCTGCGCCGAACTATCACTGCCTTCCTGTCGGCAATGCGGGGAATATCACTGCCTACTGGAAAGGGTATAAAGAATATTGGGAGAAGGGCAGGGCTGATATTCTTCCGAAGATGTTAGGGTTTCAGGCAGAGGGAGCGGCGCCCATTGTGAGAGGCAAGGTGGTGGAGAAGCCTGAAACGATTGCCACCGCTATCCGGATCGGCAATCCAGCAAGCTGGAGGCAGGCAGAGGCGGCCCGCGATGAATCAGGTGGTTTGATCGATATGGTCAGCGATGAGGAGATCCTTCAGGCCTATCAGATGTTGGCCAGTTTGGAGGGGATCTTCTGCGAACCTGCCTCAGCCGCCTCTCTTGCCGGAGTGATAAAATTTGATCGAAAGGGATTTTTTAAGAAGGATGATGTCGTCGTTTTAACGATCACCGGTCATGGTTTGAAAGACCCGGACATTGCCATTCGAGTCTCTCAAAAACCCGCCTCACTGCCTCCGAAGAAAGAGAAGGCGCTGGAATATCTCAACCTCTGAATAAAGCCCTTATAGACACCCCTAAATCCCATGGCTTTGATCGTAATCTCCCTTAAAATTGGCATACCTTTTGCTTTCATTTTTGCCTTTTTATTTGACATTTGTAAGTTTATGGTATATTTAGAAAATAATAACGAATGGCACGAATTAAAGGGAATGACACGAATGTTAAACCATTCGTGAAATTCGTCATTTTCATCATTCGTGTTGGATCTCAGGGATTTATTGAAATGGCCAAAGGAATGAAATATGTGGTGATTGTCGGAGATGGGATGGCCGACTATCCGGTGGAGAGCATCAACGGGAAGACCCCGTTGATGGTGGCAAGAACACCCAATATGGACTGGCTGGCAAAGCATGGCAGCATCGGTTTGGTCAGGACAGTCCCTGAGGGTTTCAATCCTGGAAGCGAAATTGCCAACCTATCCATCTTCGGCTACAATCCACTCCAATACTATACGGGGAGGGGTCCACTGGAAGCTGCCAGCCTCGGCGTCGAGCTGAAAGAGGATGATCTTGCTTTCCGGTGCAATCTGGTTACACTTCATTCACAGGGTTCAAAGGTCGTTATGGAGGATTTCGCTGCCGGGCACATCTCAGATGCGGAGGCCCATGAAATCATCGCTTATCTGGAACAGGAGATGGGGACGGAGGAGATCCGATTTTACTCAGGATTGAGTTACCGTCATCTGTTGGTCATGAAAAACGGAGGTTCAGTCTGTTCCGGTCTGGAAAGGCTCGGACTTACTCCACCCCATGATATCATCGGCCAGGAGATCGCTCCTTTTCTCCCTGAGAATGAAGGCTCCGGAAGACGGGTTCTCACATTGATGACGGAGTCTCAGCGGTTTCTCAAGGAGCATCCGGTGAACCTTGACAGGAAGGCAAAGGGGCTCCGGCCAGCCAACTCCATCTGGCTCTGGGGGCAGGGCCGGTCTCCGCAGATGGTGACACTAAAGGAACGGTTTGGAATCGATGGTTATGTGATCTCAGCCGTCCATCTGATCAAAGGGATCGGACTCCTTGCGGGATTGGAGGTTCTTCAGGTTCCAGGCATCACCGGATACTTTGACACCAACTACGAAGGAAAAGGTGAGTATGCCCTGAGAGGGCTGGAGAAGAAAGATTTTGTCTATGTTCATGTGGAGGCTCCTGATGAAGCCGGCCACATGGGAGACCTCCGGCTGAAGGTCGAAGCCATTGAGGTTTTCGATGAGAAGGTCGTGGGAACCATCCTGAAAGGGATCAAAGATTTTGAGAAGGTTAAGGTCATGCTTCTGCCGGATCATCCCACTCCACTCAGCGTCAGGACCCATACGGCGGAACCCGTTCCCTTTTTGATCTATTCGAATGAAACAGGCGAAAAGAAACACACTGCGGATACCTTCGATGAGGTATCTGCATTAAAAAGCGGTCTCTTTATTGAAAAAGGGTATGAATTGATCGAAAGGTTTTTATTAAGGAGTTCGTAAAGGTTACGGTTACGATGCTCGTATCGAAGTAAGAAGCTCGGAAAACGAAGCTCGAGAATCCAGATTCCATATACGAGCTTCGATACGAGTTTCGACAACGACAAGCAGTAACTTTTTTTTAAAATTTAGAGATCGTTACCGGGGGAGAGGAAAGAAGAAGTTGGCCAATACGAGGACAAAATATATCTTTATGACAGGAGGAGTGGTTTCCTCGCTGGGGAAAGGGCTGGCGTCATCGTCCATCGGTGCCCTCCTTGAGCTGAGAGGATTAAAAGTCTCCTTTCTCAAATTCGATCCCTACATTAATGTCGATCCTGGGACGATGAATCCGTTTCAGCATGGAGAGGTCTATGTGACGGATGACGGAGCAGAGGCTGACCTTGATCTGGGACACTACGAACGCTACACGAGCGTTAAAACTTCAAAAAAGAACAACTACACCACCGGACAGATTTACGATTCGGTCATCTCGAAGGAGAGGAGAGGAGACTATCTGGGCGGGACGGTCCAGGTGATTCCCCATATCACGGATGAAATTAAGTCAAAGGTCTTCGACCTCGCCCAGGATGGAGATATCGTAATCGTAGAGGTGGGAGGAACGGTGGGGGATATTGAAAGCCTTCCTTTTTTAGAGGCGATCCGTCAGATTCGGGGGGATGTGGGCAGGGAGAATACGCTCTATATTCACCTCACCCTTGTGCCTTACATCGAGACAGCGGGCGAACTGAAGACCAAACCGACCCAGCACAGTGTGAAGGAGCTTCGTGAGATCGGCATCCAGCCTGATATCCTCCTCTGCCGGACCGATCGACTTCTCTCTCCTGAAATCAAAGCCAAGATCGCCCTCTTCTGCAATGTGGACAAGAATGCGGTCATCACGGCAAAGAATGTGGACACCGTCTATGAGGTGCCCATCGTCTTTCATCAGGAAGGGTTGGATGAGAAGATTGCCGAAAAACTGAACATGTGGATGGCCCGTCCCAACCTCACAAGCTGGGAGCGTATCGTTAAAAGGATCAAATCTCCCCGATTTCAAACGACCATTGCCGTTGTAGGGAAATATGTCGGTTTAGTCGAGTCTTATAAAAGCCTGACCGAAGCGCTTGTCCATGGCGGCATTGCCAATGATGCGAGAGTGAACCTGAGATATGTGGATTCGGAAAGGATAGAGAAGGAGGGGCCGGATCATCTGCTTCAGGGGGCAGAAGGGATCCTTGTGCCGGGAGGATTCGGAACAAGGGGAATCAAGGGGAAGATCAGGGCGATTCAGTTTGCCAGAGAGAAAAAAGTCCCTTTTTTTGGAATCTGTCTGGGGATGCAATGCGCGGTCATCGAGGTGGCGAGACACTGTGCGGGTCTGAAAGGGGCGGACAGCACGGAGTTCAATCCTCATACACCGCATCCGGTAATCTTTCTCCTCGAAGAATGGCTGGACAGAGATAAGACGCTTCAGAAGAGAAATTCAGACACCCCCAAAGGAGGGACGATGCGGCTGGGTTCCTATCCTTGCAGGCTTGAAGAGAAAAGTCTGGCCTTTGATGCCTACGGCAAGAAATTAATTTATGAAAGGCACCGTCATCGCTACGAGTTTAATAATGACTATCTTAAAGTTTTAAGTAAGGCGGGGCTGGTCTTCAGCGGGACTTCTCCTGACAAGGAATTGGTGGAAATCATGGAATTGAAAGGCCACCCATGGTTTTTGGGCTGTCAGTTTCACCCGGAGTTTAAATCGAAGCCAACGGATCCCCACCCGCTCTTCAGGGAATTCATATGGGCAACCCTGAAACGGGGAAAAAGATCAAAGCTTAAAAACAGGAAGGTTAAAGATCGGGTCTAAAAATTGAATTGAAAAGCATTACCAAATCTCCCCTGGCCCCTCTTTGCCAAAGAGGGGTAATTTTCCTCCCTTTGGAAAGGGAGGTGAGGAGGGATTTTATAAAATAGTGTCTTCATTGTTATAAGATTGTTAAACGGGGTTGAGGGAGTCATGGTGGAAATAAATATCATTGAAGAAGCGAAACGGGTGTTGAGGATTGAGGCGCAATCGATTCTCGATCTGGTGGAGAGGATCGATGATCAGTTTTCGCAAGCGGTTGAAATACTCTATCGCTGTAAGGGAAGAGTTGTCCTCATGGGCATGGGGAAGTCCGGACTGGTGGGAAGGAAGATTGCCTCCACCTTTGCGAGCACAGGGACTCCTTCGTTTTTCCTCCATCCTGCAGAAGGTCTGAATGGGGATTTCGGGATGCTGGCCAAGGAGGATGTGGTCATTGGCATCTCGAACAGCGGAGAGACAAGGGAGCTTCTTGAAGTCCTCCCGCTTCTCAAACGGTATGGAAACCGATTGATCACGCTCACTGGCAACCGAAGATCGACCCTTGCCGGTGCGGGTGATATCCATCTGGACATTGCAGTCAAAGAAGAGGCGTGTCCTCTCAATCTGGCTCCCACTGCCAGCACCACGGCGACCCTTGCCATAGGGGATGCCCTGGCTGTGGCGCTTATGATGAAAAGGGGTTTTAAGAAGGAGGACTTTGCCCTTCTTCATCCTGGAGGAGCCCTGGGGAAAAGGCTTCTCATGCGGGTGGAGGAGTTGATGCATTCCGGAGAGGCCTTTCCGAAGGTGTCCGGGGACACCTTGATGAAGGATGTTATTTTTGAAATTACCTCGAAACGGCTGGGAGTGACCGGCGTCTGTAATGGAGAGGGACACCTGGTCGGCGTGGTCACGGATGGAGATCTGCGACGGGCCCTTGAGAAGTATGCGAATCTACTCCAACGGACCGCCTCAGAGGTGATGACCAGAAACCCGAAGCGGATTGAAAAGGATGAATTAGCCGCAAAGGCGGTTCAGATGATGGAGGAGTATTCGATCACCTCTCTTTTCGTGTTTAACCGGGCGGGAGATCGAACGCCGGTCGGGGTCATTCATCTCCATGACCTGCTGAAGGCAGGAGTGGTTTGAAACGAATTCGGATTGCGGAATCCGGAATGCGGAATGAAAAATTCAAAGGGTTTTGGGTTCATTTATCATAAGAAGTTAACTCCGCAATCTACAATCCGAAATCCGCAATGAGAAGAGAACTACGTTGAAAAGAATAAAGCTTGCCATTCTATTATCCATTTTGCTCGTCGGGGGGGTGGTCCTGGTCAGCCTCTGGGTCAACCTCCAGGAGAGACAAAAGACCCTGGAAGAAACAGAGAAGGTTCCCAATATCTCGACGGAGGGTGCGGATCAACGCCTGGAGAAGATTCATTTTGTGGAAGAGAAGCACGGTAAAAAGATATGGGAACTTGAGGCGAAAACGATCCACCAATTTCAGGATCAGAACATTCTCCTGTTAGAGGATGTGAAAGTGATCTATTATGCGAAGGATGGACGCGCCTTCACCCTTACAGGAGATAAGGGGAAGGTCCATCAGGATTCAAAAGATATGGAACTGATCGGCAATGTGGTTCTGACCTCGACCGATGGTTACCGGTTAAAGACGCAAACGATGTCTTATACACATTTAAGCAAACAGGCGAGGACTCCTGATCCGGTCGAATTCGAAGGAGAACAGATTCGTCTGACCGGAAAAGGGATGCTGATCGATATGGAAGCGAAGACCTTTAAAGTCCTCAGCCAGGCGAAGACGCAGTGGAAAGGGGGGAGGAAGGGATGAAACCAGTCAAGGGGATCGGATTTCTTATCATCCTTTTCTTTCTCAGTCTCTTTTTCACATCCGGAGAAGCGCAGGAGAAGAAGACGAAGACCGGCTCTGCAAAGGGGTTCGGGTTTACGAGTTCGCGCTCTCCTGTTGAGATCACCTCTGACACCGTCGAAGGAGACCAGAAACAGAACCAGGTCACCTTTAAGGGAAATGTCGTAGCCAAACAGGAGGACGCCACCCTTTACGCCAACACAGTGGTCGTCCACTACGATACGGAAATGAAGAAGATGAAAGAGATCGTCGCCACTGGAAATGTGAGGATCGTGCAACTGGATCGCAGGGCGACCTGCCTGAAGGCCACCTTCTATCAAAATGAAAATAAGATCGTTCTCGAAGGAGAGGCTGTGATTCGCGAAGGAGATAATGTTGTACGGGGGGAACGGGTTGTCTACCTGGTGGACGAAGAGCGAAGCTATGTCGAGGGCGGAAAGGGGGGGCGGGTCGTCACGACCATTACCCCTTCTTCGAAAGAGGAGAAGAAAAAACAATAATCAATGTCCAATGGCCAATGGGCAATTGTCATTTGAAAAATAGAATTCATGAATGCAATTGACCATTGTTAATTGATCATTGGTCACTGATCATTGATAGGTTAAAAGAATGTCTCATCTCAGGTGTGAACAATTAACCAAGTCGTTTCGTCGCCGGAAGGTAGTGGATCAGGTCAGCGTTGAGATCGATGGAGGCGAAGTGGTGGGGCTGTTAGGACCCAATGGCGCAGGAAAGACGACCATCTTCTATATGATCGTCGGCCTGCTTCATCCCAACGGAGGCAAGATCTATCTCAACGGAGAGGATGTCACCTCCCTTCCCATGTACCTGCGGGCGAGAAAGGGAATCGGTTACCTTTCGCAGGAGCCATCCGTTTTCAGAAAACTGACCGTGGAAGGAAATTTGATGGCGATCCTGGAGACCCTGCCTCTCTCAAGAGAGGAGAAGCACGACCGGTTGGAGGATCTCTTGAATGAATTGGGGCTCGCCCCTCTTCGGAGGCAGAAAGCCTATAGCCTTTCAGGAGGGGAACGAAGGAGAGTGGAAATTACACGGGCTCTGGTTCTGTCCCCCTCTTTCATCCTGCTGGATGAACCCTTTGCGGGGATCGATCCCATTGCGGTACTGGACATTCAGGCTATTGTCCGTCAATTGAAATCGAAGGGCATTGGAATTATAATTACGGATCATAACGTTCGAGAAACATTGGGAGTCTGCGATCGGGCGTATATCCTGAATGAGGGCAACCTTTTGGAATCCGGAACTCCGGAGGAGATCGCACGAAGCCCGAAGGCAAAGAAGATCTACCTGGGAGACGGATTTCGGTTGGATGAAGAACAACGGGTAAAAAAAGAGGAGAAAAAAAGAGCCGGGAATGAAAGCCCCGGTCCTTTATTCGAGTGAGATGGCCTTAGAGCTCAAACAAGCGCCCAAACTGGTTCAGCAACTGGTGATCACCCCTCAGCTCCAGCAGGCGATTCGGCTTCTTCAGTTGACGCGGCTGGAACTGGTGGACATGATCACCCAGGAGATGAAAGAGAATCCGCTCCTCGAAGAGCTTGAGGAGGGAAAAGAATCACTTGACGAAGAAGAACAGCCCAGCACGGAGAAAGCTGAAGAACCGGTTCCTGTTGTGGAGCATACCACTGAAGTGAAGGGAGAGGGGGAAGGAACCGATGAGTTCGACTGGGAAAATTATCTCGAGAATTATAACCTTGCCTCTTTTTCCAGACAGGGAGAACAGGATGGCGAAGAAAGGCCCTCTTTTGAAAATTTCATGGCCAAGAGCACCACGCTTTTCGACCATCTCTACTGGCAGCTCCACCTCTCCAATTTAAGCGCAGAGGATCAACAGGCAGGAGCATGGATCATCGGAAACCTGGATGAGGATGGATATTTAAAGGTTCCCCTCGAAGAGTTCAGCGCCGAAGCCGGGCTCCCCATCGAGAGAATGGAGGGGGTCCTCCGAAAGATCCAGGAGTTTGACCCGATCGGGATCGCTGCAAGGAATTTGAAGGAATGTCTTCTCATCCAGTTGAATCAATTATCCCCGCGGGATCTTATCGCGGAAAAGATCGTTCAGGAGCATCTCTCCCTGTTGAAGAACCGGAACTATCCGGTGATCGCCAAACGGTTAGGCGTCTCCGTCGAAAGGGTGAATCGAGCCGCCTCCCTCATCTCCAAACTGGAACCCAAGCCCGGCAGGGCCTATGGAGGCGAAGTCGCCCAGGAGATCATTCCCGATGTCTATGTTTATAAGGTGGAAGGGGAATATGTCGTTTCTCTTAATGACGAAGGAGTCCCTCGATTAAAAGTGAATTCTTATTACCGCCGTATTCTCGCCGAAGGCCGTCACGCCCAGAATGATGACCGCAAGTATATTCAGGAGAAGCTGCGCTCGGCCCTCTGGTTGATCCGGAGCATTGACCAACGTCAGAGGACGATCTACAAGGTGGCCAAAAGCATCGTCAAGTTTCAAAAGGACTTTTTGGATCAAGGGGTTCAGTATCTCAAACCTCTTGTCCTCAGGGATGTGGCGGAAGATATCGAGATGCATGAGTCCACGATCAGCCGGGTGACCAACAACAAATATATGCATACCCCTCAAGGAATTTATGAGTTAAAATATTTTTTCAATGCGGGCATCTCCTCCGTACAAGGGGAGGCGATGGCCTCTGAAAGCGTTAAAAGTTTATTGAAGGAGATCATCGAACGGGAAAACCCGAAAAAACCTTTCAGCGATGAGAGGCTGGTTCAGATGTTAAAGGAGAGAAACGTTCATATTGCCCGGAGGACGATTTCGAAATACCGTGAAATGATGAAGATCCTCTCCTCCAGCGAACGAAGGAAAGTCGTCTGAGAAACGATGGACGAGAGACGATAGACGAAGGACGGAAAAGGATAGAGGTTTGAGGTTGGAGGCGATAGGCAAAAGACGATGAACGATAAACGATGGACGATGAACAATAAAGGAGAGTGCCGATGCAGATTGCTGTGACATTTCGACACATGGAAGCTGACGAAGGGGTGAAAGAATATGTAAAGGAAAAAGTCCAGAGGCTGAAGAAATTCATGGAGAATCCAAGAGAGGCCCATGTCGTTCTCTCAGTTGAGAAATTCCGTCATTCCGCAGAGCTTACCATCATCAAAGATGGCCTAACCGTCAATAGTGAGGGGAGAGACAGAGATCTCTATGCCGCCATCGATCTGATGGTGGATAAGATGGACCGTCAGATCCGAGAGCGGCGGGAAAGGGTGAAGCGGAAAAGAGGGAATCCTCTTCCTCCGGAGATTGAACCTATCGGGCCAGAAATACGGTCCAGAAAAAGTAGAGGAACGGGGATCTCTTCCCTTATCCGGAGAAGGCGTATCCCTGCCAAACCGATGTCGCTCGAAGAGGCGATGGCGCAGTTGAAACTTTCAGGAGATGCCTATCTTTTCTTCATCAATTCCCACTCCGGAGAGATGAACGCCCTCCATCAAAAAAATGGCGATTACGAATGGATGGAACCTTATTCCTCTTAACCCCACCTCACCTCCCCTTAATTTAAGGGGAGGAAGGGAGGGGTTAAGGGGGGAGAGTGGAGAGGGCTTTAAATTGAGGAGATAAGGAAGGCATGAAACTTCTGAATTTTTTAAAAGAGGAATGGGTCATCCCGGAGCTCAGTGGAACGGATAAGCCATCCGTTCTGAAAGATCTATCAGGGGTCCTGGTGAAACCCTGCGGGGCGACTTCCTCTGAGGAGCTCGTCCAGATTCTGCTGGAGAGGGAGAAATTGGGGTCCACGGGAATAGGGGAAGGGGTGGCGATCCCTCATGGCCGCTTGAAAAGGTTGAAACATTTTTTTATCTCTTTTGGCCGTTCGACGCGCGGGATCGACTTCGATTCGATCGACCAAAAACCCTGCCACCTTTTCTTTACGGTGATGGCTCCGGAGAATTCAGCCGTGGAGAATCTCAACCTTCTGGGACGGATTGCCAGATTACTGAAGGACCCTTCCTTCAAGAAGAAGCTGATGGGGGCCAAAACTCAGAAGGAGATCTTTGAGATCATCTCCGAGGAAGATGAGAGGTATTAGTAACTTGTAAATCAGGTCATCAGGGAATCAGGAAATCAGGAAGAGCTAAAAAAAAATTCTTAATCTGATGTCCTGATATCCTGGTATCCCTCCCCTGATATCCTGATTTTCTGATAACCTTGGTTATAGGGCATGAGCAGTCTTGTCGTTCAGGAGCTGGAACAGGATCAAAAGTCCCATCTTGGCCTGACCTTGTTGGTTGGAAGAAAGGGATTGAAGAAGAGGATTACCCATCCCCAGGTTCAAAAGATGGGATTGGCCATGACCGGTTTCACGCGATTCATTAATCCCGAGCGACTTCAAATTATCGGAAATACCGAAGCGGCTTACTTTCGGACCCTTGTCCCTGAGATTCAGGATAAGGTCATCCGGCAGATATGTGACCTGGATCTTTCGTGTCTGGTCGTCACACACAATCTCGAGATCCCCGAGATTCTCCTGAGGGGAGCGGATGAGAAAGGAATCCCTCTTTTCAGGACCAGTCTCAGTTCAACGGATTTCATTGACCGGGTCACGAAATTATTAGAAGAGAAACTGGCTCTGACACAGAGCCTTCACGGCGTGCTCATGGATGTCTTCGGGGTCGGTGTGCTCATCCTCGGAAAGAGCGGGATCGGAAAGAGTGAATGCGCCCTCGACCTCATTCTTCGGGGCCACCGCCTGGTGGCGGATGACATGGTTTCTATTCAAAAGCGTTCACCGGGTGTTTTGGTGGGAAGCGGCTTTGAAGTGATTCAGCACCATATGGAGGTGCGAGGACTCGGGATCATCAATATCCGGAGCCTTTTCGGCCTGGAAGCCATCCGGGAGCAGAAAAAAGTCGAGTTGGCTCTGGAACTGGTCGAATGGGATACCCAACAGGAATATGATCGTCTCGGATTCGAAGAGGAGAAGTATGCGGTTCTGGGAATCGAGCTTCCGATGCTGAGAATTCCCGTCACGCCCGCCCGGAATCTAACAACTATCATCGAAGTGGCCGCACGCAACCACCTTCTCAAGGTGATGGGATACGATTCAGCGCTGGAATTTGAGAAAAAGCTCCTTCGCAGGATGGAGGAGAAGGGGGAAA
>VGRU01000070.1 GCA_016875255.1 Deltaproteobacteria bacterium
CCCGAAGGGTGCCACAAATAAGCAGTTAGATACCCTTTTGATACCGTGAAGCATACCAGTCAATAACGCGCCTAATCATTCTTTGATAAGAAATCCGATGCTTTTGCGCCTCCCTCTTGAAGAATTCCACACTTGACTTATTCAAGGAAATCGTCACCTTAACATTTTCCTCCTTTAAGACCAACTGATCGGGTGCCGGGAGAAAATCTTTTACAACCATCAACTTACCCATCGGCTCTTCAGTATATTTTATTTTGCTCTTCATAAATCTTCCTCCCTTTTCTCCAATATCCCGCACCAAAAATACGGATGATGTTCTCCCGGTAGGTGAATCGAACAGTCATTATGCCATCGCCGACACGACCAATACAGTAGAACCGTTCCTCCTCCGTACTATGGCTAACATCCTCAACAATGACACGATGGGGATCTAAAAAAGCGCGTTGCGCTATTAAAAATGAGACATTGTGTTTCTCTCGATTCTCCCTATCTTTTTCCTCGTCCCATTCGAAAAAGACCTTTTCCACGCAAGAATTATACAACGATATGAAATGGATTGCAATATAGAGATATGGCTGAAGATATGGTGAAAGCAGGTTAATCCACGCACTGATCTAAATTCCAAGACATGACACTCGAATCCATTATGACACTTCCCTGGGAGTTCTTGGAAGAGTTATATTAAGCCCCTGAATAAGAAAATAAACACCTGGTAGAGAAAAAGAAAGACTACCAACGCCACTTAGGAAATGAGTGTGAATAACACCTACGAATGTTGACCGAAGTGAACTTCTTGAGAACGTGGATTACGGTTCAAAAGCGAGTATTAACGAAAAGCCGAGCCAGAGGCGGGCACGTCTTCCCACCGATTGGCTCCAACGGCTGGTTGGGCTCACGCACCGTCAAGTCTCACCCGTTCGCCCCTTACTTGGTCAACATACCACTCATAGGGATTCTTCGTTTCACCCACTATCCCGGTAGAGAAGTAAAATTGGCCGAGGAGCCGACCGGCGAGGAAGAAGAGAACGTCTCTGGACTTGTAGGCTTGGGGATTGATAGATGGTGCTTTTTCCTGTAGAAGAAACCCCTTGTCGAGGATTGCCACGGTATTAAGCTGACTTGGGAACGGAGTTAGATGTCTGCAACGCAATAGGGTCTTGAGACTGATGGAACTGAAAGCTACGATGTGTTTCTCGACAGGGAAATAACCGAGAGCCTCCGAGCAGATTTCGTCAATGCTCTTGAAACATTCAAGAGCCTTCTGGAGTTCCGTCTGATTCAGATAGGTTTTCACTTCTATGACAGCAGTTACGGCCTCGACCGGCAGAACAACTAAATCATTAACGGAAAGAAAAGGTGAGTATCGCGCCGAATTGTACAGTAAAACGTCACATTGCTGACTCTTTTTGCCCGAATGGTAGATGAATCCTTGTGCCACGGCTATGTCATTCGGTAAAATGCTGCGCGCCATTCGCCGCACAAGATCTTCACAGAGTATGCCTTTTGTGTAACGCTGTTTGGGGTCAAATAGGACATCAAACACCTTTTTCTTGTTGAGCATCTCGTCCTGTAACAGGTGGTAGTATTCAATCATCTCTATCGGTTTATTCTGCATATGTTTTCTCTTAGCCCAACGCTACGGTTGTGCTGGGGTACTCCGTCGGCACGAGCCGATTGTTGGCCACCTACTTTGTCAAACCCATGACCTCCACCATACTCATCTTTGCTTGAGTCAGCGTGGCACGATCAAATTGAACAGCTTATCTGCCCGTGCGGGATCGAGGTGTTGCAGTTCCCGGACGGCATCCAAGGCCGCTGTGCGGTTGCCGGAAAGAAGAAAAGCGATCCCGAGGTTGTACCAGGCATTGGCATAGTTCGGATTGATGCGCAGAGCCTGGCGATAGGCCTCGATGGCGTCATCGTGTCGCTTGAGGTCGCTGTAAGCGATCCCGAGGTTGTACCAAGCTTCGGCAATATTAGGATTGATGCGCAGAGCCTGGCGATAGGCATCGATGGCGTCATCATGTCGCTTGAGGTCGCCGTAAGCGGCCCCGAGGTTGTTCCAGACGCTGGTAAACTCAGGATTAATGCGTAAAGCCTGGCGAAAGGCATCGATGGCATCATTGTAGCGCTTGAGGTCGCCGTAAGCGACCCCGAGGTTGTTCCAAGCTTCGGCAATATTAGGATTGATGCGCAGAGCCTGGCGATAGGCCTCGATGGCGTCATCGTGTCGCTTGAGGTTGCTGTAAGCAACCCCGAGGTCATACCAGGCTTCGGCAAACTCAGGATGTAAAGCTTTGCGAAAGGCCTCGATGGCGTCTTCGTAACGGTTCAGTTTTAGGTAAGTTTCTCCGAGGAGGTACCAGCAGACTTCTTCGAGTTGGCCTCTGGGCCACTTGCGGCACCAATCGAGCAGTCTTTGCCAGTCATTTAGTTCTTCCAGGGCCATGGCGCGCTTCAACCATTCGATCCGACTGTGGCCCTCGGCGGCCGTTTGGCGGCCTGGTTTTACCTCGTTTATCCACTCCACGGGCATGGCGAAGTTGAGACTCTGTCCGCCTTCCAGGTAAAGGGTTGTAAGGCCGACAAGCCGACCTTCCCCATCGAATAGGCCTCCGCCGCTCGAACCCGGAGAAATAGCCGCTGTGGTCTGAATCAAGGGTGGTGGTCCACCCCGGAGCTGTGCAACGATGCCGTCAGAAAGGGAAAGCTCCAAGCCTTGCGGCGCACCCAAGGCATAAACCGGGTCCCCCACCTTGAGCCCTGCCGCTTTGCCGAGCTCCACAGGCTTCCCCGTAATACCCTTGGTATCAAGGAGGCAGATGTCCTTTTCTCCATCTTCCGCATAAAGAGTGGCTGAAACAAGCTCTTTGCCCCTGCCCACCTGATAGGATGCACCCCCTTCAATGACGTGGCAGTTGGTGGCGACCCTCCCGGAAGAAATCAACACCCCGCTCCCCTGGCTTTTCAGCTTGCCTTGAGCGTCCAGGGTCTTCACCACAACAACGGTATCCTTGACTTTGTCGAAGACTTGGCCGGGCGTAAGGGCGTGACCTGACACGGGCAGGATCGAGAGGATAAATACAACCCCGATCAGCCTTATAACCGACGGTATATTCATCTTTATCCTCTCCCCGTTCTTCCATTTGGCTGCCATGTGGATTCCCCCATTTTGCTTCCCGCGTATTGAAAGAAATATTTCCCTCTTCACGCCCTCGATTACTGATTGGAATATACACACTTTATGCAGATTGATCAATCAAAACTTTCAGGAAGCTACTATTCAGGGGGGCTTGACAGTACAAACTGGATGAAATTAACTTTTCTATTCTATAAAATCTCTACTTCTAAATTATCTCCTGAATTTACAGAAAGGGTTTTTTTGATACTCTGGGGGGCAATTAATTCCATTTTATTTTCAGGGTAATCCTTAACTAATGGCAAAACGACGGCTGCTTTTAATTGGCCGTTGATGAGGACTGGATAACACTTGGCACTGCAAAAGATGGGGTCTTCGGGGGTGATTTCTATTCCACCTTCGGTTTTAAGTGTGTTGAAGGTCTGGAGAGATTCCGAATCAATGATTTCGAGATTCAGCGTTCCGGGATAGGGATCGATGGAGAGTTTTTCTAGGAACTGTCTTCTTACCCAAGGAATATGAGTAAATTGACTTGCCTCCCCGAGACCTTCTACTATTCTCCCGCGAATCTTAATGATTCAACCCTTTCTTTCGAAGGTTATTTTTCACCTTTGCGCTTCCCCAGCGGGCAAAAAGGTCGTGCTCGATATGGAAGAGATCGAGGACTTTCCCGACGGTATGGTTGATCAGGTCGTCCATGGTCTTGGGATGGAAGTAGAAGGCGGGAATAGGTGGTAGAATGATCACCCCGAGGTCTGCAAGATTCATCATCAGGTTGAGGTGCCCCTTGTGAAGAGGTGTTTCCCGCACCGCGAGAACCAATTTTCTTCTTTCTTTGATTATCACATCTGCGGCGCGTATAAGAAGGTTGACATTAAATGAATTGGCAATGGCCGACAGGCTCTTGATGGAACAGGGCATCACCACCATTCCATCGGTGTGGAATGAGCCGCTGGCGATATCCGCTCCCACATCTTTGATATCATAAACGACCTTTGCCAAAGATTTTACTTTCTCTATGCTCCAATCGGTCTCCATACGAATCGTTCTTTCAGCGGCCTCGGTGATGACCAGATGGGTCTCCACATTCGATTTTGAGAGGACTTCGAGTAGCCTGATGCCATAGATGGCTCCGGTGGCACCGGAGATTCCAACGATTATTCTCTTCATCTCATCTCCTGAATCAATATAGGGCAAATGATTAAAATGTTATCCTGAACTTGGTTCAGAATCTAATTAATTCAACCCATGACGAGACCCTGAAATAAATTCAGGGTGACAAAATAGTAATTACGACGCAGTCTTCAAGGGGGAGGGAATCTATTTAGGCTTTTCAATATGGAAGCAACCCTTTTTCCCACCCCCTCAGGGACTCCCACCTTTTCAAATCCTTTAAGCCTGGGTTTTGTCGCATCCAATCCCATCTTTGCCGTTAAGAATCCATCCCCCGAAGAGGGATCAATGGGTTGCCCCCTCAGGTTGGTCATGACCATCAGGTCTTTGTCTGCCTGGAATCGGGTTGCCAGAGCCCATTCCAGTTCCTGATCGTCCTGTATGTTTATATCGGTATTGACGGCAATGACCTTTTTCATATTGGTAAAAGAGAGGGCAAGCGATAGGGCTCTTCGGATTTCGCCTCTATTCTCCGTATCAAGACTGATCACAGCGTGAGAACCGAATGTTCCGGGGATGAGGCGGACCTCTCTGATAGAAGGAATTTCCCTCTTCATCTTTGGAACAAAGTCGAGACCATGAACGAGATAGAGAAGGTTATCCACCTCGAGGCTCCAGGGAACAATGGCATGATAAAGAGGTTTTTTTCGGAAAGTGATGGCTATGACCTGGATGGTAGGGCTTTTTGAGAACCCCATATAGTATCCGCTCGATTCTCCAAGAACGCCATCCTCTTCCTTACCTTTGGGGTCGATAAAACCTTCGATCACGATTTCGGCAAAGGCAGGAATTTCAAGATCAATGTTTTCAGCCTTTGCCATTGGCACAGCTTTTCCTCTGATGCCTCCGGCTATGGAGAGTTTGTCCACCCCTGCAGGCGCTTTCAGGATTGAGGCAAGGAAGATGAGAGGGTCCATGCCGATGACCGTGGCGATCTCCATCCGCCGGCGCATCCTCTTATATTTTCCGTAGATTTCCGCAAGGGGAGGGTTGAGCAGTGATATGCCAAGTCGATTTTTTCCCCTCATCTCCATTCTGTGAAGGCCCCTTCCGATTCCACCGGTCTCTGGATCCCTGGCAGACGAGAAACCGGACGTGATGTAGGGGCCGGAATCTCCTGCATAGTGGGTCAGGACAGGGAGGAGCCTTGTAAGGTCCAGCCCTTTTCCTTTCTTGACCACCACCTTGGAAGAGGGATCTTTAGTGAGCGCTGGCGGAATACCTTTTCCCATCCGCTTTGGGAATTCTTCAAAGAGTTTGTCTGGTTCAATTCCAAGGGCGAGAGCAAGTCGTCTCCTCGTTCCGAGAAGATTTCCCACGACAGGTAAACGGTAGCCCTTCGCCTTTTCGAAGAGAATAGCGGGGGCGTCCTTTTTTCCGATTTCGGAGAGGAAGGCCGAGATTTCATATTTCGGGTCGAGAGGGGTTGAGATCGAAAGAAGGTCTCCTTCAGACCTCAACTCCTCAAGGAAACTTTTTATTCCTGTTGGCGCCATAAGATGATACTTTTGAAGTATTGAAGGTTTCGTAAAAGTCGTCTCACCGGTGAAAACCGGTGTCCAGAGTTTTCATAATGATCATAAAATACTGGATGTGCTCGCTCGCTTCGCTCACTCCGCCTCCCTTCGGTCGCCCGGCTGGAGTTTACCCCGTACTTGATACGGGGCCGGAATGACAATCAATAGCATTATTCGGTTTTTAAAAATTTCATCAGTATTAGCTAAATTTATTCACTTCTTTGATGATCTTTATTGACCAGGGCTTTTCCTGAAGCTGGCCCCTTCCCAGGCGGACCCAGAGGCGATCCGAATATTTGGACTCGTTTTTGGAGACCATCCCAAGGACATAGGCACTTCGGTATTTATATCTTCTGTCCGATGGCGTCAGATCCCGGACGATTATTTCCATCTCCTGGTCTTCAGCAACCAGCGCAAGGTCTGTTAAGATGAACGTATCATATTCTTTTTTAGCCATGCTATTCCTCCTCAATCTTTGAATCCATAGGATTTCCAGTTTTTCAGAACCATTTCCTGAATATCCTTGGGGTAGACATTGTTAAAGGAAACCTTAATGGGAATGGATGCCTTGGGCCAGTCAAGGGGGAAGGTGCAGTCGAAAAGCACCTGGGACCCGCGGCTCCATTTCCGCTCCTCCGGATCAGCGAAAGGATAGAGAGGGGTTCCTGGAGCCTGTTCATATTTACGTATTCCTCGGATGGGATGGCATTTGGTGCAGAGGGCATGGATGACCTCGTCTTTATTATAGATATCAGTTTCATTGTCCACAACCACGACCATGGTGAACCATGGGCTCAATTTGCTTCCGAAGACGAGGTTGGCAATCTGGCTTGCAATGCCGCTGTAAGCGGGCCTGACACCCACGACGACGAGGTGATGGGTTGATTCGGGAAGCATATAGACACCTGTGATGGGAATGCCCTGGCTCTCAAGAAGTTTTCGCATCTCAAGTCCGAGAGAGAAGGAGCGGAGGAGCTGACCTTCGTCGGTGGGGACGCCCATGTTGGAGACCGTCACTATGGGGTTATTTCGGAAGGTAATGGCGGTAACCCGGTAGACGGTTCTGGGTTCTCTCGGAGAGGTCCGGTAACCCGTGTATTCACCAAAAGGGGCTTCATCGATCTGGATGCCTGGAATCACCTCGCCTTCAATGATGATCTCGGCATGTGATGGAACGTAGAGATCGTTGGTCTCACACTTTACCAGTTCCACAGGAGCGCCCATTAACATTCCGGTAAACTCATCTTCAGGAATGGGTGAAGGAGCACAGGCCGCCACGCCGGACAGAGGATCGCAGCCGATGACTGTGGCGAAAGGCATGGGTTTGTTTCTCGGAACATACTTTCCGTAAAACATCTTTCCCATATCGGAAAAGGGAAGCACCGGGCCCACCATCGTCTTTTCGTCGAAGACCATCTGCCGGTACATCCCCCAGTTGACAAATTCTGTATCAAGATCTTTGGATACCACAAAATGCCATGTCGCCAGATACCTTCCTCCATCCCCGTCATGGACCATGGGGCCCGGGAGCTTAAAGAGGTCTGCATCTTTCCCTGTCCAGATGTTCTCTTTGCAGGGGGCTTTCTTTTTGTCCACGAGGATAGATTTAATGGGGTCGCCGGTGGTTCTCTTCACATATTCATTCGATATCTCCGGCACAGAGGCATCGGGCTTCATACCCATGGCAATGGCCAGCCTCTTATATGTTGCCAGTGGCGCGCCAAAGGCTTCAAAACCAGGATAGTCCTTGATCTTTTTGAAATAAGGAGAAGCCGATTTCTTCTCGCAGACCCTCCTCACAATAGCCCCCATCTCAAGGTCCCAGTCCACCTCCTGCTGGATGGTCACGAGGTCGTCGTTTGCTTCCAGTGCTTTGATAAATTCACGGTTGTCTTTATAAAATTTGTAGGGCATTCGATCTTCCGTCCTTTCTTTTTTATTGGCGCTAAGCATCAGTCTGGTTTGGATATCTTCTCCACTACGGCTTCCCACTTCCCCTGTGCCCTGAGGATAAATTCGGCAACCTCTCTGACCACTCCTTTTCCCCCGCTGGCAAGGGTGATGTAGTTGGCTACGGACTTTGCCTCGTTTGCTCCATCGGAAGGCGCTGCTGAAAATCCGACCCTTTTCATAACGCCTAAATCGATCATTTCATCTCCCACATAGCATAAGTCCTCATCTTTAAATCCAGATTCTTTCTCAAACTCATCAAGCTTTCCGATCTTGGCGGAAGTTCCCCAGAGCTTTTCGGGTGGGACACCATAGATATGGCCTACCTGTTCGTCCGCCCTTGAAATTTTACTGGTCAGAAATGCCACACCAATTCCGCCTTCCCGCAAGGCCATGCACCCCAATCGGTCCTTCAGGGAGAAACATTCCGACTTTTTTCCGTCATCCGTATAATAGAGGGTATTGTCAGTTAATATCCCATGAATGTCGAGGATAACGAATTTGACCTTTTTTGCCTTTTCAAGGGCTTTTTCCTTTTCGTTCATTTTAAAACCTCCACAATTTAAGGTTTTAGTTTTTGTAAGGGATTACGGTTACAAAAACCGTATAGCTTGATCATTAAACGGTTATGGGTGACGATGCTCGTATCGAAGCAGGAAGCTCGAAAAACGAACCTCGAGCATCCAGATTCACTTTACGAGTTTCGATATCAGCATCGACAACGACAAACGTCTTTTTCGATTTAACGAAACGGGCATCGATACCGTTACCAAAAGACGAACTTTTTAATGAACAACTTTTAGCTTTTTCTCGATATCTTCTCTTAGGAATTTTTTATCTATCTTTTCGGCCTTTGTAAAAGGCATGCTTTCAGTGAATTCGATCCTTTCCGGAAGTTGAAGCACCGAGGCTTTTTTCTCTTTGAGATGGGTGATGATCTTTTCAAAACTTAAGATTGCTCCGAGTTTGGGTTGAATGTAAGCACAGACCCTTTCTCCAAACACCGGATCCGGCATGGGGATCACCGCCACAAGAGCGACCTCAGGGTGGCCGCTGATCAGGTTCTCTATCTCTGCGGAGCTGATGCTCTCGCCACCGCGATTGATCATCTCTTTGATTCGACCGGTGAGGGTGACAACGCCATTTTCATCAATCATGGCCAGGTCACCCGTCCTGAAGAATCCTTCTTCGTTGAAAACCTTTGCGTTCTCATCCGGAGCCTTATAGTAACCGGTAAAGACTCCCGGTCCTTTGATCATCAATTCCCCGGGGGTATTGGGAGGCAGGTCTTTCCCGTCCGGGCTGACCACCTTATAGATATCGTAAGGGCAGGTAGGTTTGCCCACTGTATGGAGGATAGTCTCAAGGCTGTCGTTTGTCCGTGTTAAGGTGGTCTGGCCTTCCGTGCCCCCATAACCATTATAGAAGTTGCATCGGAGATCTTCTCTCACTCCTTTGACCATCTCCGGCAGACTTGTGCTGCCTCCGCAATGCATCGCCCTCAGAGAACTCAGATCATAATCCTTCAGCCCCTCAAAATCGAGCAACCTTTTGGCCAAGGTAGGAGTCCATACGATCGTTGTCACCCTCTCCCTTTGAATGGTTTCACAGACCTCTTTCATCTCCGTGGAATCGAGGAAAATGTTCTTCCCGAGTGTGAAGAGACCGCTGCAGAGCCCCTTGGTAAAGACGAGGTCATGGCCAACAGGGCCGGCCAGAAGGCACACATCATGAATGTTCACCTCCCATGCATAGGCCGCATATTCCATGGTGCATATGAGACTGTTATGGGTACGAGGGACAAGCTTGGGCAACCCGGTCGTCCCTCCTGTGGGTCCCATATGGGCCACCTCCATAGGGTCTGGCCTTCTTTGTGCAAGCCTCTGGAGGTTAACCGCATCCAACTTTGTTTCAAGAATCAACCTCTCCATGCTTTTGAAGGATCCATGTCCCTCGCTTCTTGTTAGGACGATGTTCTTGAGTTGCGGGTTTTCTTTTACCACATCCTCCACGATAGGCAGGTAATCTGTCTTCTTATACTTTTCCGCAACAATCCATAAGGTGGCCCCTGTCAGCTTAAGCAAGTGGCCAATCTCATACTGCCGGTATCTATCGATAAGCAACACAGCAATGCAACCAATTTTTTGAACAGCGAAATAGGCGAAAACGAACTCATTCCAGTTGGGAAGCTGGATCAGCACTCGATCCCGTGGGGCAATGCCGAGGTCCATCAGGCCAATGGCCAGTTTATTTGTCTTTTCCCGGGCCTCCTTATAGGTGAGCCTGTTCCTTCCGTCCACAAAGGCCTCTTTGTCCGGATAGACGTCTGCTGCCTTATCCAGAAGGTCGCCGAACGTCAAACCAGACCACCATCGAAGCCGATTGTATTTCTCTGCATCTTCTTTTCTGTAAGGGATTAATCCTTCAAGGAACCCCGCCATATACTTTTTCTTTCCTTTAACTTTGTTAGCAATCATGCCTCGCTGACCTTCAGACCACTATCGTGGGGCTATGATTTAGAACCATTACAACAAGATTCATCAACCCGTTTGGATTTAAATGGAGGATTATTTGTATCCCATCTTGGTTACTTTCTCGACCCACTCTTCCCATTTTCCCATGGCTCTAAGAATGAATTCACAGGTTTCCCTAATGGGGCCTCTTCCTCCGGGAGCAACGGTTATGTAATCTGCGATTTCCTTCACCTCGTCAATGGCATCGGCTGTTGCCACAGCAAACCCAACCCGCTTCATGAGAGCGATGTCGGTCACCTCGCAACCGATGTAGCCGACATTTTCGTCACCGATTCCCTGATCCTTTTTGAGTTCGTCAATCTTCACTATCTTGTCTTTGACTTTGTAGTAGAATTTGTCGAGTTTCAGCTCACGGGCGCGAAACAGGCCCTCCTCATCGATGGAGGTCGTATCGAGAAAAGCAATCTGGATTCCATTTGCCGTCAGGGAGAGGTCGCCAAACCCATCCATATGCCAGAACCCGTATTTTCGCCTTCCTTCGATATCACAGAGGAAGGTGTTTTGTGTCAGAACCCCGTGGACATCATGGCCAAAGAGTTTTACTTTCTTTGCCTTCTCTTGTGCCTTCTCCAGATTTTTCTCGAAAGCCATAGGTTTTCCTCCATTACAACCGAAGATCTAAATGTCATATGTCAAAGCCCAAATGGCAAATCAAATCCAAAGTTCAAAGGTCAATAATTCTTAGACTTTGTAATTTGGCATTCCTTTGACATTTGGATCTTGAAATTTGAACTTTATCACTTGCAATTATTCTTCCAACCCATATTCTTTCCAGCGGGATTTTACTTTTGCCAGCATACTCTCCGAGAGCTTGATCTCCGTGGGTTTGACTTTCCATTCATAGGGTATCGTTGCATCGAGGATGATACGGGAGGTGATGAACTTGTTGTCATCCGGTCCGAGGGATGGATCGAGCGGGGTTGATCTGCCTCTGTTGATCAACTGCGTCCCCCGCGCCGGATTGTAGCGAGTGCCGAGGGCCCACCATACCCTTGGAAGGTCGTCCGCATCGATATCGTCATCAACGATAATGACACATTTGATCCCATACATCCCTGTATTGCTGGCAATGACTGCTGCACCCACCTGGTCCGCATGACCCGGATACATCTGCTCTACAGAGACGACCACAATGAAGCGTCCGGATGCTTCCGGCAGGGTGTAGACCGACTTAATGCCAGGGATCTCCATCTTGACCAGATCCGTCCACAGGCTTGCGTTGCGTGTAAAGGCATAGAGGATATGCTGGTCTCCCACGGGCCGGCCCACGCTCGTCTCCCAGAGGACCGGGTTGTTTCTGCAGTAAATGCGCTTCACTTCAAGGGCGGGTTTGGGAATTGGCTTAATCAGTTCTTCGGTGTAGTAGCCCGTATATTCGCCAAAGGGGCCTTCATTTCTCAGGTTCTGGGGATCGACTTCACCTTCCAGCACGATCTCCGCAGCTGCAGGAATGGGGAGTCCGGTGAGCTGGCCTTTTACGGTTTCGACAGGTTCGCCGCGCAAAGAGCTGACGACATCGTATCCGCTTTTGGCCTTGATTGTTGCGGCACTTGCAAAGATATGCAGGGGATCGCCACCTATAATGGCGCATGCAGGCATCTTCTTACCGGCTTTCCCGTACTTCTTCATGATCCTGTCGCCTTTTTTCCCCTTAAGGATCTGGACGCCAACGGTTTTATCATCGAGGATGCCCATGCGGTAGGTGCCAAGGTTGATGTCCCCGGTCTCCGGGTCCTGCAACACCATGAATACGGCCGTGCCAAAGTAACGGCCGCCGTCCAGTTCATAGAACCTTGGGGATGGAAAGGCGAGCGTATCGACCTTATCACCCTCGAGGATATTCTCGAAGATGGGGCCATCTTTCTGTTCTTTTGCCCGAATGACCTCCTTAACGGCGACATTGACCCATTCCTTCGTAAGTTGGACCATGGAAAGGTCAGGACTCTTTCCGAGGATGATTGCCAGCCTTTTGGTTGTCCCGAATGCGCCGGTCAAGACAGGGCTCTTGTATCCCTTAATGTTCTCAAACAGCAACGCCGGGCCGCTTTTCTCTTCAACAAATTTCGCAATGTGAGAGATCTCAAGGTCCCAGTCCACTTCAGCCTTGATCCGTTTTAACTCCCCTTCTTTTTCACACCTATTGATGAAATCCCTGAGGTCCATAACATCCCCCTTTTTCATGCGATAAAGTTCTGCCATTATCCTTTTATAGGCCCCCCTTGTCAATTCATTTGTTTTTATGTTTAAATAACCTAAGGTTATAATCGAATGGAAAAGAGAAAACCTTTACGCGATTCGATCAATTCTTTGCTCGTCTTCCATGAGGTGGTAAGACACAGGAGTTTTACTAAGGCCGCGGAAGAATTGTTTGTCTCACAGCCCGCCGTAACCAAACACATCAAGGGACTTGAGCATAAGGTGGGAATGAGGCTCATTGAAAGGGGCAGAGGCGGATTTCATCTAAGCGAGGCGGGTAAGATCCTTTTTAAATCCGCTCATAAAATTTCCAACCATATCAGGGGGGTCGAGAGTCACCTCGGGCGCTTGAAAAAGGAACATCACGGTCTCTTGAGAATAGGGACGACCGAATCCTACTCGAGATGTCTGATGCCGACGCTTCTCTCCGGATTTCAGAACCTCTATCCCTCCATCAAGATCGCACTGGATGTCGGGAATTCCGAAGAGATTGAAAAAAGCCTAACGGCTTACCGGAATGATGTGGCGCTCATCGGAATGACAAAGATTCCCTCCAAACTTGAATCGATTCCGTTCTTAAGAGAGGATCTCGTCCTTATTGTTTCCCCCTCACATCCCATGGCAAAAAGGGAGAAAATCTCCCTAAAAGCCATCAGGAAATTCCCTTTTATCATTCGGGCGAAAGGATCGACGACCAGGAAAATCGTTCTTAAGGCATTTCAGGAGTTGGGGATTCGCCCCTTGCTGCTCATTGAAACAGGCAGTTCGGAATTTATCAAACAGTGGGTTTCAGAAGGGAAGGGTGTTTCAATAATTGTCAGGAGAATTGCAGAAGAAGAGGCCAAAAGAGGGCTGATCAAAATGGTCTCTCTGGATGAGAAGCTCAGCCTTCAGGTGGCCCTTCTCTTTTTGAAGGAAGAGCGGACTAACCCAACCATTAAAACCTTCACCCATTTCATCAAAGACAGGGGAAAGGAATGGGGCGCCTAAGGTATGGAAAATGAGCGTTTTTTTAAAAAATTCTCTTGACAAAGGAATTATATTTTGTTAAATATAATAAGTTCAAATTCATGTTGATCTTTGTTCCACTTATGTAACTCGTTGATTTCCCAGTCTTTTTCTTTGCCGGGAGGAATTTGCTCAATCCAAAAATAGTGGTTTTGATTCGGAGAGGTTCCCGAGCGGCCAAAGGGGACAGACTGTAAATCTGTTGGCGATGCCTTCGGAGGTTCGAATCCTCCCCTCTCCACCAGGTTTGTTTTTAAGTAATGGATGGCATGGAGGATGAGAACCTTTCCCCGACGAGAGGAGGGGAATTGGGTTCGGCGACCGGAGGGAGGCGGAGAGAGCGAAGCGATCGAGCACATCCTCCCCTCTCCACCAGGTTTGTTTTTAAGTAATGGATGGTATGGAGGATGAGAACCTTTCCCCGACGAGAGGAGGGGAATTGGGTTCGGCGACCGGGCGGTTTAATACTATTTCTGAAGTAACAATTTAGCCTTATGAAAAGAAGAGTTTCATGAGTCAATTGATCAAAAGAATCATCATAAAATCCCCCTTAATCCCCCTTTTCCAAAGGGGGAAACCTCTATCTCCTCCCTTTGGCAAAGGGAGGTCGGGAGGGATTTTACAAAAATTTTCAAACAGCTAAAGTGTTACTTTCTGAATTATTCAACGGAGCTTTCGTGGGTTCAGTAATCGGGTACATTTCAATCAAAGGGTTTATATGTTTCGATGAGGCGGGAGTAGCTCAGTTGGTAGAGCATCAGCCTTCCAAGCTGAGGGTCGCGGGTTCGAGCCCCGTTTCCCGCTCCAAAGCATTCAATTTATCCTGTTAATTTTATGAATATATCCGGGAACCTGTCTTTGCTTTTTGGCAGGTTTTTTCTTTGGTTTTGCCCACGTAGCTCAGTTGGTAGAGCGCATCCTTGGTAAGGATGAGGTCACCAGTTCAATCCTGGTCGTGGGCTCCATAGCGAGAGACAGATTCGATAATCTTCTTTAAGAAACAAGGAGGGAATGAGCCATGTCGAAGCCGAAATTTGAGAGGACGAAGCCGCATGTGAATGTGGGGACGATTGGGCACGTGGATCATGGGAAGACGACGTTGACCTCGGCGATAACGAAGGTATT
>VGRU01000071.1 GCA_016875255.1 Deltaproteobacteria bacterium
GGAAGGCGCATAACCCGCCCGACTTCGTCAGTCAGGGAAGCCGGATAAAATTTAAACTTAACCGACCCTCATTTGTCAAGGCTTTTTTCTCTAATCCCGTAACCCCTCAGTTATGGGTTTAAGTAATAACAATGAACTCTAATACCCCTCTTTGGAAAAGAGGGGGGAAGGGGAGATTTTCCGAACATAATTTTAAAATCCCCCTATGTCCCCCTTTGCCAAAGGGGGACAAAAACAACCGTAACTGAGGCATTACCTAATCCCATTCAATTTTTTCACAGCTTCTGAGGGGTTACCTTTAAAACGATTTGATTTTTTAGGTTGAGGAGCTTATAATGTTGTATCAAATAAGATTCCATGAAAAAGGAGGTGAAAGGTAGATGAAGAAGACCCTATCTTTGATGCTCTCATTATTCCTGATCGGCATGCTCGTTTCGGCCCTGGCCGGATGCGGAGCGGACATCAAGGCGGAAAATGAGAAGTTGAAAGCGGAGAACACCAACCTCAAGTCGGACAATGATAAGCTGAAACTTGAGGTTCAGAAGTTGAAGGAGGATATCCAGAAGGGCGCCGAGAAGGAGGCAACCATCACTTCTCTCACCGCAGAGAATGAAGCTTTGAAAAAGCAGGTCGAAGATCTGAAGTTGCAACTTGCAAAGAAGAAGAAATAGCCATTCATCCTTCACAAAAAAGGGGAAATCTGCGATCCGAGGGTTTTCCCTTTTTTGATACGTTCGACGGCGTCAAACCCCGATTTTTAAGTCGGGGGAATGGTTCGACAAGCCTCTCGACCGGCTCAAGGCCCTGAGTTTATCGAAGGGGCTCACCATCCCGAGCAGAGTCGAGGGAAAAGCGCCGCTCAGTATCAACCCTGAGCCCCTCGGCTGTACTCGGGGCCTTGAGCCTGTCGAAAAGGCATACCCCGGGTGCCTGTCCTGAGCGAAGTCGAAGGATCAGGCCGGGGAGTCGAATGGGTTGATTCCCTCCTGTCCCCCGTATGGATAAGAAAAAAAGAAGATCAAAACATCCAAGGAAAAGAAAGGCCAAAAAGGGGTTCGCCTTCTATATCATCCTCGCCTTTCTCACCTCTGCCTCTATGCTCCTCCTGGCCGGAGCTTTACTCTTCTTCTATTTCTCCCGCCAGCTTCCTGACTTTGCCTCCCTGAAGGAACGAAACATCAACGCTTTCTCCATCGTCTATTCGGAAGACGATGAGGTTGTGGGAAAATTCTTATTGGACAATCGAATTCCGATCACCTATGAGAAAATTCCTAAGCCTCTGATCCAGGCGTTCCTTGCCGCAGAAGATGCCGAGTTTTTTCAGCACAGGGGAGTTGACTATAAAGGAATCGCCCGTGCGATGCTTAAAAACCTCATCGCCGGAAAGATCGTCCAGGGGGGCAGCACCATCACCCAGCAGGTGACCAAGACCTTCTTCCTTACCCCCAAGAGGAGTTTCCTCCGAAAATTGAAAGAGGTCGCCTATGCCTTCGCTCTCGAACGGAATCTGACCAAAGAGGAGATTCTTTCTCTCTATCTCAATCATATCTACCTGGGAAACGGCGCCTATGGAATAGAAGCCGCCGCGGAGAGCTATTTTAATAAACGGGTGGAACAGATCAATCTTTCAGAGACAGCCCTGCTCGCAGGCCTGGTCAAGGCCCCCAGCCGCTACTCGCCTGTCAACAACCTGACCCGGGCCAGAGAACGCCAGAATTATGTCCTCACACGGATGACCGATCTGGGCTTCATCTCACAGGAACAGAAAGAGAAAGCCCTCCGGACGCCCCTGAAGATCCAGTCGAGGGAGAGCGCCTTCTTCAGCAAAGCCCCTTACTTTACGGAGGTTATCCGTCATCAGGTTGAAAGAAAATATGGGAAGGAGAAACTCTATAAAGAAGGATTGAGAATCTATACGACTCTCGATCTCAACCTTCAGAAAGCCGCACAGAGATCCATCGAGATGGGATTGAGGGAGCTGGATAAGAGACAAGGGTTCAGAGGCCCCATCCAGACGCTCACTTCCGATGAGCTGAGGAACCTCACCCAAAGGAAGAGAAAGACGCTCCAACCCCTTTCATCCAATGAGATCTTCGAAGGAGTGATCCTCTCCAGGGATGACACCAAAAAACTCTTTACGGTCTGGGTGGAGGACCGGAAGGGAGCGCTTCCCTACGCTGAGATGGCCTGGGCCCTCCAGATCAAACCCACAGCCCATTTCAAGCCCGGCCAGGTGAAGACGCCTGCAGATCTGCTTAAAACCGGAGATGTCGTCCATGTGAGAGTAAAGGAACCGGCAAAGAAAGATCAGCCTCTCACCCTCGGATTGGAACAGGAACCTCTTGTCCAGGGAGCCCTGATCTGCACGGATCCGCAAACTGGATATGTGAAAGCCATGGTGGGCGGGCGTGATTTCAGCGAAAGTCAGTTCAATCGTGCAGTCAATTCCCGCAGGCAGCCGGGTTCTGCCTTTAAACCCTTTATCTATGCGGCCGCGATTGAGAAAGGGTATAACCCTTCCACCCTTCTCATGGACTCGCCTGTGGAATTTTCGGATTATGACGGAGGACATTACTGGGCTCCGAAAAATTACGACAAGAACTTTATGGGCCCCATCACCTTCAGAAACGCCCTCGCCCATTCCAGAAATGTGGTAACGGTCAAAATCCTTGAGGACATCGGCATGGGGTATGCCCTCAAATTCATTAAAAAGATGGGAATCGAATCTCCGGTCAAACGGGACTTCTCCATTGCCCTCGGAACCTCTGGAACCTCCATGTTGGAGCTGACCTCCTCTTTTGCGGTCTTTGCCAACGGAGGAGAGCGCATCAAACCCATCTTCATCAAGAAGATCGTCACCATAAAAGGCGAGGTCCTTGAAGAAAATACCCCTTATGTTGAATTGGAGGAGCCGGAGGAGGAAGAGGAAGGAGAAGAGAGCGCTCCTGCCGCTCCATCTCCTCCTCCGATCATGAAGGAACGGGCCATCTCTCCGCAGAATGCTTTTATCATCACCCATCTTCTCGAAGGCGTGGTCCAGCACGGAACTGGTCAGAGGGCAAAGGTTCTGGGCAGACCCATTGCCGGAAAAACCGGAACTTCCAGCGATTATGCGGATGCCTGGTTTATCGGATACACCCCTTCCCTCCTTGCCGGAGTCTGGGTGGGTTTTGACGAAAAAACATCTCTCGGAAAGAATGAGACAGGGTCGAGAGCCGCCCTTCCCATCTGGATCTCTTTTATGGATCAAGCATTGAGAGATACACCCGCGGAACCCTTCAGAGTCCCTGATAAGATCGTCCTGTTGAGAGTGAATCTCGAAACAGGAACCCCTGCCGATGGAAGTTCTCCACAAACCATCCTGGAGGCCTTCATCGAAGGAACCTTACCAAACGGGAAAGAAGAATCGACCTCAGGAACTCCGATAAGGGGGCTGCCCCTCACAGATCCATCCCGACCCGCCACGTCAAACTACTAATCTCAAAAAGTACACAAGGTTGAGGCTGAGGTTGAGGTTAAGGAAGGATTGCAAAAACTTTAGGAGAAATCAATGAAAGATGAGGAATTGAAGCAGATACTCAAAAGCTCTAAGACAGTGGCGGTGGTGGGCATTTCCCCGAAAGAGGACAGGCCCAGTTACGGAGTGGCCGCCTATCTCCAATCGAATGGCTACCGCATCATACCGGTCCGGCCCGATGGCGATACGATCCTCGGTGAAAAGATCTACCGCACTCTGATGGAGATCCCGAAAGAGATTGAGATCGATGTGGTCGATATCTTCCGGAAATCGGAGGAGGTTCCTCCCGTTGCGGAAGAGGCGATCCGGCGGGGAGCAAAGATCGTCTGGATGCAGGAGGGAGTGATCCATCAGAAGGCAGGAGAAGAGGCCGAGAGGGCAGGTCTGAAAGTGGTGATGGACCGGTGCATCAAAAAAGAACACCAGAGACTCCTCTAATTTCGGAATGCGGATTGTGGATTTCGGAATGAAAATCAAAAAACTCTTTTTACTTAATCCGAATTCCGCAATCCGAAATCCGAAATTTAATACCCCAGGATCGTTCTCCTTCCATTATATCGCTCGATATCGTATTGGGTATTGACATCGACGACATTCAATTTCCCCACGGCCTCCTCCAGGGAAACAGCCGTGATCCGGCCATTTCTCAGGCTGACCATCTTTCCGAAATCCTCTTTGGCAATCAGATCTATGGCTGCAATCCCGAAATACCTTCCCATCCTGCGGTCATAGGCGCACGGAGCGCCGCCCCTCTGGAGATGGCTCAGGATGATGCTTCGTGTCTCTATCTTTGTGAACTCTGTGATCTGATTTGCCAGAAATTCTCCGATCCCCCCCAGGGCTTTATGGCCGAAACTATCCACGCCGTTCTCTTTGATGATCTCGGGGCCTCCGGCAGGTTTTGCCCCCTCGGCGACGACGATGATCTCATAACGGGTCCCTTTTCGATGGCCTTCCATGAGCAACTCGTTCACCCTGTTCACATCGAAATCATACTCGGGGATGAGGATGATATAGGCCCCGCTCGATTCTCCTCCTTCCAGGGCCAGCCAGCCTGCATGCCTTCCCATGGTCTCCACCACAAAGATCCTTCGGTGTGAGCCGGCTGTTGTTCGAAGGCGGTCGATCTCTTCTGTGATGACATTTAGGGCGGTCTCAAACCCCAGCGTATAGTCGGTTCCGGAGAGGTCTTTATCAATCGTCTTCGGAATGCCGACGACCTTCACCCCTTCGCGGTGGAGCTTATTGGCCACGCCGAGGGTATCCTCGCCGCCGATAGCGATCAAATAATCAATTTTGAATCGCTCCAGATTTTCAAGAACGGTTTTTGAGCGATCTTTCTTGGGGTCATAGGGATTCGTTCTCGAGGTGCCAAGATTCGTTCCTCCGTAACGGTCCCACGTTCTGACCATCTCTTCGGTCAGCGTGAACATCCTGGAAGCAGGAGGATTCCCTTCTGATTCGGGTTCGACCAGACCTTTCCAGCCGTCACGGATTCCAATCACCTCATGCTGAACTTTCCTCACCCGTTGTAGCCTGTCATCAAGCGCTGTCTTGACCACCCATTTGATCGCCGGATTCAACCCGGCGCAGTCCCCTCCTCCTGTCAGCACGCCGATTCTCTTTTTTTCCATCGTCTCCTCCTATCTCAGAAAATATAAGTCTAACGGTAAGGGTAACGAGGCCCGTATCGTTAATAGAAGGTTACGTTTATTGTCTCTTAATTCTTTATACGTTGCCGTAACCGGTGACCGAAACGGGCTTCGTAACCGTAACCCATTTTCTAACCTCTCACCTCAAACCTATATCCTCTTACAATACGTGATCCGGTCGTTTCCCTCCCAGTAATAATCGGCAATTCTTGCCGCTTCCTCAAATCCTTTTCTTAAATAAAACATCTGTGCCTTCTCATAAGAGGGTATGGATGAGGTGTCGGCAAGAATCATTCTCCCCTTCAATCCTCTTACCTGCTCCTCCAGATAATCTAAAAGTTTTGATCCGATCTTCCGCCCCTGAAGGCCTGGATCGATGACAATCCAGTAAAGGTCGAAAATCCTCTGGGCCATCGGGACAGGACCATAACAGATATACCCCAGCGGCTGGTCTTGATCGTCCACCGCGCAGACGATCCTGTAATCCTTTTGCTCTTCATCTCCGAGCACGAGGTCGATCAATTCCATGGCGACTCCGACCTCTTCGTCGGTAAAAACACCGGTCTCGATCACCATCCGCCGGAGCCTGTCCCTGTCCTTTGAAATCAGCGGCCGAATCTTCATCGCCCCTTTTCCACCACTTTGATCAAACTGTTTGCTGGGACCATCTGGTCAGGAACTCCGCCGTTCAACAAAACCATCTCCTTCATCTTCTCCTTTGGAACTCCAAAAGAACGAAGGGTATTTTCAAGGGTATCTGAAGCCCTTGCATTTTGGATTCTTATCCGGTCGGGCCTCACATCAATTTTTCTAAGATCCGTCAATTCCTTGAACTGTTCCATCGTTGACTCAAAAGTCCCTCTATAATTTTGAAACCGACTCATGTGGGTCAACCCATGGAATATATATACCTTTCGATCTTTTTCAATAAAATAAGACATGACCCGGTATGCCTCTGATTGGGTGCGAAGATCCGAGACAAGCCGATGGGAAGGAAAGCCATTGACCCGTATTGTTTCAGATCTGATCACGCTGGCATTATTCTTAGAAACAAAGGTTCTTGCCGCCTCTCTGGAGGAAGTTTCAGAAGAGATCAAAAACAGAATCAACGCATCCCCACCTTCATTGATCATTTGAACTTGTGAGGGTTTGTTGTTGACTTTCCATTTGACAGGTACGGGGAATTGAAATCGGAGGACAGGATGATAAAACACATCATCAGCCACATACCCCTGCCTCGGGTCGTCTCCATAAATGAGACCATCGATCGTTTTCAGAAAACCGTCTCTGTTCACCCGTAAGTCTTTTAGGTTCAATTTTTCTTGCCACTCTTTTGCCTTTATCCTGACAGCGGATATCCGGTTTTCCGGATTGGGGTGAGTGGAAAACCAGCCTGGCAGTCCACTCCGATCTGATCCCGGGTTTATCCTTTCCAGTGTTTCAAAAAAACCAGCCAACTGCGCCGCATCATAGCCCGCCTTGCTCGAATACTCCACCCCCAAATCATCCGCTTCCCTCTCATTATCCCTGCTGAACCTTAGAAAAAGCATCCCCACACCTAACTGAGCCAGGTTTGCCATAATGGGCGAATCGATAAAGATCGATCCCACTCCTAATCCCAGTTGGGCAAGCTGGGCTTTACTGTACTGCTGGGCGGAATGGCGCGCCGCTATGTGGCCGATCTCGTGTCCCATCACAGCAGCCAGTTCAGCCTCGCTGTTGAGAACCCCTAAAATCCCCCGGGTAAAGTAAACATAGCCTCCGGGCACGGCAAAGGCATTGATGACCGAAACATCGAGGATCTTACAATCGTAGGCCAGTTGCGATCGATGAGAGATCTTGCCAATTCGCTGGGCTATCTCTTTGACATAGGCAGCCAGTTTCGGATCCTCATAGATGCCGTATTGTTTTACAATCTCAACATCTGTTTCCCTGCCCAGACTAATCTCATCTCTCTCGCTTAAAAGCATCAACTCCTGTTTGCCCGTTACAGGATTGACTGCACACGACGGAATGAAGAAGAGGAAGCAAATGAGGCAGAATGGGACCATCATCCATCTTATATTTCCCTTTTTCATGACACCCTCCCGATAGAAATAATTATACACCATATGGGCTCTCTGGTAAACTCCCTTGAGATTGGGTATAATTGCAACGAATATCAGGAATGACATCGAATTTGACGAATATCATTCAATACATTCAGAATCAATATTAGTTTCATTCGCTTCTATTCGTGACATTCGATACCATTCGTTTCATTTGATTTTCTTTATGGATAAAAGAACCAGTGGCATCCTCCTTCACATCACTTCGCTCCCCTCGCCTTTTGGGATAGGCGATCTGGGTCCCTCCGCCTATCAATTTGCCGATTTTTTAACTCAGACAAAACAGAGTTTCTGGCAGGCCTTACCCCTCAACCCTACGGACCAGGCTTGTGGAAATTCTCCTTACAACAGCCCTTCCGCCTTTGCAGGCAATCCGCTCCTCATCAGCCCGGAGCTTCTCACGGAGTCCGGTTTTCTCAAAAAAGGGGAGCTAGAAGAGATCCCTTCATTCCCGGACGGACGCTGTGACTATGCATCCATGATTCCCTATAAATCGGGCTTGCTCCGCCGCGCCTATGACTCTTTTAAAACGAGCGGAAAAGAGAGGGATGCCTTTGAAACATTCTGCAAAGAGAATGAGGGGTGGCTGGAAGATTTTACCCTGTTCTTTGTGATCAAAAAATATTTAAAAGGAAAAGCATGGGGAGAATGGGAAAAAAATCTGAGAAACAGAAATTCAGAATATCTTGAGAGGATCAAGAAAAACCTTCGGGACGAGGTTGAACAGGAGAAGTTTTATCAGTATCTCTTCTTCAAGCAGTGGCTCTCTCTTAAAGATTATTGCAACAAGAAAGGAATTCTATTGGTCGGTGATGTCCCCATTTATGTTAATCATGACAGCGCCGATGTCTGGACCCATTCCGATATTTTCAATCTAAATGAAGAGAAGAGGCCGTTATCAGTCGCAGGCGTTCCTCCTGACTACTTCAGCAAGACCGGTCAGCTCTGGGGAAATCCAACGTTCCGCTGGGATCGCCTCCAAAAGACGGGTTACCAATGGTGGTTCGATCGTATTTCCCATAATCTCCGCCTTTTTGATGTGTTGCGTCTCGATCATTTCAGGGGTTTTGTCGGCTTCTGGGAGGTTTCATCCACGGAGACAACCGCTGTAAATGGCAAATGGGTGGAAGCTCCAGCGGATGATTTCTTTTCAGCCCTGCTTAAAAAATTTCCGGTCCATTCCTTCATCGCAGAAGATCTCGGAATCATCACGCCTGATGTGAAAGAAATGATGGACCGATTCGGTTTTCCGGGCATGCGGGTTCTTCAATTTGCCTTTGGAGAAGATTCACCGACTCATCCCTATCTCCCTCATAATTTCATCCCCAATACCATTGTCTATACGGGCACCCATGACAACAATACGGCAAGGGGATGGTTCGAAAATGATATTTCCCCGGAGGAGAAAAAGAGGATATTCCGGTATCTGGGAAAAGAAGTTTCCTCTGCTGAGCTACCGATCGAACTTATCCGCCTTGGCATGGTATCCGTGGCCAATACGGTTATGATCCCCGTGCAGGATATCTTGGGATTGGGTGAAGAGGCGAGGATGAACCGTCCATCCACCTTGTCGGGGAATTGGGAGTGGCGGCTTCTGCCGGATCAGTTGACCCTATCCTATGCGGAAATGCTCCTTGAATTAACCACGATTTATGGAAGATGTGTTTAGGGGGAAAGGAGAATCATTATGAAAAAATGGTGTAAACTCATCATTGCACTGACCCTTCTCTACTTTTTAAGTGCCGGTTGCGCTTCAACGTCACAAGAGACTGGGATTCGATGCCCGAAGTGCGGGGACTTCTTTAAATCAAAACAAGGGGCTGAGACCTTTGAGGAGATGAGACATGGTCGAGGTGAGACAAGAAGGTAGGGCTTTTATTTTGTGCTCTGTTTCTTAAATTCCATCAGGGTCAGGGTTTTATAGCTTCCGGAAGAAATGTATTTAAGGATGATCAGAAATAATTCCGGATTGACATAGCCGGGGATGCTTGTGATCTTCTCTCCACCCGACTCAAGGAACCATGAGGTGGGAAGACTTCTCACATAATAGGTAGAGGCAATCTTCTTTTCCTTATCTACATCGACTCGAATGGAAATGAAATTTGTGGTCAAGAATCTGGAAATTTCAGGTTGAATGAAGGCCTCCGCCTCCATCTTCTTACAGAATGTTCACCAATCCGCATGAAAATTGAGGAAAATCTTCTTGTTCTCCGCTTTCGCCTTCTTTAACCCATCCTGATAAGACAGCCACTTGATCGGTTCGGCCTGAGTCAAAACAGGGATGATTAGAAAAAGAATGAGCGTAAGGATGGATTTCTTCATAATCTTCTTGCTCTGGAGCCGGCGCGGGGATTTGAACCCCGGACCTACTGATTACGAATCAGTTGCTCTACCACTGAGCTACGCCGGCCTCCTTTGATTCTTATGTATCATTTTTTAGAATAGTCGTCAATCTCCGTTAAATGAGATTTCTGAAAAAGTCCAGAAATCTCACAGAGAGCGAAAAGTAGTTTTTCAAAGCTCTCATTTTTTAAGGTTGACCAGAAATTTAAATCGTGCTAATGTTTGCACCATAAGTTAAAGAAGAGAGGGACGGAATATGGAGCCCATTACAAAAAAAGATTTAACCGATGCCCTTGAGGAATTTCATAAGAAAACGATCGAACCTGGGTTCAACCGAATCGAATCGTATATCCAAAGCCAGATCGAACCCCGGTTTGACCGAATCGAATCGTATATCCAAAGCCAGATCGAACCCCGGTTTGACCGAATCGAATCGTATATCCTTAACAGAATCGAACCTCGATTCGATAAAATTGAGAAAAAGTTAGAGGAACATGACAAAAAATTTGCTGACCTCTTAAATCATTTCGACCAAATTTACAATAAACTGGACCGGCTTGAGACAGAATACCACACCATCACTTTTTCTATCAAGAGGATTGAGGAACAACTCGATCGGGTTGAGAAAAGACTCGATAATGTCGAAGTTCGGCTCGATGGAGTCGATAGCCGCCTCAACAGAATCGATGGCAAATTAGATAAAGAAATTGATCTTAAAGAGCGTCTTGAAAAGGAGGTGGCGGATTTAAAGCAAAGATCTATCCTCCTTCAAAATCGAATTGAAGAATTAGAAAACCGTATCAAAATCCTATCTTAGCGCGAAGTGATAAGCCACTGCATTGAAAAGATTCATTGCCTCTCTTCTTATAACCATCGGAATCATCCTCATCCTGTTCACCCAGATCTCGATCAAAGATCTTTATCACCTTCTCATCAATATTGATCCGTTCTGGGCGGTTCTGGGATCAATAGCCTATCTCCTCGCCATCTTCCTCCGTGCTTTAAGATTCAGATGGCTGATCCACTCCAGGGAAATTCTCCTTCCGGAACTATTTAAAATCACCGTCTTCTACCATTTAGCCCTGATGGTGCTCCCCTCCAAATTGGGGGAACTCTCTTATCCCTATTTCTTAAACAGACGGAGTGGATTGGGCATGACAGAAGGCCTGGCTTCCTTGATCGCATCCAGGGTCTACGATTTCTTTATCGTCCTGATCATCTTTTTATTTGCCATCATTGGATTCCAGCGATTCCTCCAAATCAACCTGCCCCTGACGATTCTCTTCTGTCTGCTCCTGACCCTCTTCGTCCTCTTCGTCTTCTTCTATATGAGCCACTTTTTGAGATGGGGCTCCTCTCTTATCGGAAAAATAGCGGGGTGGACGGGTTTAAAAAATAGTAAAACCCTCCTTTGGACTCAAAGAAAAATCCATGAGATCGCAGAAGATTTTTATGCGATTAAGGCAAGAAAGACTTATTATTCGGTAAGCCTGGCAAGCCTGGGGTCATGGGTGATGATCTTCTCCGTATTTTATGCTTTTATGAGAGGATTCGGGGTTGAAATCTCATTTTTAAAGGTCGTATTTGGATCAACCATTGCGGTCATCGCCAATGCTTTGCCGATCAGCGGGCTTGGAAACTGGGGAACGCTCGAGGCGGGATGGGCGGCCGGGTTTCTAATTGTTGGACTTTCCAAAGAAGAAGCCATCGCCACCGGTTTCGGGGTTCATATTCTGATCTTTTTGGTCTGCAGCCTAACTGCTCTCATCTGCTGGGCCTCAATCAATCTATTCGGACAGGGACAGAAACAATAAACCCCGTTAGAAATTCCAAAGGAGCACTTGCCGCGCCCGCCGTGCTCGCGCACCGTCGCGGCAGGCAAGCGCTGGCACAGCGGGGCATTATTTCTAACGGGGTAAAGCCCTCCCCCTTGTTAAAAAACAAGTGAAAGGAGGGCTTCCCGAATAATGACTGCACCAGAGGCTAAGTCCATCGATTCATAAATTCGGTAACGTATTTATTTACTCAGGACTTAGTGCTGAGTCAGCAATGATTGCAATTCGCAGCATGAGGATACGTGATCGTATTTGCGAATCGAAGCACTAAGGTTCAACCCGGAAGCTCTTGGAATAATATCTTACACCCTTTTGAATTCAGAGATTTCTGGCCTTACCGGAAATCTCAGACCCTCTGGCTGACATTTCGTTTGGAGGCTTTCAAAGGATTCAGTTTGAAGGTGTCTTCCTTCACTTCCTTTTTGATGTGTGTGGCGAAATTACAGGTCCCCTTTGTCCATTTCAGGCTGGGTTCACAATAGGTCTTGCAATAAGAACCTGCCTCATAGGTCACCACTCGGTCACATCCTTTACAGGACTCCACGATGGGATAACACCTCCCACCGTTGTATGAACAGCCATTCTTCTTCATGAAGATACATTCTGTTCCTGGCTTGATGGTTTGACAAACCATGTCGATCTACCCCCTTTCATTATGGATTGGTTCTTAAAAGTCATTGAAAATAAAGAACTTTTTCTAATTCCTCGCAAAACACAAAAAAAAGAGTTACCATTTTGGGGTAACTCGTCTTGGTACAGAACCAACCGAGATAAATGTAATTTAATATAAAGATTGATGTTTGTCAAGCGGATTTTATGAGATTTTATGAGATTTCTAAAAAAATCTGAAATCTCTGATTACACCGATTAGGAACAGATTACACAGATATGAAACCCAATAAGAGACCATTTCCGACCTCAATCCTTATCCTTCTGTCTGTTACAATTCTTCTCGGAAGCAGCCTGCAGTCCCATGCCGTTTCAAGGCAAATGGAAGACCCTCTTTTTTGGATCAGTAAAATCAAGGATCCCGGTCGTCTTCTTTTAACCCCTTCTGACATTCAGAAGATGAATGCAGAGAACCTGAAAAAGCAAGAACTTCTCCTCTACAGGGTAAAAGATATGAAGGAGGAATGGACCGGAGAAGAAATTCTCGCTTTTTTAAAAGAGGATTGGGAGGGTTTCGGAAAGTCAAAACAGGTTCGGTATGGAAAGCAGGGAATTCCTCTCGATGATTCCTTCTGGAATGCATTAAAAGAGAATATCAATCAAGTAGCATTGAAAGAGAAGAATCGACTCCTTTTCGGTTTAACCGTTAAAAGGACAGATGTTCGCGTCTTTCCCACTGCAGAGCTCTCCATAAGCACCCCGACACATTATGAATTTGATCTTTTCCAGCACTCTGCCATTGCTCCAGGGTCACTGGTTGGCATTTATCACTTCAGCCAGGATAACCTATGGGCTTATGTACAGACATCCTTTATTCGTGGATGGATTAGGACAAAAGATCTATCCATTGCAAATAATAGAAGTGAAGCAGTGGTAGAAGAAGGGGTGAATAAACCCCTTGTCATCACAGGAAATTTCGTCAAGGTTTTTGCTAATCCCCTATTCCAGCAGGATGTCTTCTCCGCTCAGATGGGAAGCGCCTTTCGCATCCTCCACTTCCCTGACCAGGCAAAACCCTCCAAATCTCATTATACAATCTCAATCCCTTTCAAAGAGGCAGATGGCCGGCTGACCCTTGTAAATGGATATATCCCTGCAAATGAGGATGTCCATTACGGCTTTCTTCCCTATACTCAGAAAAACCTGCCACAACAAGCCTTTAAGATGCTCCACCAGCCTTATGGCTGGGGAGAGATATCCGGGGGAAGGGACTGCTCGCGGTTTATTATGGACCTTTTCAATGTCTTTGGAATTCTTATGCCCCGGAATTCCAATCTTCAGGCTAAAATGGGGATCTCTCTTGGGCCACTTGAAGGGAAGACAGTAGAGGAGAAGAAAAAAATCTTAGACCGGGCCATTCCCCTGGCCACACTTCTCCGGATGCCTGGCCATATCATGCTCTATCTCGGCAAACATGAGGAGAAACATTATGCCATCCACAGCATCTGGGCAGTCCAGAAGGGAGGGAAGTCTGGCACCGTCTATCAGAAGATCGGAAAAGTCGTTGTCACCGACCTCAACCTTGGCAAAGGAGGCCCGGATGGCTCTTTACTCCACCGCCTCACCGAAATCCAGCTCATCGGCCCCTATTCCGAAGTTAAAAAATAATGCAAGACCGAAAAGTTTAAGAGAGCTCTGAAAAAATACTTTTCGCTCTCTGTGAGATTTCTGAACCTTTTCAGAAATCTCTTTAAAAGTTCTTGACGCAGCCGTAGTTTTATGAGATTGTTTTAATGCAACGGTCATCGGTATAAACAGAAGGAGAAACTACAATGGTCGCCCATGATGAATTTGCAACAAAGGCTGATTTGAAGGAATTTAAAGACGAAATCATCCATGAATTTCACGTGGTTTCAGAAGGATTGATGGATCATATCAAGCTTTTGGCCGAAGGCCATTCCGGAGTTGTCCAAAGGCTTGATCGCGTTGACACCAGATTTGACCAAGTGGAAATCAGACTCGACCGCGTTGAAACCAGACTTGACCATATGGAGACAAGGCTTGATCGCGTTGACACCAGATTTGACCAGGTGGAGACCAGACTTGACCGAGTTGACACCAGACTTGACCATATGGGAAAGGAGAACGAACGCCAGCACATTGAGACCCGTGCATTGATCAAACTCTCTTTCTCCGAGCTGGACAAACGTCTTTCCGACCTCGAATCACAGGTCAAAGAGTTACAGGACTGGAGAAAACAGATCCAGTCAAGGCTACAGATCTAATTTTCAACCCAATTCCTCTACCTTAAAATTATATCCTTTAAGAAAAACCATCCTTTGATAAAAAAAGTGTCAACCTAAATCCTTGCACACATTACTTAATTCTCATTTGACAAACCCTGCAAATCAGC
>VGRU01000072.1 GCA_016875255.1 Deltaproteobacteria bacterium
TTGATGATTTGATTTCTTAGCTTAGAGCCACATTTTTGAACCTAAAATTCTCCTTTTAAAGAGTTGAAGTTGGCGAGAGCTAACCGCCACCATCTCCCGAGCCTGTAAATGGTGCCTGGCCTTGAAATTTGACAGAAGATTTTATTGAAGTGTGGAGGGAATGCAAGTTCAGGCCTTTGGTATCGGTAGAATTTGGTGGAAAAGGTGAACGCTAAGAAAATAGGCCTGCCCCCCCGTTCCGAGAGGACCCATTACAAGAAAGGAGTTTGAGTATGGGACACATCGATAGTAAGGGAATTTTTCGGAAGCTGGGCAGGAAGATAGATAATCTGCCTATGAGGGCCCCTTGGAATGAGGCATTTTACCAGATATTGAAAGAGCTTTATTCTGAGAAGGAAGCTGATGTGATTGTGAAAATGCCCTATGGTCTTTCTGACCTTAATCGTATCGCACGGGTGACAAAATACGAAAGCTCCGAACTGCAAAAAATCCTCGAAGGTTTGTGCTCAAAGGGTCTTGTGATGGACCTATGGGCGAATGACGCCTATCACTATATGCCTTCGCCTATGATGATCGGTATTTTTGAGTTTACCATGATGCGAACCGGTGAAAGCATTGATTCCAAGTCATTGGCGCATCTCTTCCATTCATATCTAAACGTTGAGAATGGAGCTCTCTACGCAACAAACCTCAAGAAGGACAATAAGATCTCTGTCATTCGGGCGTTGCCTCACTGGGATGCTCTTGACTCATCGGAGTATATGGAGGTTCTGGATTATGAGAAGGCTGCCAGTATTATTGAATCTTCTGAGAAGTTTTCAGTTGGAATATGTTCATGCCGCCACGAGAAGTTACACGTAGGTGAAAAAGAGTGTGATATTCCCCTGGAAAAGTGTTCCTCTTTTAATCATGCGGCAGACTATCTCATCAGGCACAACCTGGCAAAAGAGGTTTCCAAATCCGAGATGCTGGAAAACCTGGCACAATCCATAGAGATGAAGCTCGTGCTCTGTGCAGACAATATCAAAAGAAACATCACCTTTATCTGTCACTGCTGCAAGGACTGCTGCAATGCCCTCGCAGGGATCAGCAAATTTGGTTATCCGAATGCGGTTGTCACCTCGACCTTTATCGCAAGGATTGATCCGGCCGCCTGCCTTGGCTGCGGGAAGTGTGCAAAGGCCTGCCCCATCGATGCGATTCAGATGATCCCCATAGATAACCCCCAAACGAAGAAGAAAAAAGACGCCGTCCTCAATACCTCCATCTGCCTCGGATGCGGCGTCTGCTCATTGAACTGCAATAACCGTGCGGTCACCCTGGTGAGGCGGGAAAAGCGGGTTCTCCATCCGGAAACCACCTTTGAGCGGATCATTCTACAAAGCCTGGAAAGGGGAACGCTTCAGAACCAGATATTTGATAACCCTCAAAGCATCACCCAAAAATTCATGAGGGGGTTCATAGGAGGATTCTTAAGGCTTCGACCGGTGAAGGCGGCCCTGATGAGCGACATGCTTCGATCCTCATTTCTCAACGCCATGGCAAGTGGAGTTCAGAAACAAGGAAAGGAGTGGGTGACTGAAATGTAGACCGCATCCGATAGTGGGTCTACATGATCCTCCCTTGATCATCTTCTTAAATTCCTCATCACTTAAGATCCTGATTCCTAACTCCCTTTGGTCATCTGCACACCCATGCAAGATTTTAAACGGTAATCCTCGAAAGAAATAGTTCACATCTTCAATCTTGACAGTTGACCTGTTTATGGACTATATTTGGTCATACCCAAGAAATGGAGGAATCTTCCATGAGACTATCCAGCCAGATTAAGCCGATCAGTTACCTGAAGGCTCATGCCGCCGAAATTGTCAGGAAGCTAAACGAACGCCGGGAGCCACTGGTCATCACCCAGAACGGCGAAGCCAAGGCGGTCTTACAGGACATCAAAAGCTACGAACAAACCCAGGAAACAATGGCTCTCCTGAAGATTCTGGCGCTCGGGACCCGTCAGATCGGAGAAGGCAAGATCCGGGCCGCTGAGGATGTGATCAAAGAACTGCGCAAACGACAGGGGGCTGACTGATGCCATTTGCGGTTTTCCTGACCGATGATGCAGCATGTGACCTCGATGAGCTTTATGACTATATTGCTCTGCACGATACACCCCAAAAAGCAGACTACGTTTTGCAGAAGATCGAGAGAGCCTTCTCCAAACTGTCCGAATTCCCCGAGCGGGGCGCCCTTCCTAAAGAACTGCTGGCGCTCGGGATTCGTGAATACCGTGAAATTTTCTTCAAACCCTACCGCATCATTTACCAAATCATGGATAAGAACGTCTACGTTCTGCTGATTGCTGACGGCCGTCGCGACATGCAGACGCTGCTGCAACAGCGATTGTTAGGTGCGTAATACATGGCGCCGGATTGCCGAATGGGGGCGCGATCTCGAGAAACTTGGGGTCAGGCAACGGAAATTCGGCAAACATAGAAATAGGGATCAGATTGTAGTGATTGGTTTTCGTTACGGGTGCCTGATCTTGAAACTGGACAGAAGATTTTAGTGAAGTATGGAGCGAGTGCAGGATCAGGTCTTCGATGTTGGTAGGATTGGGTGGAAAAGTTGAACGCTAAGAAAATGGACTTGACCCTGACCTGACCTCCATTATTGTGCCTGGTGGTTCGCTGATGATCAAAAAATATCTTTAAAGGCTGATCATTATAAATAAGGAAGCCATCTTAATGGAAGTCCTTGCAATAAAGGGACTGATGCAGCTTCTTATGAAACCCCGAAATACAGATGAAAAGTGGACAAGGGCAGAGAAGAAAGAGATAAAGAGGCATCTGAAAAGCATAGCGAAGATCGTCCCAACTGTTGTTATCTTTTTCCTTCCCGGGGGTTCCTTTCTCCTGCCTATTCTTGTAGAAGTCCTCGACCGAAGGAAGACCAGAAGGCTCTAAAGGGGAAGTAGGTTCTAAAACAACCTGAAAACAGCTCGCCATTTTTGGTAGGGAGGGAAAGTATGGGGTGCCTTTTATATGATTATCAGCCCTTGACACGGGACAGTTCACCCGAACACAGTCGGACAGTGAATTTATTGGAATAGATGAATGCTAAAAAGGATAGACCTGACCCGCATTAGCCAGACCTCCTCCATCCATCCCCAGGTAATGCGTGTCTCCGTTTAAAAGGATTGGGCCGCAATTTTTTCCTTAGCCAGCAGGGTCCGCTTGGTTTGTGTTCCCCAGCGATAACCGCCCGGGTGCCCATTTTTCCGTACTACCCTATGACAGGGAACGATGAGAGCTGTCGGATTGGAAGCGCATGCTTGGGCTACGGCCCGAACCGCTTTGGGATGGCCTATGGTCTCGGCGATCTCTGTGTAAGAGCGAGTTTCACCATAAGGGATAGCGCGTAGTGTTTCATACACCCTCCACTGAAAGGCGGTAACCCGTATATCGAGAGGTAGATTCAGATTGGGTTGCTTTCCATCGACATATTTTAAGAGGGCGTTGACATACTCACCCAGCCCGGTCTCATCTCGGCTAATTTCGGCAGCCGGGTACTCATCGAATAGGGCACCCTCAAGGGCCGCATCGCATTTTCCGATACTGACCGCAGAAATTCCCTTATTTGTTGCAGCCACCAGCAATCGCCCAAGAGGGGAATTGATAATTGTATAGCGGATGCGCATGCCTTTCCCTCCCCGCAGATAGGTACCGGGTGTCATCCCAAGACGAATGGACGCTCCTTCGTAAAGTCGACTGCTGGAGCCGTATCCCGCTTCATAAAGTGCAGAGGTTACATCTTTCCCATTCTTGAAGAGTCCTTTTAACCGACTCACGCGGCAGGCCTCAGCATACTGCTTGGGCGTAATGCCCATATTGCGTTTGAAAATGCGCTGTAGATGGTAAGGGCTAACTTGTACATGCTTGCCCATAACAGCCAGGGTTAACGGTTCTTCCAACGAATCGTAATTCTCAATGTAACGGCAAAGACGCTGGATTAGGTTCACTTGAGGGTCCTGATTAATTGCTTCGTCCGGCCGACAACGGAGGCAAGGGCGAAAGCCTGCCTGCTTCGCCGCTTCAGGCATCCGGAAAAAAGACACCTGATCCTGTCGAGGCTTCCGGGCAGGACATGACGGGCGACAGTAAATGTTTGTTGAGTGCACCCCATACACAAAAGCACCGTCAAAACGTTTATCCCGTGCCAATACTGCTTTCCAGCGATCTTCCTGACCTTCTGTGTCCATATATTATCTCCTTACGAGTCTGATCTTATTATATATCATAAGAAATGGCTTTGTTAGATGCCATCCGTTTCTTGCTTTCAAACTTTTTCATTGATGGAATGGAGATGGAATGGAGGTTGACCTTTGGCAGCGTATCGAATAGACTTTTCCTGCACGGTTTCAATAATAATTCCAATGTGGAGGCAATGCGGATGGAGATTCTTTATTTGAGCCGAAAGGATGTGGAAGGATTAGAAATTAGTATGAAAGAGGTGATTGAGGTTGTCGATCAGGGTTTTCGCTTGAAAGGACTGGGCAGGACCGAAATGCCGCCCAAGCCCGGGATTCACACCCGGCCCCATGCCTTCATCCACGCTATGCCGGCCTATGTAAAGGAGATGGAGGTAGCCGGCCTGAAATGGGTAAGCGGATATCCCTCCAACCCGGAGAAGGGGCTGCCTTACATCACGGGGCTGCTTGTTCTAAATGATCCGGAGACGGGAATTCCAATGGCTGTCATGGACTGCGGTTGGATCACTGCGATGCGCACAGGCGCCAGCGCGGGCATATCCGCGAAATATCTGGCAAGAAAGGAGAGCAGGGTTGCGGGTATTTTGGGCTGTGGAGTTCAGGCCCGAACAAGCCTCAGGGCCCTGGTCGAAACCTTACCCGGTCTTTCAAGGGTTCAGTGCTACGACCTCTTTCCTGAAGCAAGCAACCGTTTTATCGTAGAAATGGGCCGCCTGTTTCCCGCACTCCGGATGGAGCATTCCAGGAACCCTGACGAGATGATGGAGGAAGCAGATGTGGTGGTGACGGCCATTCCTATTGTTACGGAGCCAAAGCCTCCCCTTCGGGCCGGAATGCTGAAAAAGGGCGGGCTTGCCATTTCGCTGGACTACGACTCCGCATGGACGGGTTCAGCGATGAGGGAGTGCGATAAATTCGTCTCCGACGATATCCATCAATTGCTGTCCACCAAAGAAGAAGGAGTCTACTTTCGGACCATTCCTGAAAATATCTATGCCGATCTCGGAGATCTGGCGGCCGGATTTAAACCGGGCCGCGAAGATCCGATGGAGAGAATTTTTTCGATGAACATGGGCATTGCCGTGGATGACATGGTCACAGCGAAACTGGTCTATGAGCGGGCCAGGGAGAAAAGAGCAGGCACCAGGCTTCCTCTTTAAGGGAACCCTTTTGAATTGACCCACTTATTTGGAGATGATCCAAAGGATCATCTCCAAATCAAGTCGAATTTCTCAGAAAGACCAAAGGGGTGCCTGCATAGGGGGTGGCTTTGAAACTTGAAAGAGGGTTTTATTGAAATGTGGGGCGAATGCAGGATCAGGTCTTTAAGATTAGCGAAATTTGATGAAAAGGTGAACGCTAAGAAAATAGACTTGACCCCCATTATTAATTATTATTGAGCAATGACCATTGGCCATTGGCCATTGAAAATTGTTCTATCCCTTTCCCATTTCGTATTTATCCGCTACCTCTTTAAAACCGGGCAGAGCCTTTTCAATGACGGCTCTGTCGACGGCGTAGGCGATTCTAAAATAACCGGGCTTGCCAAAACCCGTTCCGGGCACGGTCAGAATTCTTTTCGACTGAAGTTCTTTCACGAAGGCGACATCATCTTCAACGGGCGCTTTCGGGAAGAGGTAAAAGGCGCCCTCAGGCTTGACGATCCGGTAACCGTAAGAGGATAGGGAATGGTAGAATAGATCCCTTTTCTCTTCGTATTCCTTAATATTGATCGAATTTCTCTGAAGGGGCGCAACCAGCCTCTGCATCAGAGCCGGGGCGTTGACAAACCCGAGGGTCCGGTTGGCAAAGACGATGGCGGCGATCAATTCATCTACGTCTTCACAGAAGGGGTTGGCCGCAATGTAGCCGATTCTCTCTCCCGGCAGGGAGAGGTCCTTAGAATGCGAGGTGACCCGTATGGTGTGAGGATAGAACTGGAAGGCGACAGGGAGCCTGACCTGGTCGAAAAGGATCCTGCGATAGGCTTCATCCGTAATGAGATAGAGCGTCCTTTTCAACTCCCGGCTCTTCTCTTTTAACAATCTTCCAAGCTCCTCGAGGGATTCCTTGTTATAGACCACGCCTGTCGGGTTATTGGGAGAGTTGATCAGAACGGCCTTGGTTTTTTTCCCGAAGGCCTTCTCGATCTCCCTCAGGTTGAGGGAAAAATCGTCATTGGTTTCGACCAGACGAATCTTGCCGCCGCTATTTTCGATATAGAATTTAAATTCCATAAAGTAAGGGGAAGGGACGATGACCTCATCGCCTTCATCGAGGAGAGATTTGAAGACGACATTGAGCCCGCCGGCTGCCCCGACGGTCATCACGATATGTTTCTCCTCGAAAGGGAGACCGGATTCTTCTGCGATGTATTGGGCAATGGCCCTCCGTGTCTCGACATAGCCATTGTTGGGCATATAACGGTGCATTCCAGCAATGGGTTGGTCGGCGAGTGCTTTGAGCGCCTTCTTTAATGAAGCCGGAGGCTCCAGGTTGGGATTTCCAAGGGAGAAATCAAAGACATTTTCCTCGCCATAAAGCTTTTTCAACTCCTCTCCCTGTTCAAACATCCGCCTCACCCAGGAGGCGCCTTCCAATGCGTTTCTCACCTTCTCTGAAATTGCCATCTCTTGAATCTCCTTTCTTAATAGATGCCGAAAAAAACGAATGAAAGCGAATAATACGAATGGGTTTATTGGTGAAATTCGTTATCATTCGGGTAATTCGTGGACAACAAAAAAGCCATAAGGTTGCCCCTATGGCTTAATAAATGGAAAAGCCATGGGGCCTGACCGGTCACCCATGGCTCATCATCCCGTTATGGGAAGGCCTTTATGGGCGACCCTTATCAAAATAAAAATAAAAGTAGAAGAAATTATAAATGCTTCCCATGGGCCTTCCTTTTTTATTACCTCCAATTTAAGACATATGCGGTTGAATTGTCAAGGGAAATTTAAGAGGGACTTTAAAAAAACATTTTTACGCCCTCTTGATGACACAGATTTCAAAAGAAGATTACACAGATTTTATTGATATCACAACGGATTTCCTATTTATGTAATCAGTTCCTAATCCCTGCCTGCCGGCAGGCAGGGGTGTAATCAGAGATTTCTTGATTTCTGAATTGCAAATTTCTTCAGAAATCTCTTTGACATTTATCGAAAATCCCTTTAATATTGCCAAGATATATCTCCCTTGAATAGCGGATGCAGAAGATGGCCGGAGAGAAGCGGCTCGCTCGAACCAGAAATATAGGGTTTATGGCCCACATCGATGCCGGAAAGACAACCGTCACCGAAAGGGTCCTCTTCTATACGAAGAAAATTCACCGAATGGGTGAAGTTGATGATGGGACCACAGTGATGGACTGGATGGTTCAGGAACAGGAGAGGGGGATTACGATCACCTCTGCAGTGACGACTGCGGAGTGGAAAGGAAAGATCATCCACATCATCGATACGCCGGGCCATGTGGACTTCACCATGGAAGTGGAGCGTTCCCTCCGGGTGCTTGACGGGGCAATCGCCATCTTCAGCGCGGTGGAGGGGGTGGAGCCTCAGTCGGAGACGGTCTGGCATCAGGCGGATAAATATCGTGTCCCCAAATTGGCATTCGTCAATAAGATGGACCGGCTTGGAGCCAATTTTTTTGAAACCGTCAGGATGATGGTTGACCGGCTGGGAGCCCATCCGCTGATCATCCAGATTCCAATCGGCATGGAAGACCGGTTTATCGGAGCGGTCGATCTCATCCGCTTAAAAGGGATTGTCTGGGATGAGCACAGTCTGGGCATTGAATTTAAGGAGATCAACATTCCCGCAGATATGGAAGAGGAAGTTGCGCTTCATCGGTCGAAATTGATCGAATCCCTTGCCGAGCTGGACGACCATTTAACGGAAAAATATCTCAATGGAGAGGAGATCTCCGAAACGGAGATGAAAGGGGTTCTCAGAAAAGCAACCATTTCGATGAAGGCTGTTCCCGTTCTTTGCGGGGCGGCGTTGCGAAATCAGGGAATCCAGCCCCTGCTCGACGCCATTGTGGACTATCTTCCTTCTCCACTCGATATCCCTCCTGCCGAGGGAACCCACCCGATCACCGGAGAGAAAGAGGAAAGAGTGCAGAAGGATGAAGCGCCCTTCAGCGCCATAGCTTTCAAGGTGCTCATGGATGAAGGGAGGAAGCTGGTCTATATCCGGATATACTCGGGCACGCTCAATGTGGGCGGAGAGGCCTTTAACCCGAGATTGAAAAAGAGTGAAAAGATTTCGAGAATCTTTCAGATGCATGCCAACCAGCGAACCCGGTCGGAAGAGGCAAAAACAGGCGAGATTGTGGCTGTCATGGGTTTGAAGGAGACGACCACAGGGGATACGCTCTGCGATCGGGGTCATCCCATTCTCCTTGAGCCGATCGATTTCTATAAGCCGGTGATGTCGGTGGCCGTGGAGCCTAAGACAGGCCGTGATCAGGAGAAACTCGCTCAATCGCTCGAAAAGTTGAGTGATGAAGACCCCACCTTTCAGGTCAGGTTAGATGAGGATACGGGTCAGACGATCATCTCCGGAATGGGGGAGTTGCATCTCGATGTTCTGGTCAATCGCCTCCTGACCGAATACCATCTCGAAGTGAACGTGGGAAGACCGCAGGTCGTCTACCGGGAGACGGTGGAGAAAGAGGCCGAGGCTTCCTTCAAATTTGCCAGGGAGATGGAGGAGGCCAAGCTTTTCGGGGAGGTTTTCTTGCGTATTTCGCCAAACGGCAGGGGAAAGGGGATCGAATTTCATTCCGAGGTTCCTGAAGGAGTCCTGCCGCCAGAATGTTTTCTTTCTATTGAAGAAGGTGTGAGAGAGGGTTCCACAGTCGGGGTGATCATGGGTTATCCCCTGACAGATCTTCGCATTACGCTCTTAAAAGCCAATGCAGACCCGAATCATCCCTCTCCTCTCGCTCTCAAAATTGCTTCATCGAACGCCTTAAAGGAGGCCTGCCGGAAAGCGCAACCGGTTTTGATGGAACCGATGATGGAGGTGAACATCATTGTCCCGGAAGAGTTTATGGGAGAAGTGGTGGGCGATTTAAAGGCACGAAGGAGTTCGGTTGAGGCGATCACTCCGAAAGGAAAGATTATTCTGATCAAGGCCCTCTCTCCCTTGACCCGGATGTTCGGCTACTCCACGGACTTAAGGTCCCTGACACAGGGCCGGGGAACCTTCTCGATGCAGTTCTCACGGTATGACAAGATGATTTCATAGAAAATAAAGGGTTTTGGTTGAAGGGCAAGGGAGAGGATGCCCGTTTCGTTAATAAAGGGCTACGTTTATCGTCTCTTAATTCTTTTCACGTAACCGTTACCGGATTACGAAACGGGCTTCGTAACCTTAACCGAACCACTTTTTTGCCGGTGGATATAATGATGGATGATGACATTCTCAAGCTTCTCAGAGAACACCCCTCCGCTTTTCTTTCCGGAGAAGAATTGAGCCGGCGGTTGAATGTGAGCCGGACAGCTGTCTGGAAGAAGATGAACCACCTGAGATCCCTCGGCTATGAGATTGAAGCGTCAACCCGCTCAGGTTACCGGTTGATTCAGTCTCCTGACCTTCTGACTTCCTCTGAAGTCAAATCTTTTCTGAAGACTAAGTGGATGGGGAAGACGATCCACTATTTTCCGAGTCTGGATTCAACAAACTCCAAAGCCTATGAGCTGGCCACCAAGGGCGCAGAAGAAGGAGAGGTGGTCATCGCGGAGTCTCAGGAGAAGGGGAGGGGGAGGCTGGGAAGAAACTGGTTTTCGCCTCCTTCTTTAAATCTTTATCTTTCGGTGATCCTCCGTCCCCAAATTCCTCCCCATCAGGCACCGCTCATTACATTGATGGCGGCCGTGGCAACGGCAGGGGCCATTAAGAAATATTCAGGTCTCCATCCCTTAATCAAATGGCCAAACGATATCCTTCTGAAAGGTCGGAAGGTGGCAGGTCTTTTAAATGAAGTCCGGTCCGAAACGGACCGAATCCATTTTGTCATTCTTGGCATCGGCGTAAATCTCAATCTTGACGAAAAAATGTTCCCCAAAGAGATCCGTTCCATCGCCACTTCGATGAAGAGAGAGATGGGGCAGGCGATTTCGAGAAAGGAGTTCCTCTCCTCTCTCTTACAGCAATTAGAAGAGTGGTATGCCATTTATTTGAAAGAGGGCGGCGGTGTGATTCTGAACGCCTGGAGAGAAAAGGCCCGGATCAAGGGGAAACGGGTCAAGGTGACCTCATGGGGAGAGACCCTTTCAGGCATTGCGGTCGATGTTGATTCAGATGGCGCTCTCATATTGAAAATGGAGGATGGGAAACAGAGAAGAGTGGTCGCAGGAGATGTGGAATATAAAAGATAAATGTCAAATGTCAAAATCCAAAGTTCAAATATCAAATATTTCGATTTTGGAATTTGACATTCCTTTGGAATTTAAACTTTGACATTTGGATTTCCCCAGCTATGCTGGGGAAAGGAGGTCATATGTTACTGGTCATTGATATTGGCAACACGAATACCGTTTTGGGAGTCTATGATGGAGGAGTCCTGGTTGATCACTGGCGGATCAGGACAGAGAGGGAGAAAACCACTGACGAGTGGGGGATCCTCTTTCGCGATCTCTTCAGGTTTGACCATATCGACATGAAAGATTTCGAGGGAATGATCATCTCCTCCGTCGTTCCGCCGGTTCTGGACATGCTGCAGGAAATGGCGAAAAAATATTTTCATGTCAAACCGCTGATCGTAGGAGCAGATATTGAGACGGGAATGGTCATCTCCTATGACCATCCCGCGGAGGTAGGGGCAGACCGGATCGTCAATGCGGTGGCGGCCTATGATCGATACCAAAGGAGTACGATTGTGGTTGATTTCGGAACAGCCACCACTTTTGATTATGTCTCCTCCCGGGGGGAGTACATGGGGGGCGCCATTGCTCCTGGAATTGGAATATCGGCAGAAGCCCTCTTTCAACGGACCTCGAAACTGCCGCGGATTGAGATCACCAAACCCGGAAAGGTCGTCGGGAAAAATACGATTCAAAGCATGCAGTCAGGCATCTTTTTCGGATATGTGGGGCTGGTCGATGAGATTGTGAGACGGATGAAGAAAGAGACCAAATCCAACCCGAAAGTGATCGCCACAGGAGGCCTCGCAGGCCTGATCGCCGGAGAATCAGAGACGATTGAGGAGGTGAATGAGTTTCTGACGCTCGAAGGGTTGAGGATAATCTATGAGAGAAACCAGAAAAAGAAGAAGGCGGTGGGCAGAAGGCGGTAGGCAGTAAGCAGCAAGCATCTTTTGATGGATTGTAAAGGGGTTAAAGGGGTCACCCATTAAAAGGCACCTGGTCTCAACAATCAAGCGTGCCAAAAATTTTGTCAAGAGTTGAGACCTGACCCCTTATTCTCTTATTCCTCTCCCTTTTTATACCACTGCACAAATCTTTTAATCCCTTCTTCCATACTGACCGTGGGTTGATAGTTCAGCATCCGCCTTGCCTTGGTGATGTCGGCGTAGGTGATGGAGACATCGCCAGGCTGGGGCTCCATTGCTTGAATCTTAGCCCTTTTGCCAAGCGCTGACTCAATCAGGCCAATAAGTTCCTTCAGAGAAGTGGTCTGCGATTCCCCGAGATTGTAAATCTCATATCCTTTGTGGCGGTGGAAAACTCCCATCATTCCGTCGATGAGGTCATCGATATAGGTGTAGTCCCTTTTTGAAGAACCGTCTCCGTACATCGGAATCTCTTTTCCCTGGTCGATCAACGAGGTGAATTTATGGATGGCCATCTCCGGCCTCTGCCGGGGCCCGTAGGCCGTGAAGATCCGGAGGCAGGCAATATGGATCCCGTAGAGGTGATGGTAGGAATAGCAGAGAAGTTCTCCGGCCCGTTTGGTGGCCCCATAGGGTGAGATGGGTTGAATATTGAGATCCGTTTCAGAAAAGGGAACTCTCTGATTTTCTCCATAGACCGAGGAGGAGGAGGCAAAAATGAAGTTTTTCATCCCCCATTCTTTACAGACCTCCAGGAGCGTGATCGTTCCCCTTAAGTTCACATCCTCATAGAGGAGAGGATCAGCAATGGAAGGCCTTACGCCGGCCCTTGCAGCAAGGTGAAAGACCACATCGATCCGATTCCTTTTGAATAGGTCTGTGAGATGGTCACGATTCCGTATATCGCCTGTGACCATTGTGAAGGGTCCGGGATATTTCTTGCTAATTTCCTCAACATTTCTGATTTTCAGATTGGGATCGTAGAAACTATCGAAGTTGTCGAGGCAGACTACGGAATAGCCTTCTTTGAGGAGCCTTTCGCAGAGATGAGAGCCGATAAAACCTGCCCCGCCCGTCACTAAGATATTATTCATACTTTTTCTCACTCATTGTAATTGTATCAAATGTCAATTTAGTATCCTCCCCGACGCTATGCGCAGAGCGCTAAGCGCTTAGCGTATTTGTTTAGTCAGAGGATACTTCACGATCAGGGAAAGGCCAAAGGCGATCAGGGGCAGGATCAGGATCGTCTTCATCGCCATGGGCACGCCCCAATGATCCGCAATCACTCCAAGAAGGGTGACGCCGATCCCTCCTGCGCTCATTGTAAATCCGACCATCATCCCCGAAGCCATCCCCAGATGCTGGGGAAGGACCGCCTGGCCCATCACTGTTGTGAGGGCAAAGGATGAGATTAAGACCATTCCTGCGATTCCGAGTAGGATAAAAGAGATGAATCCGCTGCTGTAATAGAAAAGAAGAAGAAGAGGAAAGGATAGGAATAAAGAGATCTGTAGAAATTTCTTGTGACCCCATCGGTCCGCCAGCGGTGCGCCGATCAGTGTTCCCACAGCCCCTGAGATGAGAAAGGTTGAAACTAGTTTTCCTGCATAGAGTGGGTTTCCTTTAAGATAATTGATGTAGTAGAAGGGAATATAAGTCGCCATCCCGAACTGAACCCATGCCCGAACTGTGGCAATGCTTACGAGGAGAAAGAAAGTTTGCTTCTGTTCCTTTGTTAGAGGCCTTCTCTCTTCGTTCTTGGCCTCCAGGTGAGCTGTCTTAATAGGAGAGGTGATCGTTGAGATATTAAAAATCAAAACGATCCCTATAAGAATTCCCGGCACGATCATTCCTGAGGTCCCTTGAATGCCAAAGGAGGTGACCAAAAGGAGCGCCCAGAGTGGACCGAGGGCAATGCCCAGGTTTCCACCGACTGCGAAGATGGACATGCCTGTTGCCCTCTTCTCACCCGTAAAAAAGTGGGCTGTTTTGAACCCTTCCGGATGGAAGATCGCAATCCCGATGCCGCTCACAATGACGCAGGCCAAAAGGAGGAAGTAGTGAGGAGTGAAGCCGGAGGCCGAAATGCCCAGGCAGGCGATGATGGGGGCCAGAGGGAGGAGCCATCCGATGGGTCTCCGATCCGAGAGGTGCCCGAAGACGGGCTGAATGATGGAGGAGGTCAGGTTTGCAGAGAGAAGAATGGTGCCTGCCATCGTATAGGAGAGGTTGAGCGCCTCTTTGAAAAAGGGGAGAAGGGCGGGAAGGGCTCCCTGATTCAAGTCGGTGACGAAATGGGCGGTGCTAAGAAGGGCCAACGCCTTCTTGTTCATCTTCATCATTACCTTCTTATAATGATTGATTGGGTTTTGGTTTGTCAAATAGTATTTAAGAGATTTCTTAAAAGTTAAAAAATCTCTGATTACACGGATTAGGGGACGATTACACAGATCAGAAAGTCGTTATTAGACATTTGAAGAAATTTTGGCTATGATAGTGTGACTATTTAGAGTTTGTCCATAAATGCACTTTTTCCGTCATGCCGGACTTGAGGAGCCTGCCCCGTACTTGATACGGGGGCATCCAGTCCCGCCTTTGGCGGGATTGAAAAGACTGGATTCCGGCTGGAGTTTACCCCGTTGCAGAACGGGGCCGGAATGAAAACCTTTTTCGAAACTGTTAGTTTATAAACAGACACTATTTAGGAAAGGGGATCCGATGAAGATCGCTATTTCGGGGAAGGGCGGAGTTGGGAAGACGACACTTGCAGGCGTGATGGCCCGCATTTTAGCCGCAAAGGGGAAGAAGGTTCTCGCCATAGAC
>VGRU01000073.1 GCA_016875255.1 Deltaproteobacteria bacterium
TTGTTTTTACCGCCTTCGCTAATGAGGAGCCTCCCTGCTTCGGATTTCCCAATATGGGGAGCATGGTTTATGCAAAATCTCTAAAAGAACAGGGGCGTCCGGTTGAGGTGATGGTTTCGCTGGAGATGATCGGATTCTTCCGTCCGGAACGGATCCAAAACTATCCTCTTCCGGGGATGAACCTTTTTTATCCCAGAACAGCGGACTTCGTTGGGGTTGTTGGGAATTTTCGCTCATTAAAATATGTCTCCCTATTCAAAAAGGGGATCAGAAAACACTCGGCCATTGAAGCGAGGTCGTTAATCGCTCCGGAATTTTTCGGAGGCATCAGCCTTTCGGACAATTCTTCCTTCTGGCGTCATGGATATAAAGCCATCATGGTGACCGACACCTCGTTCTTCAGGAATCAGAATTACCACCAGGAGACCGATACGATCGATACCCTCGATTTTGAGAAGATGACAGAAGTGGTGAAGGGATTGCATTGCACTCTGTTGGAGCTATAGGAAGGAGAGGATATGTCAAAGGAGATCAGACTTTCAAAGCCCAACGAGAAAGGATTGGTCTCCATCGAAGAGACCCTCCATCAAAGGCGATCTGTCAGGGATTATAAGAAGAGCTCATTGTGTTTGATGGAGGTAGGCCATGTGGGACAGAATATCTCCCTTCAGGCTGTGGCCTTAAATATGGGTACAGTCATGATCGGAGCTTTTGATGATCGACAGGTCAAAGAGATCCTCGGAATTGAAGAAGAGCCTCTTTACATCATCCCGGTGGGTAACATTTGAAAGAGGGGGCTAAAGCAGCCATCGGTTAAAATTTGGTAACAGTTTAGCACTTTGTAAAATACTTCATAAAATCCCTCCCCACCTCCCTTTTCCAAAGGGAGGAGAAATACTTCCCCCTTTGATAATCTTTTTCCCCATAGACAACGGGGCAAAGGGGGATGACAATGGGTTCTCCCCTTTGGAAAAGGGGAGTTAGAGGGGATTTTGTCAAAATTTTTAACTCAATTTGGGTATGATGGAATCCGGAGGAGGAAGCATGCCGAACTATTCGATTCTTGATCACCCCCCCATATTGATGTTTATCTTCTATCCAAGAAGAGATTTCACCCCCTGCCCGGCAAATGGTTTCGATCTCTTGATACCCGTGGGCCATTCTGTTTCAATTTCGTGCCGGTTTTACGTCGGCAACCCGCAGTGGCCATCGATTCTTTTGTTCCATGGAAACGGGGAAGTGGTGAGTGATTACGACGAGACAGCCCCCCTCTATCACCAGAGAAAGGCGAACCTGATCGTTGCCGATTACCGGGGATATGGGGCAAGCAGCGGCATCCCAACCTTAACGGACCTCACGCAGGATGCTCATAAGATTTTCCAGGCCGTAAGAGAGGAGCTTTCGAAGAGGAATGGCAATCAAGACCTGTGGGTCATGGGAAGATCGCTGGGAAGCATCTCCGCAATCGAGCTTGCCTGTCGATACCAGGACATTCTTCGGGGCCTCATCATTGAGAGCGGTTTTTCCAGCGTGGTCAGGATCATCCGGCATTTCGGGATACCGGTCCATGGCACGCCGCTGGAAGGAATCGACCGGGAATGCGTACAGATGATTGAAAAGATTCGCCTCCCCGCGCTCATCATCCATGGCAAAAACGATACGCTTGTCCCCCTCAAAGAAGCCGAAGACCTGTATCGCCATCTTCCAACGGAGAGGAAAGAGCTTCTCATTATTCCAGGGGCAACGCATAATGACATCCTATATGTTGGGTTTAAGAAATATTTTGAAGCCATCGGCCGGTTTATAGAGGGTTCAGCAGGCGGTGGTTAGTTTCGATAGAAGTGGCATTAAGGGAACCTCTAATAATTCCAAATTCGTCACTACCGTCCCGTAACAAGTGCGGGATAAACTCCGGCGGGAGACCAGTCATATCAATAAAATCTGGATTCCGGCTTTCGCCGGAATGACATTTTAGAGGTAGCATTAAAAAATAACAAGGAAGGAGGTACGAACGATGAAGGTTTTAATTGTTTACTATTCCATGTATGGGCATGTGCATCGTCTCGCAGAGGCTATGGCTGAAGGAGCCAGGGAAGTAACAGGAGCGGAAGTTGAACTGCGTCGTGTGCCGGAGACGCTGTCGGAGGAGGTGCTAAAGAAGATGGGGGCGTTCGAAGCTCAGAAGGCCTTTGCTCATATCCCGGTCTGCAATGTGGATGAACTCGCTTCTGCCGGCGCCATACTTTTCGGAACGCCGACACGGTTCGGGAATATGTGCGGACAGATGCGGCAGTTCCTTGACGCAACAGGACAGCTCTGGGCAAAGGGCGCGCTGGTCGGAAAAGTCGGAAGCGTGTTTACGAGTTCTGCCACACAACATGGAGGGCAGGAATCCACCCTCCTCAGTTTCCACATCACGCTTCTTCATCAGGGGATGATCGTTGTCGGCTTGCCTTATAGCTTTCAGGGCCAGATGCGCATTGATGAAATCACAGGCGGGTCTCCCTATGGAGCATCAACGATTGCAGGCGGTCAGGGAGAGCGAATGCCGAGCGAAAATGAGTTGGCTGCGGCAAGGTTTCAGGGAAAACATGTCGCAACGATAGCCGTTAAATTAGCGAAGTAGGAAAGGATTTAACCCCTCAGTTACAGGGATCACGAAATTCCTGATTAAATTTAGTTACAACCCGATAGGCGGGACATTCCTGTCCCGCCTATGTTGGAGGCGGGGTTAGAAAACCCCGCCTATCGACTCCGACGATCAATGAAATGGAATTCCCCCAATAACCGAGGCATTATGAAAGGGTTTATTTTAACCTTGACTCTGCGGCTTTCCAGTGGACGTTTTTGAAGAAGGCTTCAATGTAATCGGCTCGCTTCAATCCGTAATCGATCATAAAGGCATGTTCAAAGACATCCAGTATCAGAATGGGTGTGCAGCCCGCAGGGTGGCCGACGTCGTGTTCATTGATCCAGAAGTTGATAAGCTTTCCAGTGAGTGAATCCTGGTATAGGATGGCCCAGCCGATCCCCCGCATCATCCCTGTGGCCTTAAAATCTTTTTCCCAGGTTTCGTAACTTCCAAAGTCATCGGAGATTTTTTTGAACAGCTTCCCGGTCCTGTCCGGTCCTCCCTTGCCCCCCAGATTTTCGAAGTAATATTCATGGAGCCTCATGCCGTTGAATTCCCATCCCAATCTCCTCTTCAATTCAGCGTATTCCGGGGAACTCATCTTTCCATCCTTGAGCATTTGACCGAGCGTGTCCATCAATTTATTGGTGTTTGTGACGTAACCCTGGTAGAGGGTGAAGTGGTTTTTCAGAAGTGCTTCACTAAACCCCTCCATTCCTAAAAGTGGGCTGTAATCTTTGGCCGTATAGGTCATCTTTTCCTCCTTTCTGGCCTGCGCGAGAGAAAGGCTGGGTTGCCCTGACAAAAAGGCAATGCCTCCAAGACTTGAGTAAGTTAAAAATTGGCGTCGGCTCAAAACCCATGCGTTTAGAGATCCCTTTCTCATCGTCCTCTCCGAATGATTCGGCCTTAACCTAAGGCCCAGATCAATCCCACAATAGCGCCCAGCGGGACGCTGACATAGGGGTTGCAGGTGAGGGCTCAGGAGCTTCCAATGGACCGCGTGAGGTAACTCAGGAGAAAACCGGCCAGCCCACCGATAATCAAGCCTAAAAAAATTCTAAGAATCATAACTTCCTCCTCTTTAAAAATAGCATTCCATTGCCCTTAAATCAAGGAAAGTTAAAAGATGGGGAGATGGGGAGATCGGATGATGGGGTGAAAAATTTTTTCTCCCCGCCTCCCCATCTCCTCATCTCCCTATTTTTATTTTTTAGAGAAGGTATAGAAAATCACGCTGGCGGTCATACTGAGGAAACAGATGAGAAAGGAGAGATGATAAGCCTCTGCCGGGTAGGATGCTCCCGTCCGTGGGAAAGATTCGATCACCTTTCCAAGAAGGGGCATGAAAACCCCTGCTCCAGCCATGGTGAAGAAATTGACATAGGTCATCACTGTCCCTGAGATCGCACGGGGAAAGAGATCTTTGGCATGAGCATAGATCAACATCCCAAAGCCATGGAAGAAACCGATAAAAAAGAAGATGAGGCCGAATAGGAAAGGATGCTCTATTCTCCATATACCGGTTAGAGGGATGAGGCTGATGCAATAAAGGCTCAATCCTATCAAAGCAACGCCCTTACGGGATTGAAAGTGGCGATCGGAGAGACGGCCTCCAATGGGGCTTCCCAAAATGACACCCATGGCAAGCAGGATCAGAAGATTTCCCGCCTGAACAGGAGAAAATCCTTTGATATAGATGAGATAAGGCCCTAACCATAAACCCTGAAGGCTGACAAAGACTCCATACCTGAAAAAGGCCACTGCTCCGAACTGCCAGAAGGCAAGCGATCCAGTGATGAGTCGAATCGACTGTAAAATTCCCATCTCAGGTTTATCCTGAGAGGGGGAAGATACCCTCCCCTCCTCAATCTTTTCCCCTTTTAAAATCCAGTAAACCAGGAAACTGAGGAGGATGGTAATCATCCCGGTCATTAAAAAGGTCATCCTCCATCCTATCGTGGAGGTGAGAAAGGCAAGAGGAGAGGCCGCAAAGATATTCCCTATGGTTCCCACAGCGGAGATCAAACCCACAAGGGTGGCAAATTTTTCCGGTGGGTATCGGAGGGTAAAGGTTTTAAAAGCGCCCATCAGCATCGGAGCCATTCCAGCCCCGATCATTATTCTTCCGATGAGGACGGAATGAAAAGAGTCCCCGAAGGCGAATAAAAAGGCACCCATGGCTCCAATGAGACAGGAGACGGACATGATCATTCGTGGACCGATTCGGTCGAGCATCGGGCCCATGGGGATCTGAAGCAGGGTGAAAACATAGAAGAAGGCCCCTCCGAGAACACCGAGCATTTCTGCATTCAGTCCCAGATCCCGAATGAGATTGGGAGCGATCACCGCATTGGAGACGCGGTAGAACTGGGAGAGAACAAAAAGACCAGAGAGGATGGAGAAGATGAGTATGAGTCTTGAAGGTTGAGGTGTTCTAACCATTGGGGTTCTATCTTGAGAAGTTTGATAAAGGAAATACTCAAAAAATTCTAAAAGGATTTGAGGACTCCGTCAAGTAAGATTTGGGTGTGTTAATGTAAGATTTTTGGCATAAAAAGAGAAGGAGTGTTATCCTCTTGGGAAGATTTTCGGCACAATACAATCCCAATGAAACAGGAGTCCCAAATCGAAAAGCTTTTCATCTTGTAATGACTATGATATCGTTGGACACTGATGTAAAATAACTCTTACCAATCATATTGTTTTCATTCCCTCCTTTTACCGGGCAGGGGAACTTTAGGGAGGACCTATGAGCAAAGCAACGGTTTGGTTTATGGATGCTCGGTCAAGGCGTTTTCTGGAATCCACGGTCATTAAGGGGCGACAAATCCTTGAATATTCCGGATGGCTCGACCATCTCAAACCGGGAGATATCGTAGCCGTCAAAACTCACATGGGGGAGGCCTACAATGTCGGCTACTTAAGACCAGTCATTGTTCGAACATTTGTGGATGCCCTCAAAGAGCGGGTTGCAAACCATTTGTTACGGACACGACCACCATGCCCTATCACCCATGGATCAGCAGGGCGTTGGCCGTGGATCATCTCGAAACGGCTAACCGCAACGGTTTTAATCAGGCATCCATGGGCTGTCCGATCATCATCGCAGACGGCTGGCTGGGAACAGACGATGTGATCGTTGATCTCAAAGGTCGAGGAAACTATTTAAACAAACAGTTTGTCGCCCGAGCCATTGCGGATGCGGATGCCCTCTTTTCTCTCGCCCATTTCAAGGGTCACCCTGCCGGAGGTTATGGGGCAGCGATCAAAAACATTGGTGTCGGTTGTGCAAGCAAACGGGGCAAGATGAACCTTCACGGCGCTCTGGCCGGTGATAAACCCGTCATTAATGCCGAGCTTTGCCCTGGACGAAAGTGTGAATGGTGGGAAACCTGTGAGGAATGTTGCCCGGAAGGTTCGATCAAGGTGACGGAGAAAGGGTTAGAGGTTGACCTCGAATCATGTGTCTATTGCTTTGCCTGCGCTAACTTATGTGTGAATATGGCCGGGATCAAGGCCATTCAGCGGTTCGATCACCTGCCCGCGCTGGGGAGGCGTATTGCCGATTCAGCGCTTGCTACCATGATGACCAAGGAATCCGACAAAGTGTTCTTCATCAACTATGCTCTGGATATCACTCCTGCCTGTGACTGTTACGGATGGACGGATACGCCTTTTGTGAACAGCATAGGAGTTTTGGCCTCTTACGATCCGGTCGCTGTGGACAAGGCATGTATCGATCTGATGAACCAAGCTCCCGGACTGATCAATTCCGAAGCCGAAGAATTTAATGCCCTTGCCCCAGGGTCGAAAAAGTTAAATCTCATCAAGGGAAAAGATATTGAGGTTCAGGTCTATGGCGGGGTAGAGAATGGTTTGGGCGTAGCCGACTACGTGATTAAGGAAGTTCCTCTTGACCGAAGTCAAGAGGCCATCGCACGTCTCTATCCGGAGAAGGTAAGGGCGAAAAAACTCAAGCCGATGTATGAAAAGAATCATCCCCTGTCTAATCTGGACACCGTTTCCTTCGGCCGGCTTACTGAAGGAGTGGCCAATCCAAAGCATCCCAAAAAGTGACGGAAATATGAAGGCCGGCCAATCATGGGCTTTGCTTCGGAAGGAGTCCGGCTGGGATCGGCAATAACCATCCTGATCGCCGTCAGCCTCGGGTTCACCGAGGCGCTTTTAGCCAGTGCGGGTTGTTATCTCATCGTATTTTCAATATTTCTAAAAAAGGGGTTAAAAGATGATCGTAGAATTTAAAGGAAAGCGTCCGAAGATTGACCCGACGGCATTTATTGCCGAGAATGCGATGGTCATTGGGGATGTGGAGATTGGGTCGGGAAGCAATATCTGGTTTTACAGCATCCTCCGGGGAGATATGAACTATATCCGGATCGGATCAAATGTGAACATCCAGGATTCATGTGTCCTTCACATCGACAAGAAGTTCTATCCCCTCATCCTTGAGGATGAAGTGGTCTTGGGTCACCGGGTGGTGGCGCATGGATGCAAGATCCGAAGGGGATCGCTCATCGGAATAGGAGCGATCCTTTTAAACGGATCTGAGATCGGTGAGGAATCGATCGTTGGCGCAGGGTCCGTGGTCACTCCCAATACGATCATTCCGCCTAAAACCCTTGCTTTAGGCGCTCCTGCCAAACCCATTAGGCCTCTGAACGAGAAAGACCTCGAGATGATCAAGGACACCCTCCAGGACTACCAGGATTTAAAAAAGATTTATCAATCCCTTTCGAACCGTAAGGATTCTTAGTTTGTTTCAAGGTTTATGGGTTCCTCTAAAAATGTCATTCCGGCGAAAGCCGGAATCCAGAAAGTTTTGAAATCACTGGATTCCCGCCTGCTGGGGAATGACGAACTGAGGATTATTAGAGGTTCCCTTATGTCTTGAGTTGTCTATGTACACTCCCCAATCTCAAAAATTGATCTGCCAGTCCCCCCTTCCAATAGAATGTGAGTCATCCCATTTTTTAAATAGTTGCCTTGTTTTAAATATAAACATATAATTGCAGGAAATTACCATGGATCCCCCTGATGGTGGAGGGCAGTAGGAATTGCTGCCGCTGGTGCGTAAGAATGTAAAAAATTCAGACAAGAAGAATTGTTTGTTATGAGCAAAGGATAAATATTGAAGAAAGACCGTAAAAAACCAAGCCTTTACATCATTGCCGGTCCTAACGGTGCAGGGAAAACAACCTTTGCCCAAAAATTCCTTCCAAAATATAGAGTGACGGCAAACTTGATTGAAGTTTCAAGTTGGAACCTTGGGGACATTCGGCCGGAGTGTGCCTGGGGGTATTAAGAATCAGATGCTATCTATAAAAAAATTGCCATATTTCCAATGCACCTACCTATAATAGGCAGGGGTTGCCGGAGGGGCAACTGAAAAGAGGGACAATTGACCCGAGAGGAACTTTTTGAACTCATCACTGAAGTTCAGCGACACCAGAGTGAACTGGACGATGTGGAAGTAAAATTAGCCCAAGGCGGAACCCCCAAGCGTCCTTTTAGACCGGATTCGCAGAGAACGAGCTGAAACCCCTTTCACCAAAGCAATAAAGCGGAGCAGTAAATGAAATCAGCAGCGCAAAATAGAGGCCAAATAATTATTTATCGGACACCGGAAGGGAAAACAGAATTAGAAGTCAAACTGGAACGAGAGACCCTCTGGTTAAACCAATACCAATTAACGGATCTGTTTGAGACAGATCGGACTTCAATTCTCAAACATATCAAAAATATCTATGAAACGAGCGAACTGTCTGAAAACGCAACTTGTGCAAAATTTGCACAAGTTCGAAAAGAAGGCAAAAGATCGGTAACAAGGCAAATTCTATACTACAATCTTGATATGATTCTTTCTGTCGGTTATCGCATCAACTCGAAGCGCGGCACTCAGTTTCGTATTTGGTCAAACAACGTTTTAAAAGAATATCTGATGAACGGATATGTTCTAAATGAAAAACGGTTAACTGAGCGGGAAACCCAACTGAAAACTCTAAAAACAAGCATTCAACTGTTGGAACGCAGCGTCATCAAGCAGGCTAACAAGTTAGATCAAGCAAGAACGCTGGTCAATATCATCGCTGATTTTTCCAAAGGGCTGGGAATCCTGGATGACTACGATAATGAAAGATTAGATACCAGGGGTTTTACGGAAAAAGAGGCAGCTATTATTTCCTATAAAGAATGTAAACAAATTATCGGACAGATAAAAGATGTATTTAACTCTTCCTTATTCGGACAGGAAAAGGATAGTAGTTTCCATGGCTCTATCAGGCAGATATATCAAACTTTTGCGGGCAGAGACCTTTATCCTTCCATCGAAGAAAAAGCAGCCGTTCTTCTCTATCTGATTGTTAAGAACCATTCTTTTGTGGACGGCAACAAACGGATTGCAGCCACAGTATTTCTCTATTTTCTTAATAAAAATGGCATGTTGTACCGGAAGGACAAAACGACGTTGATCGATGGAAACACCCTGGCATCCATTACACTGATGATCGCTGAGAGTAATCCTGGCGAGATGGAAACAGTCAAAAGGATCGTTATGAGCGTATTAAACAGGAGCAAAATATCTTGAGTCCTGAAACCGATAATACCTCAGGCATCATCAGTAAGGTTTGTAAACCTTGGGGACATTCGGCTGGAGTGTGTCTGGGGTATTAAGAATCGGATGCCATCCATAAAAAAGTTGGCCTGTTTTCAATGCACCTACCTATAATAGGCAGGGGTTGCTGGAGGGGAAACTGAAAAGGAGGGCAATTGACCCGAGAGGAACTTTTTGAACTCATCACTGAAGTTCAGCGACACCAGATTGAACTGGACGATGTGGAAGTAAAATCAGCAAGGCAGAACAACTAAGCGACTTTTTGAACAGAGAGAGATATGAAGCAAACAGATCTTGATATCCTTCTTCATGAAGGGGAGGGGTCCATGTTGGAGTAAACCCCGTTAGAAAGCTTTCAACTTTCTAACGGGAAAGCTCACACGGGGCATTAAACCCCGTGTTCGCTGAAAAGGAAACAGTCACCATCCCCGCAGCAGAGCTGCGGGGCTTTCTAACGGGGTAAAAATATTAACTGAAGTGGTGGGTAAAGTTATGGTGATCATTGTTCGGGAAAGCGAGAACAAGCCTGTCCAATGCCGTGAGGGATTCTTTTGGCGACAAGGGGCAAGCACCCAGAAACTTTCACGCGATGAGATACGGGATTTTTTCCGCATTGAAGGGGCGATCCGGTTTGACCTATCCGTTTGTCCAAAATTCCGTTAACCTGACGACTTCGACCGGGAAAAATTCGATGCCTGGATTAGCCAGAGCCGGATCACCTCCAGAGGGAGGATTGAGGATGTCCTGGCGAATATTGAGGTTGCTGAGCGTGCTGGGAGACGTCTCATCTTCCGAAATGCGGGGGTTCTCTTTTTTGCAAAAAATGTAAACCATTTCTTTCCCCAGGCGTATGTCACCTGTCTTCTGGCAAAAGGTACGGACAAGGTCAATATTCTGGATCGCAAGGATTTTACTGGAGGTTTGGTAAGTGATATCGAGGAAAGCCTCCGTTTCATTGAGAGGAACACGAGGACTGGTTACCGCATTGAGAAGTTAAGGCGTGAGGATGTGCCTGAATATCCCATGCGTGCACTTCGTGAAGCAATTACAAATGCTGTTATGCACCGGGACTACTTTGAAGCGGGCGCAAATGTTTTCGTTGAAATATACGACGATCGAATTGAAATCAGCAACCCCGGAGGCTTGCCGAGGGGGCTAAACAGAGAAGAACTTGGCACTCGCAGTGTGAGGCGGAATCCGCTTATAGCAGACCTTCTTCACCGAATCGCCCTCATTGAAAAAGCAGGGACAGGAATCCGACGCATGATAGAGGACGCAAAAAAGCATAAATGCCCTGAACCCAAATTCACAGTTAATGGATTCTTCACTGCCACTTTCTGGCCAAACATCGAAATAGCTCGTAAAATCACCCCGCAGGTCACAGGGCAAGTTACCGAACAAGTTGGTGGACAAGTCAGTGAGCAAGTTACCCCGCAAGTGATAGCAGTTCTTGAAGCGGCCCGAACGGCCCGCACTCGAGAGGAATTGCAGGGGGCAGTTGGTCTAAGGGACCGTGAACACTTTCGCAAGACATACCTCGAGCCATTGCTTGTGGCTGGCTGGCTTAAGATGACGATACCGGATAAGCGGCGAAGCTCAAAACAGCGCTACAGGACGACCGATCTGGGACGTAAAGTGCTGGCCCGACGGAGCAAAGGATCATAGATTTCTGAGATTGAAAGAGCAAGAACTGAGCTATTTTAGCTGACGAAACATCATTGAGGTTAACGCCTTGGAAATCTTCCATCTCAAACAAAGTGATGTCGGTTATCCTTCTAACTTACATGGGTATTTCGCGGACCGTGGCTTGGGAATCATTGAAGTTCTGGGCAACCTCGAAGTCCTGCAAGAGAAGAAACTTGGATTCTTCTGTTCGATCAAATGTCCAGGGTAGTTTGTTCTAAAAATATACGACCCTAAACCTTCTCGAACATATCTTTGGGAGCGCCGCAGACCGGGCAGACCCAACCGTCAGGAACTTTAGCAAAAGGGGTATTCGGAGAGACGCCCCCATCCTCGTCGCCCTTTGCCGGATCGTAGATGTAACCGCAAACCGTGCATTTGTATTTTTCCATTTCATCCTCCAAATGATGCTGTAGGGTCGTTTCACTTGAGGAGCATTTCATTTGAGGAGCACTCCGTTTGAGGGTGTTTTCGCATTAACCCTCAAGGCCGGAGGCCGTCCTAAAGTGAAGCGCTCTCAACAGCCCAGCAGGCTATTTCAAGACTTCATCGTCGTAGATTTTTTCGAGTTTCAGTTTGTGCTTGGCCTCCTCGTTGGCGAGCAAGGTGAAGAGTTTCTTCAAATCTCCGTCCGTGTTCGATTCCTTCATGTCAGTATAGAGTTTAAGGGATTTCTCCTCCCTTTTCATGGCAATCCGGAGTGTATCGGCATAAGAGAGATCGGGTTTCATTGCCATCTCGACCATATAGTCGCTGATATGAAGATCAGGAACCTTCTCAATCCTTTTCTGTGAAACCTTCTCCATATTCAGGTTTTGAAGTAATTTGCGGTGACCCTCCTCTTCTTTCGCAAGCGATAAAAAGAGCTCCTTCCCCCCGGAGTATTTTGTATTCTGACTGGCTCCGGTGTAAAAATTGAAAGCCTCAATCTCCTTGTCAATGGCAAACTGAATGATCTCCTTAAATTTCTTCTCGTCCATAGTTTCTCCTTTGCGATTTTAAATTGGCCTCATTTTAAAGAAAGTAATCCTTAGGGTCAAGTTTTATTTAGTCGCATAGTCAATTAGTCTGTTCGTCGAATCGTCCATGCATCGGGCCGGAAAGACTATGAGACTATCAGACCATGAAACTATGTGACTACTCTCTTCTCAAGAGCCTCATCGAATTCAGGATGACCAGCAACGAGCTGGCCTGGTGCATCACGGCTCCGAGGATCATGGTCACCCATCCCTGGGCGGAAAGAAAAACCAGCACGGTGTTAAAAACAAGCGCAAAGGCGATATTTTCCTTAATCACCCGAAGGGCCCTGCGAGAGAGGCGGATAGCGGTCGGGATCTTTTCGAGTTCATCCGTCATCAATGCGATGTCTGCTGTCTCGATGGCAATATCCGTTCCTGCCGCACCCATGGCGATGCCGACATCAGCAGCGGCCAGCGCAGGCGCATCATTGACCCCGTCACCAACCATGGCCACTGTCTGGCCCTGTTTTTTCCACTCCTTGACCCTCAATACTTTCTCTTCGGGAAGAAGATTTGCCTCGTACCGGATCCCTAATTCTTTTCCAATCCGGTCGGCAACCGATTCGCTATCGCCCGTGAGCATCCAGATTTCAGACAGCCCCTCTTTCCTGATCCTATCGATGGTGGCCTTTGCCTTCTCCCGCAAGGTATCCGCAATGGAAATCAGGCCGAGAAGGCGATGATCCAGAGACAGGAAAAGGGAGGTGGCTCCCTCCGACTCTTTCTGTTTCAAAACCTCCATGGCCGATTCCGAAATGGCAACCTTCTCCTCCCTGAGGAATTGGACGCGGCCTAACAGAATGGCCTTCCCATTCGACTGTGTCTTTACCCCCTTTCCTCTCAGGTTCTCAAAGGATTCGGGGTGAGGAATGATGAGGCCCATCTCTTCCGCTCTTTCCATGATCGCTTTTGCGAGGGGATGCTCGGAGCGTTTCTCGGCAATGCCTGCCCAGTAGAGGACCTCTTTTTCATTCAATCCATCGAATCCAATGATCCCTACCACTTTAGGCCTCCCATAGGTGAGGGTGCCTGTCTTATCCATCAAAAGAGTCTTCAATCTCCCCATCTGTTCGAGGTAAGCTCCTCCTTTGATGAGGATTCCCTGTCTGGCTGCATTTCCAATGGCGGCCACCACAGCAGTGGGCGTTCCCAGCACAAGGGCGCAGGGACAAGCCACAATGAGAATGGTGATCGCACGGATAGCATCTCCTGTAATGAGAAATGTTGTGAGGGCGATTAAAAGAATGGCCGGGATGAAGTATCGGGCAAAACGGTCCATCACCCTCTGGGTGGGCGATTTTTCCGCCTGGGCCTCAAGGATCAAACGCTTGATCTGGGCCAGCTTCGTATCTTCAGCCACCTGAGTGGTTTCAATCTCGCAGGAGCCGGACTCATTAATGGTTCCGCAGTAGACCCGGTCCCCGACTCCCTTCTCAATAGGGATTGATTCGCCGGTTAGCATCGACTGGTTGATCGAGCCGCATCCGGAGATGATCTTCCCATCCACAGGGATCCTCTCTCCGGGCTTGACGATCACAACCTCTTTGGCCTTCACCTCCTCGATGGGAATTCGAACTTCTTCCTGTTCTCTTCTTACCCACGCTGTCTTTGGGGCAAGCTGGATCAGGGAGGAGATCGCTTTTCTTGTCTTTCCAACGGTGAGATGCTCTAAGAACTCGCCGAGAAGCATGATGAAGATGACGGTCGCGGCCTCCTGATAGGCGCCGACCGCTGTTGCTGCGATGGCGGCAATGGAGACGAGGGTATCCACATTTAAATCCGGGATCAAGAGGGCCTTAATGGCGCTTTTCAGAATGGGGTAGCCTCCAAGGATCAAAGAGGCGATGGCAAAGGCCGTCGAAAGGTGGGCTGGTCCCAGGTGGAGCCACCCGGAGATATAGGATAGAACCAGCGTCATTCCGGAGGAGGCCATAAAGAGCAAGGGCCTCATCTCACTCCAGAAGGCCCGAGTCTTCTGGGCGAGGGTCTCCCTGACGACATAACCGGGCTGGGTGATGGCCTTCTTGATCTTCTCCTCTTCGACCCGGTGCGGGTCATAATAGACCGTGGCCGAGGAGAGGACATAACTCACCTCTGCGGAGAGAACTCCGGGAAGGTGTTCCACCGAGCGCTCGATATTGAGAGCGCAATCCGCACAATGGATGCTTTCAATGTCGATGGTGACCTTGGACTTGCCTTCGAACTTTTTCTCTTCCATCCGTTTTGAAAAAGTTAATGGTTAAAGGGTAAGGGCAAAGATGCCCGTTTCGTTAGGGGGTTATGTTATTCGTGTTTAAAGTCTTTTAACCGTAACCCATTTACTTTAGACGAAACCGGCTTCGTAACCTTAACCCAAAGACTTTTTGAATCTATATTCCGCAATCCG
>VGRU01000074.1 GCA_016875255.1 Deltaproteobacteria bacterium
TGGTCCACATATCTGACGCCATGGCGGTAATCCTCCTTCAGCAGATGGCTCTCGGCCAGCCAGTATAAGACCTCGTTCTTCTCCGGGTGGTTGGGGAATTCCCTGAGAAGCCTTTCCCAGTATCCGATGGCTTCACTGTAACCCTTCAATAAGAAATGGCCATATCCCAGCCTCGAATAGACTCGTTCTTCAAAATCCGCTCTCCTCTTTGACCACAACACCTGCCGATAGGCCCCGATGGCTCCGGCATAATCCTTCTGATTGAAAAAGGACTCCCCTAACATAAAGTAGACCCACTCCTGAAGGTCGTTCTCGGGAAATGTCCTCAGGAACTGCTGGAAGGTGGAAACCGCGTAGAGATATTCTTTCTTCTTAAAGTAATATCGCCCGATATCAAAGAGGCTTTGCTCGGTCCAGGGCGGGGGAAGAAACTGGGAGAGGAATCTCTGATAGTATTGAATCGCCTTCTCGATCTCATTATTCCCTAAGTAACTCCTCAAAATTCCCCAGAAGATGGGATCGGACAGTTTTGTACGGGGGAAGTCCAAAAGGATCTCTTCAAAGGTCTTCCTTCCGCCAGTATAATCTCCAAGAGAGACCTGGCTCCATGCCAGGGCATACCGGCCGCTCTCCTCCAACGGATGCCGGGGATAGCGCCTTAAAAAACTCCTGAAAAGAGAAACGGCTTCTTCATATTTCCGGAGCCTGAAGGTGTTGACGCCCATCAGATACTCCGCCTCCGGTCGCCATATCCCTTCGGGATGTTTCTGGAGATGAGTTTCTACCTGGCTCCATGCCAGGGCATACCGGCCGCTCTCCTCCAACGGATGCCGGGGATAGCGCCTTAAAAAGCTCCTGAAAAGAGAAACGGCTTCTTCATATTTCCGGAGCCTGAAGGTGTTGACGCCCATCAGATACTCCGCCTCCGGTCGCCATATCCCTTCGGGATGTTTCTGGAGATGAGTTTCTATCTCCTTGATCGACTCTGCGTATCGCCCAAGGTGATAAAGACAGTACCCCGACCAGAAGAGAGAAGACTGGGCAATGGAGAGAGCGGGATTCTTTTCGTAAGCTGAACGGAAAAATCGAGTTCCCTCCTCGTAGGCTCCCTTCATCAGTTGAATCCACCCGCAGGCATAGAGGGCATAAGGGCCGAATTCGCTGTCAGGATATTCTTCGACCACCCTCTTGAATAAGGAGAAAGCCTCTTCTATCTTCTCCTGATGAAACTTTGCCTCTCCCATCCAGTAGATCGCAGAGCCTTTTAATGAACTCTCCGGATGTTCATCAACCAACCGTCGGAAAAGTTGTATGGCCTCCTCATGATTCCCCTGGAGATAGTGATGCCTTCCCCTTTCGTAAAAGGCCATCTCCCCGGTGGTCATCCCTCTCGTGAGCCTGCTGGTGTAAGCGCACCCGGGCTGAGTGCTGGACGGGCTCATCTTTTTCATCGGTCCGATCTGGTCTTCTTTCAGATCGAACGAACCTGCGGACGGCTCCTCTTTAATTCCCTGAGCCGAAATGATGGGAAGAGAAACTTCTCTCTCCTCTGTCCATTTCGTCTCCTCTTTGCCTAAGAAAATAATTTCAGGCGTTCGCCCCCTGCCCGGATCCTGACCTTTGAGAATAGAGAAAGAGAAGGTGATGGAGAGGAGGAGAAAGAGGCTGAGAATCTTTGCTAACTTAATGAACATGGCACCACTCTATTTTTTAACCTATCAGAAAGATTGAAGGATTGTCAACCCTTCGGCTCTTGTCCCCTAAAGTTCAGAAATTCTGCTCAGGGTTGACCCTGAGTTCAATTTCATGAATCTCACCTTCGCTTCTCCTATATCAAACAAGATTCGGATTTTGTCGAAGGGTCAAGAATTGACTCTTTCTGATTACACAGATTTTCAAAAAATGATTCCACAGATTTTTCTTATTTATCAATGCATTCTTAATCTGTGTAATCGGGTCATAATCGGTGTCATCAGAGATTTCTGTGCTTTTCCAGAAATCTCACAAGAATTGACAAGCATTTTAGGACTATGATAACCTTTTTTTAATGAAGACAAAAGTCTATTTTATATTCGTATGGGTTATACTTTTTGTTTTTTCTGCCGGATGTGGTGGGGACAGGAGGAGTTCAAAGCCGGACTCCGGAAGGGGTTTCAAAGTCATGCGTGAAAAGATGGTCGAAACACAGATTAAAGGTCGTGGGGTGAAGAATGAAAGGGTGCTCTCTGCCATGCTTAAGGTGGAACGCCATCGCTTCGTCCCGAAAGAATATGAATCCCAAGCCTATGCGGATCAGCCCCTGCCCATCGGAGAGGGGCAGACGATCTCCCAGCCCTACATTGTGGCCTTGATGACGGAGTTGTTGGATCTAAAGGGAGAAGAGACGGTCTTAGAGGTTGGGACAGGATCAGGCTACCAGGCCGCCATTTTAGCGGAATTGGCCAAGGAGGTTTACACGATCGAGATTGTTGAACCCCTTGCTTCCTCTTCAAAGGCTCTGCTCTTCGAACTGGGATATCGGAACATTCAGGTGAAGGCAGGGGATGGCTATTTGGGGTGGCCTGACGTTGCTCCATTTGATGCGATCATCGTCACCTGTGCGCCTGACCACATCCCCAAACCTCTTCTAGAGCAGTTGAAGGAAGGTGGACGGCTGGTCGTCCCTGTGGGAACCCACTCTCAGGAATTAAAAAGGATTGTTAAAATATCCGGAAAGATCGAGACAACAGATGTCATCCCCGTCATCTTCGTCCCCATGACCGGCGAAGGAGTGAAACAGAAAAAATAACTTTTATAAATAAAGGGTTATACTTATAGACCCTCCTGATACTTTCTGCTCTGTAATTCTTAAAAGGTTATATATTGTAGTAAAAGAGGCGAACGTTTTTAAAAGGAGCAAAACAAAATGAGAGTAGGATATGGGTTTTTTATTGTAGGATTGGTTATGTTTTTTACATTCCCGGCAATATGTTGGGCTAAAACATATGTTTATTTTAAGAAAGATTATAAACTTGAAGCTCCTTTAAGAGATAGAGAACCGCTTACTATTAAAAAAGGAGAATGCCTTGAATCAGATGGCCCACTGGCGATTTATGTAAATGGAAAATGGTGGACATTACGGGGTGATGATATTTCGGATAGTACTGTTATGGATAGTGGGGATGACCAAGAGGAAGTTTGTAAGAGATTGGCAGAAAAAGTCTTTCAGTTAGATAAAGAGTTGGCAGAGCACCAGAGAAAAAAAGAAATAGAAAAAAGGCAAAGAGAAAATCGGATCAAATCCTTTCCCGCCGACATTCAAAATTGTATTAAAAATAAACAAGTTCAGATTGGAATGACTGAAGAACAGGTGATTTTGTCATGGGGCCGCCCAAAAAGGATTAATGAAAGTGTAGGCCGTTGGGGAAGGCATGAACAATGGGTGTATAGTGATAGCACTTATATTTACTTTGAAAATGGAATATTAACATCTTGGCAGGGAATAAAATAAATGGTGATCCCAATTCATCCTAAGATGGTTCTCTACCTGAAAGTGCCCTCAATAATCTATCAATAATCTATTGGAAGTCTTTGTATTCGTAAATTTGTCAGTCAGTAATCATTGGTTGTCAAATGTCGTCCGGGTTGAAAATTAGTGAAGTTATTAAGAAGGGGGGCTCAATTGACGGGATTTTATAAATAAAGAATTTCCTTGCGGGTTACTTTTCCAAAAAACTTTCGCGGATTGCCACACATCGAACAAGAACAGACGGTATTATTTTTTGCAAGATGGCCCGGTTTCTTAACATACCAATGCCCTTGTTCCACTCTCTTATATCTTTTAACCATAATTCGATTTCGATGGTGGCGGCGAAGGCCCCTTAGGTTGGATTCCGAAGCCATTAGTCAATTTTACCAATAAATTCCTTGGTGGCTTTCATATAGGCTTTAACAGCCTCTACGTCATAAATAAGCCCTCTATAATATCCAGCAATATGCAAAGCGTCATAGAGCTTCTCAAACTCCCTTAAAACTTTGCCATCGCGGACTACTAAATACTTCTGCAATGCCTTTCTATATGCATCTACTGACTTAGGAAGCTCTTTCTTCATTAATCCTTTTCTGATTAAATATTCATTAATAGCTTCTAAAACCGCAAGGTAAGCCGTTGCAAACGCTTCCCGCACAGGCTTAATATCTGTGTAGGTATTATCTTCTACGGGAACAGATTTTAATATCTCTTTTGCATTATTTAAATATCGCAAGGCTTCTCTCATTTGTAATTCCCCTCTCTATATCTATGGGAGATTTGCTTGCTCCTCCCATTCCCAATTTAAATCTAATCAAAAAAGAAATGGTTGTCAAATTTAAAACCGTTTTGGACATGAACCTCAACTACTTTCCTTTTTCCATTTTCTTTTTTCTCCAGGCTTCGAGCCTCTCCTTGATCTCCTTCTCGAAACCCTGATCGGTTGGGTGGTAGTAAATCTTTCCTTTCAGATTCTCCGGAAGGTATTCCTCTTCGATGAAATGATCCGGGTAATCATGGGGATATTTATAATCCTTTCCATAACCCAGGTCCTTCATCAGAGAGGTGGGGGCATTTCTAATATGGAGCGGAACAGGCATGTTCTCAAGCTCCCGGACATCCTTCTGGACTCCCTGAAATGCCGTATAAAGGGAATTTGATTTAGGAGCGGTTGCCAGATAGATAGCAGCCTGGGCAAGGGCCAGGTTCCCCTCGGGCTGGCCGATGAAGTGAAAGGCCTGCATTGCAGAAACCGACACCTGTAAAGCCTGAGGATCTGCATTCCCTACATCCTCTGAAGCGAACCGGATCATCCGCCTTGCAATATAGAGGGGATCCTCTCCCGCCTCAAGCATCCTCCCAAGCCAGTAGAGGGCCGCATCCGGGTCACTCCCTCTCAGGCTCTTGTGGAAAGCGGAGATCAGATTATAATGCTCCTCTCCGGACTTGTCATAAAGAAAAGTCTTTCTCTGGAGGACTTCCTCAAGATTTTTCGTGGTGATTTTACGGATTCCGCTTTGATCGGGCGGAGTGGTGAGCACAATCATCTCCACGGTGTTCAGAGCAATTCGTGCATCGCCGTTGACCATCCGTGAGATCCTTTTAATCACCTCTTCCTCAACCTCGGTTGGGTACTGACCTAATCCCCTCTCCTGATTGCTCAAAGCCCGTTTTAAAATGACCTCGATCTCCTCTTCGTTCAAAGCGCGGAGGGTAAAGACCTTTGCCCTGGAAAGCAGCGGTGAAATCACTTCAAAGGATGGATTCTCTGTGGTCGCGCCGATGAGGATGATTGTTCCTTTCTCGACATGGGGCAGGAAAGCGTCCTGTTGGGCCTTGTTGAACCGGTGGATCTCATCGACAAAGAGGATCGTCCTTCTCTTCTGGTACTTCCACTCCTCCCCCGCTTCGCGGACGACCTCCCTAATCTCTTTCACACCGGAGAGCACAGCGCTGAAGGCAATGAAATGACCGCTTGTGACGGAGGCGATGAGCATGGCCAGCGTCGTCTTACCCGAACCCGGCGGACCCCAGAGGATCATGGAAGGAATATGATCCGATTCAATGGCCTGACGAAGGACTTTGCCGGGCCCCAGAAGATGATCCTGGCCCACGAACTCTTCCAGCATTTTCGGCCTCAACCGATCAGCCAGAGGAGCTTCTCTCCCCAAAAGCTCTCTTTCCTCGCGATTAAAAAGATCGGATTGTTTTTTACCCGTCATCCTCAATCACACCACCCAAAGGCAATATTGATGCAATCGTAAAAAGTCGTCATTCCCGTGAAAACGGGAATCCAGAGAATTCTGACTACTTGAAAATATCCCGCTAAGAGCGGGACTTGCGCAGGAATGACTGATAATGGGATTTTCAGACTTTTTACGAAACCATCAATATTTATTTCCTGATCTCCTGATCTCCTGATCTCCTGGTACCCTGATCCCCCAATCCCCCCATCTCTTCTTCAATCTCCTCAATCGCTTGAAGCATCTGCTTGTGAAGCAGCCCATTGGAGGCAACCAGAAGTCCCCCGGAATAGATATCGAAAGGTCCTCCTTCTGGATCGGTCACCTTCCCCCCGGCCTCGGTGACGATCAGGTTAGCTCCGGCCATATCCCAGGGTTGTAGCCTCAACTCCCAGAAACCATCAAACCTTCCAGCGGCAACATAACAGAGATCAATGGCCGCAGACCCCGGCCTGCGAACGGCTAAACTCTGTCGGATGAACTGCCGGAAATAGCGCAGATAGACATCAGGGTTCTCCTGAACATCGTATGGGAAACCCGTGGCAAGAAAACTCCTCTTCAATTGATTGGTTTGAGAGACAGAGATTCTCCTTTCATTCAGAAACGCTCCTTCTCCTTTTTGGGCGACGAAGAGCTCTTCGAAGAGGGGGATGTAAACCACTCCCAGGATCACTTCTCCGTCTTTCTCCAGGCCAATGGAGACGGAAAAAAAAGGGAAACCCCGGTAATAGTTTGTCGTCCCGTCGAGTGGATCGATGATCCATCTCCAGGAAGACCCTTTCTCCTTGAAAGAACTCTCCTCTGTCAGGATGTCGTGGTCAGGGAAGGCATGATGAATCGTCTTCTGGATGGCCTGATCACAGAGCCGATCCACTTCGGTCACCGGATTAAATTCTCCCTTAAAGGTAACGGACTGGGGCTGACCAAAGCGAGCCCTCTGGATCTTACCCGCCTCTTTGGCCGCCCCAATGGCCACCTGCAGATAACGATCGCCCTGTTCCACGTTCAAACCTTTTCGTGTCATTTTAGCTTTTTGAAAAAGGTTATCTAATCCCCCTTCATCCCCCTTTGTCAAAAGGGGGAAATATTTTCTCCTCCCTTTGGCAAAGGGAGGTGGGGAGGGATTTTAAAAGGTTTATTTCAAACCGTTAAATTGATAACCTTTTTCAAATAATTGACAACCCTTTTGTTCAGACTATATGATACAAGGGAAATCAAGTCAACCATAGCCCCCTTACCCCATTGCTCTCCTGTGGTAGGAGGGGGAGAAAAAAGGAGCACCGGATGAAATTCGTATCGGATGGAGGCTGTTTTGTGTGCGGCGAAAAGAATCCGCACGGATTAAAAATTAAGTTTCAGGTCGACCGGCAGAAGCAGACCATCCACACGACCTTCACGGTGGAGCCAATCTATCAGGGCTGGGATGGAGTCGTCCACGGCGGAATCGTCTGCACTCTTCTGGATGAAGCGATGGCCAATCTGGTTTATGAATTAGGATTGAATGCAATTGCAGCATCCCTGGAGGTCAGATTCAAAAAACCGGCCCCGACCCTTCAACCCCTTCGAATCGATGGAGAAATCACAGAAGTGCATAAGAAATTGGTTAAGGCAAAGGCAAGCGTCGCAAGGGAGGATGGAGCGGTATTGGCCACAGCAACCGCCTCCTTTGTCCGGCAGGGCCTGGAAGGAACTTATTCCGATTGAAGAAACCTCAAAAAGTTCAACCCCAAAATCTTCTCGCGGTCCTCGGTCGAGAGGCCTGATTCTTCCAGCTCCTGAAAATACCTTCGGGGTTGGACCAGCGGGAAGTCCGATCCGAAAATAATTTTCTCCGCGCCCACGATCTTTTTTACAACTCCATAGATCTTCTTCGAATAGAGGAAGGGAGAGGCGGCCGTATCGTAATAGACATTCGCCATTGCTTTCGCAACCTCAGGCATCAGCTCATAGAAGGGAAGCCCCCCTCCCCAGTGGGCCAGCAGGATCTTAAGAGATGGAAAGGCGAGGGCAAACCGGTAGAAGGCCTCCAGAGGAGTCCTTCCCTTGCCGGGATAAGGATGACCGAGATGCTCATTGGTATGGAGAAGGAGAGGAATCCTCCGCTTCTCCATCTCTTTAAAAATCGGCCTCATCGATTCAATATCCTGATCGGTCATCTCCCGATCGTAGAAAGCGATCTCCCCCACTCCCTTTGCCCCATTCTGAATTCCCCGTTTCAACTCCCTGGCTGACCACTCCGGGTCCGAAAAGAGGAGAAGAATGAAAACGATCAATCGATGGGGATATCGCAGGGCAGAATCGATCAGGTATTGATTATGAAGAGCGCAGAGTTCTTTTTCGTTCCAGGGAAAACCGCAGATCACCGACTGCTCGATCCCCGCCTCATCCATCGACGCAATCAATTCCTCTGCTCCGAAAATCTTTGCCTTGGGATTATTGTAAACGGAAGAGAATCCCCTGTCCCTCTGACAGAAGGCTGCCCTTTTCTCTTTCACCTCGTCGGGGAAAATATGGGTATGACAGTCGATGATCACGGCTTGCCCTTCCTCACTTTAGTCCCTTATGAATGAAATTGTGCGCGAAATGGTAACAAAGTTATTTTAGATTGAGCGGATTTTAAATCCGAAGCACGAAATCCGGGCGAAGCGTCCAGCAGGACCAATTCGAAACAATCTCAAATGACCAAATTTCAAATGTTCAAAACAGATAAAAGTTTAAGAAATTTGAATTTTGAAAATTCGAATTTGTTTCGGATTGGTCCAAGACGGACGCTTCGCCCGATATTCGGATTTCGAATTTTATCAACCCCCAAAGCCTGTTTGGTTCCGGCTATGCCGGGTTAGGGCTTCCCTTTGGTAAAACCATAATGGCCGAGGGGTTTTCCGAGGCTCCAGTACTCCTGCGCACCCGGGCAGTAAGCCAGTGGAAGGGCTTTCGGAATATCGATCCGGCCCCTTTCCTTCTGCACTTCCTCCTTCACATGGAGGGCAATGATCTCGCCGAGAAAGAGATCGTGGCTTCCGAGGGAGATGATCTGTTTGACTTCACACTCCATTTGAACCGGACATTGGTCGATCAATGGCGCTCTCACCTTCTCCGCTGGAACAGCTTTCCATCCCGTCAGATCAAATTTATCCGTCACCCCTCACTCTTCCTGAGACCACCCCGCAGGCATCAACCCCTCTGACCATCTCCTCCGAGGGAAGGTTAACCACAAATTCTTTCGCCTCTTGGATGCACGTATTCGAATATCGTTCCGGTCGAATGGAAATGCCGATCATGGGAGGCTCGGAATTGACCACTCCTGCCCAGGCGAGCGTGATGATATTGGGTCTTCCCTTTCCATCCACACAGGTGACCAGGACGACCGGCGTGGGAAAGAGTAAGGTCGTAGGTGAAAGACTCTTTCGTCCCATTCATTTCCTCCTCAGGGAAATCCGCCTTCTACTGAAAAAGGCTTACATCCCCTTTCCCTTTTCGGATGACTTTTGGGAATTCATCGGTGAGATCAATGATGCTGGAATGCTCCGCAACGATCACTCCGCCGTCGATGACGAGATCGAGCTTCTTGGCGAAGCGTTCTTCAATTTCGGCGGGATCGTTGTAAAGGCTTTCATCAGTTTTGTAGACGCTGGTGCTGATGATCGGGTGCCCTAATTCCCTCACAAGGCTGAGGCAGATATTATTGTCCGGGATGCGAATGCCAACGGTATTCTGTTTTGTCATGGCAATCTTGGGAACAAGTTTGGTTGCGGTTAAAACAAAGGTATAAGGACCGGGAAGCAGCCTCTTCATCATTTTATAGGCATAATTGGAGACATGGGCATAGCGGCTGATGTCCTTCAGGTCGGCGCAGATGAAACTAAGCGGTTTCTTCGCCTCCATCTTCTTCAATCGATGAATCTTCCGTATCGCCTCCTGGTTGAACAGATCACAACCCACTCCATAAACCGTGTCGGTGGGATATCCGATCACACCCCCCTCTTCCAGAACTTCAATTACCCTTCGGACCAGCCTCAACTGCGGATTTTTAGGATTGATGGCAAGGATCATATTCTCAGCTCTCCTTCTCTAATTCGATGATGCGCACCCCATTGATGAACCGCTGGTTAAAATAAGGGGTGTCCAGATTATCCACTCTCACCTCTTTGCCTCGGTAGGAGGCGTGGACGAATTGATTGTTGCCGATATAGATTCCCACATGGGTACGGCTTGCCCTTTGTGTTTTGAAGAAGACGACATCCCCCTCCTCAAGCTCTTCTCTCCTGACTTTCTTACCAATCCGCAATTGTTCCCTGGTGGTTCTGGGAAGCTCGACATTAAAAATTTCAAACATCTTTTTTACGAAGGCAGAGCAATCGATTCCCTTGAGGGTGGAACCGCCCAACCGGTAAGGAACTCCTAAAAAGGTTTTAACCACTCTTATGAAGAGATTCCTCTCCTCAGGACCCCTCCATTTTCCCAGAGCCTCTGGGATTACCTGATTCTCCCCCTGGGCTTGCTGACTTTCTTTGACCTCTTCTGAATCGCCGAGTTCCTCTACCTCTTCTGTTCTCGTGTCCCGCTGTTTCAGCAGGATGAGTCGTTGGCCTGTCTTGAGAACATCCGTCCGAAGCTCGTTTAACCTCTTGATCTCCTCCACCGAAAGGCCCACCCTTTTCGAAATCGTGTAAAGACTGTCCCCCTGTTTTACGATGTAGGATTCGGTCTCGGGTGAAACCCTCTGGACTGCATTTCCGGCTGGCCTCTTTTTCGGATTCGGTATGAGGAGAACTTGCTTCGGTTTCAGATAACTTCCTTCCAGACCATTGGCCTCCTTTAAAGCTTCAACGGAGATGCCATACGATTTCGCAATCGTGTAGAGAGAGTCACCGGATTTGACCGTATAGCGCTCTTCTGCCGATAGACTGTTAGGGCAGACCCATACGAACAGGACGACAAGCATCACCCCCAAAAAACCTAACCGTCCTACCATAAATCTCCTCCTTTCCTGTTGCCGGACATCTCTTCCCTGTTAAAAATGTGGGATTTTTTTGAAAAGGATCAGATTGGATGAGTAGATACGAATAATTTATACAAGGATTGTTTCTATAAGTCAACCGGAACGATCATTCCGGGACGAGGTGAATGCGGATGGAAATGATATTTTCTCTGGGGACCGCTGATCTCGAAGGTTCTTTTCCCTTCGCTTCAGGCTCCGTGCTCTTTGTTCCAGCGGCAAGTTTTGAATCATCCTTCATCTCTTTTTGAACGCCGGCTTTGGGAGCCGAAGGAGGAAAACCGACCTGGGCCAACTCTTTTTCAAATTCCGCCAAGGTGGAGGCAGGCAGGGAGGCTAATAAAACATCTCCATCCTCTTTTACCACTTTTCCCCCCAATTGCTTTGCCAACTCCTGAATCCGGGAGATGGCTCTCTCCCGGTCGCTGATTTTCAGAGTTATTTCACGGGCTGTTTTTTGGGCAAGAGACATCGTCACCCTTCCAACCCTCTCGCCCTCTCTCCTCTTCTCCTCCAGACGAGGGGCTTCTGCTTTTGCCATCTCCTTCGGACGAACAAGTTCAGTCGTTGCCATCTCTTCTTTCAGGGGAGGGGCAGGCGGTTCCTTATCCTCTTCTTTCATTTTTTGAACAACCTGACCTTGATCGCTTACCTTTTCATCCGCAACAGAGGGTTTGGCTTCTGCAAGATAATTTTCTCGATAGAGTTCAGGGAGAGGCGTGGTCACTTTTTGCCCCTCCTCTTCTTTTAAAACGGGCTCTTTCTTTTCTCTATCCGATTGCAGAACCTCAGGCTTTTCAACAGCCCTCTTCTGAAGCATATCAAAGGGCGTCATTTTGGTAAGATAAAGGGCTAAAAAAACGATCATCACCATGGCCGCGGCCTGGACAGGGATCTTCATGGAACGGAAGAACCGATCCCCTCCCCGCCTTTCTCGCCCCTTTCGTTCCTCCCGTTTCTTCTGTATCTCTGAGAGAAACCCTTCTGGCGCCTCCTCTTCTTCGACCGTGTGAAGCCAGTGGATCATCCGGTTGAACTGTTCCCACTCTTTTTGACAATCCTGGCAGGAACCAAGATGTTCTCTGATCCTCTCCTCTTCCGACGGCTTCAATTCCCCCTCAAACAGGGAGGAGAACCGGTCACGAACCTCTTTGCATTCCATAGACTCTCTCCATTCATTGCACAGAAAATAAAGTGGAACGGTAAGGGTAACGAGGCCCGTTTCGTTGATAAAAGGCTGCGTTTGTCGTCTTTTAATGCTTTTTACGCAACCGTTACCGTTAACCGATACGGGCTTCGTAACCTTAACCGTTTGACCCTAAACCAAACGGGCTTCATAACCCTAACCTCTTCACCTTGACCAACTTGTTAATGCATCGATCCTTCCAGAATCCCTTTGAGGTCCATTCTGGCCCTGTGAAGTCTTGACTTGATCGTCCCTTCAGGTAGAGAAAGCAACTTCCCTATCTCTTCATAAGAGTACCCCTGGAGGTCCCTTAATACAATCATCTCTCTCTGATCCTCCTTCAATTTTAACAGCCCCTTCTGGACAAACTCCCGGATCATCTTTTTTTCGAAGAGGGTTTCCGGATTACCGGAAGGATCATAGACCGGCCTTTCCATCTCTCCATCCTCTGTTCCGATGGGATCGTTCAACGAGTCCGTTTTGAAATAGTGTCTTCGCTTCAAATATTTCCAGCGGTTTCGGCAATGGTTCAAGGTCATCTGCGTCAGCCAGGGCTCAAATTTGACCTCTTCCCTCAAATCCTTAATCGACTCCAGGACGGAGAGAAAGACCTCCTGGGACAACTCCTTCGCCTCCTCCCTGTTCCCCAACATCCGAAAGGCGATATTAAAAACCTTCTTCTGGTAAGCGAGGACGATCTCCGCAAAAGCGCTCTCGTCTCCTGCCTTACAATTCTCAATCACCTCTTTCTGAACCTTCGGAGAACGCTCCATTAAAAATCCGTATGTCCCCTTTTATATAGACAACGAAAGGATGGATAAAGTTCCGGGAAAATTCCCCAAGAAAATATATTCGACTAATTATTTCCTCCCCCCTTGAGACTGTGTCGTAAAGGGAAAAACAGAGAAAAATGTCACGCTGAACCTTGTGCTGAACTTAATTCAGTATTGTTTCAGCATCTAATAGAATCCAATACTTACGAGACCCTGAAATAAATTCAGGGTGACCAAATAATAATTACGACACAGTCCCCTTGTGGGGGGGATTAAGGTGGGGGGATGAATCAGAACCTTTCCTCTTTTAAAAATTTTAGCAGTTTGATCAACTTCTGGTCCCGCTCTTTCAAAACATCTGCAATATTCTTCGAGGTATAGTCATAAAACCCTCTTCCTGACTTGACTCCGAAATATCCTTTCTTCACCAACTGGCTCAGGGTTTTAGGACTTCTCTCTTTTGAGACCAGATGGATGGACGGGTTTCTCTCAAAGGCGAGGGCCAGATCCAGTCCCGTATAATCATAGCGTTGAACCACTCCAACGACAGGGATTCTGATTCCGAGACTGCCCTTCACTGCCCTGTCGATCTCCTCCGCTGTGGCATATCCTCCATCCAGGAGGAAGAAGATCTCCCTTGCCATGGCCCTCTGAAGGCGATTGACAATATATCCAGGAATGAACTTCTTCATCACGACCGGCGTCTTACCCAATTTCAGGAAGATTTCTTTCACTCTTTTGATTGTCACCTCGGATGTCTTAGGCCCCCTGACCAGATCGACCAGAGGGATGAGGTGGGGCGGAGCATACCAGTGGCAGATCAACATCTTTTCGGGACGGATTTTTTTTGTCAGCCGAAAGATATTGAGATAGGAAGTATTGCTGGTGAAGATCGTCCGCTCAGGGCAGAGGCGATTCAGGGTCTGAAAAAGTTCTTTCTTCGCTTTCGGATTTTCGGATATTGCCTCAACAACCAGGTCAGCCTTCTGCGCCACATCGAGGGAAGTGGAGGGATGGATTCGACCCAAAATCTTTGGAATCGATCTCGCCTCGATCATCTTCGCATTTTTCAGAGTCCGAAGATTGGCTTGAATCAGCTTGAGACTTTTTCCGAGAATGTCGTCATGAACATCCACCAGATCGACTTCATACCCGCCCTGTGCAAAAACAAGTCCAATCGAGTGGCCCACAATCGAGTGGCCCATGGTCCCCGCACCGACAACCAACACCCTTCTGATCCGATCAATAGTCATTACTTAGAAAATAAAAGTCTAACGGTAAAGGTAACGATACCCGTTTCGTTAATAAAAGGCTACGTTTATCGTAATTTAATTCTTTACACGTAACCGTAACCGGAAGTCGATGCGGGCCTCCTAACCCTAACCGTGACCTACGGACCATTTTCATGGTTCGTGAGTGGCCTAACGGCCATGTGCAATTACTTTCCCCATTATGTTTCTCTCAAATACTAACCAAAGATATCTGAAATATCCCCTCACCCCCTCCTTCTCCCCTGGAGGGCATATGCGCTAACTTTGCTCTCCCCCCTCTTTCAAGGGAAGGAACTTACTTAACTCCTCCCCCTTCAGAGACTGTGTCGTAATAAGGGAA